>NZ_JBZFLK010000008.1:0-298738 GCF_058448985.1 Pseudonocardia sp. DxW | reverse complement strand
TACGCGCACTGATGGCGCTACCACTACCGGCCGCCCCGACACCGCCGGTGCTCAGCGTCGACGACGTCGCGCTGCGCCGCGGGCGCCGCTACATGACGTCTTATTGTCGGCGACCCGTTTCGCGATGTATTCTTTCGCCGGCGGGTGGCATCGGACTTGCGTGACGTGCACGATGTGCAGAACAGAATTGACAGCTCGGTTGCCGCCCAGATCGAGGCGGTGCCGACGGGCGGGCCCGTGGCCTTCGCCCGATGAGAGCGCGACGGGTGCGATTCCGCACCAGCGTGCGAATTGAGCCTCGGTCGTGAACCGGCACGGATCGCCGATCTCGACCAGAAGATCCATGGCCGTGACCACGCCGACCCCGCGCATCTCTGTGAGGGTGCAGCCAAGGTCGCTGAGGAGGGCGGGAATCTGCCGGTCGAGTTCCTTGATCCGCGCCGTCAGAGTGATGATGTCGCTGAGGCTGGCCGCGAGCCGGTCGAGCTTGAGCCGCTCGGCTGGTCCGAGCAGATCGGGGGTCGCGACGCCGTCGACCAGGGACTGGAGCTGCGGGAGAACGCGGCTGGTCGAGGGCAACGTGGCGCGGATGGCGATGGGAAGCGTGACGAGGACGGCTTCGGACTCGGTGAGCAGCCGGACACGCTGCAGGACAAGTGATTCACGCCAGTCGCGGATCACCGTGAGAGTCTGCCATGACGGGCTGGGTGCGGTGTGCTTCCCGGCGGGGGGCAGCTCAGGGTCGCTGAGAGCCTCTCGGGCGATGGCCTCCGCGTCCTCGGCGTCGGTCTTGGCCCGGCGACGGCGCTTGCGCCGCTCCGCGGTGCGGTTGGCCTGGACCTCGCGCACGTCGTAACCGGCAGCCTCGAGCGCGAAGGCCAGCGGCCGGCCGAGATATCCCGATCCTTCGATGCCGATCCGGTCGATCATCAGCTCGACGCCAAGCAGGAATGTCAGCAGCTCGTCAATACCGTCCTCGGTGATGGGGAATGACTTGTTGTCGACCATCCCGCCTCGATGATCGAGGACTGCGATGGTAGCCGTATTCTTGTGGGGGTCGATCCCCGCGACACCGTGCTCGTGCGTCAACACCTGTTCCCGTCTGCGTGACCTATCGTGGACAGCGCAGACCCGCGGTGTCGGCAGATCTGGGTTGAGTCAGGCAGGCTCTCTTCAAGCCAGGCGCCGCGGGCCTGCGCTCACGCGGCCAGCCCGACACTTCGAATCGAAGACAACCTCACGGCGTCAATTGCGTTCAGAGTCGGGGCTGGCCGCCTCGAGCGTCGGCCGGGGAAGCAACGCCCTGACCGACTCCTTGATCCAAACACCCAGATCGCGTTCGTGGAGCAGATGACCTTGCGGATCTCGACGTCGTAGTCGAGGAAGGGCACGAACTCCGACCACGCGTTGTTTGAACCGTCCCGGGTTCGGTGCCGCTTCCTTCCTTGTGGAGGATGTGGATCATGTCCGAGCGCTACCCGCCCGAGCAGCGTGCCCGGGCCGTGAAGATGGTGCTCGACCACCTCGACGAGTACCGGTCGGTGTACGCGGCGTGTCAAGCGATCGGGCCGAAGGTCGGCGTGGGGGTCGAGTCGCTGCGCCAGTGGACGGTGCAGGCGCAAGTCGATGCCCAGCAGGTGCCTGGGCCGAGCACGGTCGAGCGGCAGCGGATCAAGGACCTGGAGCGTGAGGTCCGGGATCTGAAAGAGGCCAACGAGGTTCTCAAAGCTGCGTCGATTTTCTTCGCGAGGGAACTCGACCCTCGCCACCGCTGATCTGTGATTTCATCGATCAGATGCGTGCATGTCGATATCGGGTCGAGTCGATCTGTCGCGTGCTCACCGAGCAAGGCGTCCAGGTCACCCCACGCACGTATCGCAACTGGAAAACCGCCCAACCATCGGCTCGGACGATCACCGACGCCTATCTGACCGATGCGCTGCGCGCCACGACAGGCACCCCAGAAGGCATGTACGGACGACGAGAGATGACCGCACACCTACGCCGTCAGGGCCACCGTGCGGCGGCCTGCACGATCGACCGGTTGATGCGCGACGAGGGCCTGGCCGGGCTGGTCCGAGGGGCCGTCACCGCACCACGATCCCTGCCGACCACGGTGGCCGACGCGCGCCTGACCTTGTGGCGACGCGACCACCAAGGGAGGCGAATCAGCAACGGCCTCATTCACCATAGCGATGCCGGGTCTCACTACACGTCTATTGCATTCTCCGAGACTCTCAGCATCGAGGGTATCGCGGCGTCGATCGGCAGTGTCGGCGACGCCTACGATAATGCACTCGCCGAATCCACTATTGGACTGTTCAAGACCGAGGTGATCGGTAGGGACAGTCCGTTTCGGGCGCGCCCGGCGAAGACGGTCGACGACATCGAGTACGCCACGATGGAATGGGTCGACTGGTACAACCACAGGCGACTGCACAGCCTCCTGGGCTATGTCCCACCCGATGAGTTCGAAGCTGCCTACTACGCTCAACCAGCGGCGCTCCAACCGGAGCCGCCACCAGCATGAAGCCGGCACCGAACCCGAGACGGTTCACCCGCCGTGGCCGAGGTGAGGAACCGAGTGGGGGTAGTCGACGTGCCCGTCTGGTCCGGGCATGGTTCGAGCGCATCACGGCCGTGCGTCCTGATCGGGGTCGGCCTGCGGCCGGCGAGCGGCACACCCTGAACCCCGGCTCCGGGGGCAACCCCGACGCCCCCGGCGGCCGCGCCACCTACCGTCGGAACCATGAACGCACCGCGGGACCTGCGCGTCTCTCACGCCGAACGGGCGCACATCGCCGCGCTGCTGGACCGGCACCACATCGACGGCCGGATCGACGGCACAGAGCTCGGCGAGCGCCTCGCCCAGGTCACCACCTCGGTCACCCGCGCGGACCTGAACCGGGTGGTCGCCGACCTGCCCGGTGCGGCCGACGCCGTGCCCACCCGCGAGCTGCTGGACCTGACGAACACCGCCGGGGACCTGCGGCGGTCGGGGGAGTGGCTGGTGCCGCCACGCGTCGTGGTGCGGTCCCGCTTCGGCAACGCCCGGCTGGACATGCGTCGGGCCCGGTTCGTCACCGGCGACGTGCTGGTCGAGTCGGGTCTGACCGTCGGCAACCTGGAAATCAGGCTGCCGACGGGCGCGACCGCCGATCTCACCGGCGTGCGCACGCAGTTCGGGACGGTCCGGGACCGGCTGGGCGGGTCGGACCGGCCGGGGACGCCGCACGTGGTCGTCGTCGGTGGGACGTGGTTCGGGAACATCACGGTCCGCTGAGCCCGCCGGGACCCAGGTCCCGGAAGTACCGCGCGACCGGCCACCGCTCGAACCCGAGCGACCCGTAGGCGGCCCTGGCCGGTGCGTGGCCGGGATCGTCACCGGCATCGGTCCACGGCAGCCGGGGTCAGGCAGGTTCGGCGTCCCCGGCCGGGTGCTCGGTGAACCAGTCGACGACGCCCGGCATGTGCCGCTCGAAGCCACCCGGGAACGACAGGTTGAGCACGCCCGCCGGGGTGTCGCCGCGGTTCTCGAAGTCGTGCGTCACCCCGCCGGGCACGACGACGAACGCACCCCTCGCCGCGTCCACCCAGCGGTCGCCGACCAGCACCGACATGGTGCCGCCCAGCACGTAGAACACGTCGTCCTCGGGATGGCTGTGCGCGCCCGGCCCGGCGGTGTGCGGTTCCAGCCACCACTCGGAGATCGAGTAGCCACCGCCGGTCTCGGCGCCGTCGGCCTTGAACACCGCCGAGATCCGGCCCATGTCGTAGTGCCGGCCCTCGCCGGGGCCCAGCACCACCGGGGCCCGGTCCGTCTCAGCCATCGCCGTCCTCCTCGCCCGTGCCGGTCGTGTCCGGGACGACGGTAGGCACGGTCCGCCCGCGCGTCTTGGACGAACGGGAACCCGCGACCCCGTGCGCGGTGACGAGCAGTTCCCGCACCAGCGGCCAGGTGGTGTCCGGGTTGAGCACCGACACCCACCGGGACGACGCGTAGACCGGGTGCGGGAACAGCACGTCGAGCGCGGCCGGGTCGTGCCCGGCCGATTCACCGAACAGTTCCCGGAAACGCGCCGCGGGCAGTCCGATGTTCAGCCGGAACACCCCCGGCCGGTCCAGATCGGAGAAGGCGTCGTTGACATCGGAGTGGACCAGCGTGGCCCAGCCCTGCCGCGGGCGTCGCTCGTAGTCGAGATCGGGATCGTGAACGGCGAACACGTCGCCGTTCGCCTCGATCAGCCGGGTGCCGGGGAAGGTCGCCAGAAACGCGATGATCTCGTCGGAACGCATTCCGTCAAGACAGCAGGTTTCCAGCGAACGACGCCCAATTCAAGTGATTCAGATCACATAAAGCGGGACGACCGCCCAGGACAGCGGCGGCAGCGTCACCGACACCTCGTCCCCCTCGACCCGCACCCCGTCCAGCGGCCGCATCCCGACCGCCTCCGGCGCGGCCTCGTTGTTGGTGGTGTGCCGGTCCTGGCCCGGCCCGGCGGCCAGCACCTCGGCCCGTCCGGGTCGCAGCTCCCCGAAACCGTGCAGCGCGATCCGCACCTCGGCCGGCTCGGTGAGGTCGCGGTTGGCCAGGAACAGCGCGAGCGTCCCGCCGTCCGGGTCCCAGGTGCCCGCCGAGTCGACCACCGGGGCGTCGCCGAGCCGGCCCGCGTCGTAGTGGTCGCCCCGGGCGCGGACGTCGAGGATCTGCCCGCGGGCGTGCTCGCGCATCACCCGGAACGGGTGCGCCACGGTCTGCGTCCAGGCGGCCCCGCCGGGCTCGCTGCGCACCATCCCGATCACGTTGACCAGCTGCGCCTGGCAGGCGATCCGCACCCGCTCGCCGTGCCGGAGCAGCGCGTGCAGCATCGTCCCGACGACGACGGCGTCGGTCACCGAGTACTCGTCCTCGATCACCCGCGGGGCGACGGCCCAGTCGTCGGTCTGCTGGTGGATGCCGCCGGCGCGGTGCCGGCTCTGGTACCAGACGTTCCACTCGTCGAACGAGACGTGGATCCGCCGCCGGTGCCGACCGCGGGCCCGCACGGCGTCCGCGGTGGCCACCACCGACCGGATGTAGGAGTCCATGTCGACGGCCTTCGCCAGGAACTCGCCGGGCCCGTCGGTCTCCTCGTAGTAGGTGTGCGCGGAGATGTAGTCGACCTGGTCGTAGGCCAGCTCCAGGACGGTGCGCTCCCAGTCGCCGAAGGTCGGCATCGAGCTGTGCGAGCTCCCGCAGGCGACCAGTTCGATCGACGGGTCGACCAGGCGCATCGCCCGCCCGGCCTCGGCGGCGAGCCGGCCGTACTCGGCGGCCGTCTTGTGCCCGACCTGCCAGGGGCCGTCCATCTCGTTGCCCAGGCACCACAGCCGGATGCCGAACGGGTCGTCGTCGCCGTTCTTGCGCCGCAGGTCCGACCAGGCGGTGCCGCCCGGGTGGTTGGCGTACTCGACCAGGTCGAGCGCCTCCTGCACGCCGCGGGTGCCCAGGTTGACGGCCATCATCGGCTCGGCGCCGGCGGCCCGCGTCCAGTGCACGAACTCGTGCAGCCCGAACTCGTTGGTCTCGATCGTCCGCCAGGCCAGGTCGAGGCGTCGCGGACGCTCGGCGACCGGCCCGATTCCGTCCCGCCAGTCGTGCCCGGAGACGTAGTTGCCGCCCGGGTAGCGCACCACGGTCGGGCCGATCTCGCGGACCCGGTCGAGGACGTCGCCGCGGAACCCGCGCTCGTCGGCCGTCGGGTGCCCGGGTTCGAAGATCCCGGTGTAGACGCCCCGGCCCATGTGCTCGACGAACGAGCCGAACAGCCGGGGCGGGACCTCGCCCGCGGTGAAGTCGGCGCCGACGGAGAGGTGCGCGCGTGCCATGGAATTCCTTTCGTAGGACTGGTGGGGACGGACTCGTGGTCACCGGCCGCCGAGGCCGGTCGTGGCGATGCCCTGGACGATCTGGCGCTGGAAGAACAGGAACGCGACCACCAGCGGGAGCCCGGCGAGTACGGCGCCCGCCATCACCTGCGCGTAGCGGACCCCGAACGAGCTCTGCACCTGCACCAGCCCGACCGGCAGCGTCATCAGCGAGGGATCGGACAGGATGATGAAAGGCCAGAGGAAGTTGTTCCAGCACTGGATGAACACGAAGATCGCGACCGCGGCGAGGATCGGCCGGGACAGCGGCAGCACGATCGTCAGGAAGATCCGCAGCGGGCCGGCGCCGTCGATCCGGGCGGCCTCCTCCAGCTCGTGCGGGATGGCGTCGAAGAACTTCTTCAGGATGAACACCATCGCCGGTACGACGATCTGCGGCAGGATCACGCCGAGATAGGTGTCGGCGAGCCCGACGGCCAGCATCTGCTCGTAGAGCGGGACGATCAGTATCTGCGAGGGCACCATCACCCCGGCGACGGTGATCGCGAACAGCGTCCGCCGGCCGCGGAAGTGGGTGCGCGAGAACCCGTAGGCGGCCGCCGCGGACAGCGCCAGCGTCAGCAGCGTGACGGCGACGGCGACGATCGTGCTGTTGACGAACCAGCGGGTCAGGTCGCCGACCGACAGCACCTCGACGTAGGCCTGCGCGGTGAACCCGGAGTCGGGGATCACCTGCGGCGGGACGGTCGTCGTCTCGCCCTCGTGCTTGAGCGAGGTGAGCACCGCCCAGACCAGCGGCGCCGCCCAGATGACGGTGAGCGCGCCGAGCGCCGAGTAGATCGTGGCGCTGACCAGCGGGTTGCGCCGGATCCGGCGGCGTCCGGGTGCCGGGTGCGACGTCGTCGCGGGCGGTTCGAGGGTGGCGGTCATGCGGACCTCCTCCGGCCGGCGAGCCAGGCGTGCGCGAGTGCGATCACCAGGATGAGCAGGAAGAACACGTAGGAGATCGCGGAGGCGTAGCCGAGCCGGTAACCGACGAAGCCGGTGTCGTAGACGTACTGCAGGACCGGGGTGACCGAGCCCTCCGGCCCGCCGTCGCCGACGAACAGGATGTAGGCCTGGTCGAACAGCTTCAGCGAGGCCAGCAGCTGCAGCACGATCACCAGGCCGGTGGTCGGCGCGATCAGCGGGATGACGATGGAGCGGATGGTCCGCCAGCGACCGGCGCCGTCGGTGGCGGCGGCCTCCAGCACGTCCGGCGGGATGGCCTGCAGGGCGGCCAGGTAGAGCAGGAAGTTGAACCCGACCGTCCACCACACGGTCAGCAGCACCACCGACCACAGCGCCACCGACGGGTCGCTGGTCCAGCCGACCGGTTGCATGCCGACCAGGCCGAGCAGCCCGTTGAGCAGGCCGACGTCGTTCTGGAACAACCAGTTCCAGATCAGCGCCACGGTGGCGACCGGCATCAGGTACGGGGCGAAGAAGGCCAGCCGCCAGAACCACTGGCCGCGCGCGCCGGAGTGCACCAGCAGTGCCATGACCAGCGCGATCAGCACCAGCGGGATGGTCGAACCGATGGTGAACACCAGCGTCGTCCAGAGGCTGGACCACACCAGTGGATCGGCGAACAACCGGGTGTAGTTGTCCAGGCCGACGAACGCGGAGCCGGACCGGACCAGGCTGGTGTCGTGGAAGCTCATCCACAGCCCGCGGGTCAGCGGCCAGATCACGAACGCCGCGTAGCTGAGCATGAACGGCAGCACGAACCAGATCCCGGGCGGGATCCGGCGGTGGCGGGAGACGGCCGCCGGGGCCCCGGTGGGCCCGGCCGGTGCGGGCGTGCGGACCTCGCTCGGCGCGCTCACAGCGGGGACTCCAGCCGCAGCTGCTCGTCCAGCCAGGCGGTCAGGTCGTCGGCGCCCCGTTCGGGGGCGAGCCCGCCGCCGGCGACGGCCTGCAGGGTCTGCGCGGCCCGGTTCATCATCGTCGACCCCGATCCGGAGTAGTAGGCGACCGGATCGAACTCGACGTCGTCGACCACGTCGCGGTAGCGCGACTGCGGCTGCATCGCGAGGTACTCGGGGCTCTCGGCGACGGCGGCGAGCGCCGGGACGTGCCCGCCCTCGGCCCAGGACACGCTGTCGTCGAGCATCGAGACCGCCAGGTCGTAGGCGACCGACCGGACCGCCGGGTCGACCGAGTCCTGCCGCGGGACGACGAAACAGTGGCTGTCCGCCCGGACGATCGCCCGGTCGCCGAAGACGGCCGGGAAGCGGGTCATCGAGAACGGGATGCCCGCCGTCTCCGCGGACGTGTACTCCCACGGACCGGTCACCAAGAACCCGGACTGGGCGCTGGCGAACGTCGCGACCGCGGCGTCCGAGTCGAGCGTGGGGGAGGCGACCGTGCCGTCGCAGAAGGACTGCAGGTAGCCCATCGCCGTGACCATCGCGTCCCGGTCGACCCGGGCCGGTCCGCCGTCGGGCAGGTCCATCCGGCCGCCCGCCTGGTTGTACAGCGACCAGAACAGCATCCACGGCTCGTTCGTGCCGGTCGCGGCGAACGCGATCCCGATCGCGCCGGTGACCTCGGCGGCCCGGCGGCCGGCGTCGAGCAGGGTGTCCCGGCCGTGCAGCGGGCGCAGCTCGCCCGCGGCGTCGAGCAGGCCGGCCCGGTCGCAGATCTCGGTGTTGTAGTAGAGGACCATCGGGTGCGTGTCGAGCGGGAGCCCGACCAGCTCCCCGTCGACGGCGAGCCGCTCGGTGATCGCCGGCGGGAAGTCGTCGAGCCGGACGCCGCGGGCCTCCAGCTCGGCCAGGTCCCAGGGTTCGAGCAGGTCGCGGCCGAAGGTCACCAGACGCGAGGTGTGCAGCGTGGCCAGGTCCGGGGCGCGGCCGCCGGCGCAGGCCATCGCGAGTTTCGTGTAGTACGGCGCCCCCCACTCCAGGGTGGTGGCGCGGACCTCGATCCGCGGGTGGTCGGCGCGGAACCGGTCGACCAGGCCGACCATCCGTTCGCCGTCGCCGCCGCCGAAGAAGTTCCAGTAGGCGAGGGTGAGATCGGGGGAGGGGGCGGTCGAGCATCCGGTGAGCAGCGCCCCCGCGGTGAGGCCGGCCGCGCCCAGGAAGCCGCGCCTGCTCAGCGCCGGGGAGCTCATCCGGTGACGCCGGTCGGCCTGTGCGGCCCGGCCCGCCCCGACGGGGGTCGTCGCTCGGTCGGTCGGACACGTGATCGGTCCATCGGATCTCCCGTGACTCGAGGCTGCCCTGGCTCGAGGTGCCGCGCAGCGCCGGTGCTGCCGATGCGAGCGTAGTATGTTCGCGCTCACATTTTCGGATGGTGCCTGCTCGGATCGGGATGGTCAAGGGTTGCGGCCTGCCCGCAGGGCACCGCGCTATCGCGGATATTGGGCTGAGTGGTCGTCACAGAATGCGGCGAGTGCGCAGGTCCGCAATGATGTTAGCGATAACATTTCTACAGCGTTCCGCATGAGTCGGTGCGGCCACTCTCGACGGCCGCGCCGGGGTGGGCCCGGGCCGGTCACCCGAACCCGCGGAACACCCGGTCGGGCCACAGCTGGGCCTGGTCGGCGTACGCGGCGAACTCCACGGCGCGCAGCGACACGTCGTTCTGCACGCTCCACAGCTGCGCCGCGGCGACCCGCAGGGTCCGGCCGGGCTCGTCGCGCAGGTCCGCGGCGACCAGCGGGAAGCCGTGGTCGGTCAGGGTGTGCTCGTCCACCACGAACAGCAGCGGATGCCGCTCGCCGATCCCGTCCTCCAGTGCGAACGCCACCACCCGGTCCACCGGCCAGTCGCCGAACAGATCCTCGGTGACGACGTCGAACGTGGCCGGCGCCGTGTCCTCGACCGGATCGACCGGGGCGATGATCCCGAGCAGCTCGTTCCACGGTCCCTCGCCGCTGTCGGACGCCGTCCGGACCAGCGGGCACCGACGCGTCGCGGGGAACTCCACCCGGCCATCCTCCCGTGCCAGGCTGGCGGGGTGAGCAGTGCACCCAGTGTCGACGGCCGCCGGTTCGCGGGGATCAGCAACTCCGCCGACGGCGAGGTCGGGCAGGCCACCGTGTTCAGCTACCACGAGGCGGACGGCCTGGTCTGGGCCGAGTACGCCGGCGGCGCCGTGCGGCTGGGGCGGCTGGTCGGCACCCGGGACGGCGACCTGCTGCGGTTCCGCTACGTGCACGTCGCGGTCGACGGCGAGTCGAGCTCCGGCCGGTGCGAGGCGCGGCTCGAGGTGCTCGCGGACGGGCGGCTGCGGTCGCACGAGGACTGGTGCTGGGAGTCGCGGCCGGGCGCGGGGGCGAGCGTGGTGGAGGAGATCCCGGCCGGGTGACTCAGTCCTCCCGGCGCCGGGCCCGGAACGCGGCGGCCTTGACCCGGTTCTGGCAGGCCGTCGAGCAGAATCGGCGGGTGCCGTTGCGCGACACGTCGATGAAGACGCGATCACAGGCCGGGGCGGAGCACACCCCGAGCCGGTCGTGCGCCGGGTTCCCCAGGACGACCGCCAGTGCCGTCGCCATCGACGCCGCCCAGCTGCGGGCCCAGCCCGCGTCGACCGCGTGGAAGTGCAGGTGCCAGGGCCGGTCGCCGTGCCGGGCGAGCACCGGCACCGCGCCGGTCTCGGTGAGCAGCGCGTTCACCGTGGCCGCGGCGGAGTCGAGATCGCCACGCTCGACGTCGGCGAACACCGTGTACATCCGGCCCGCCCAGCCGCGCAGCAGCACCATCTCCGCGGCCGGGGGGCGGTCGTCGAACCAGTGGTCCTCGCGCGGGACGAGGGCGGCCTCCACCCCCGGCCCGTCGTCGCCGGGATGGGGGCGGCCGCGGGCCTCGCCCGGGGTCAGCAGGTTCACCACGGCGACGGCAGCGGCGAGCACATCGCTGGTGTGACTGTCGAAGTCCACTTGACCAGTTACTCCTCGGTCATTACCGTCGTCACTGGTGAACAGGATAACGACAGTGATGGAGTGGCATCATGGCAGTGGCCCGGGACGTCGCGGTGGAGTGGGTCGACCGGTGGGACGCCCAGCAGGAGGGGTACGTGCCGGACCGCGAGGAGCGGTTCGCGGTGCTGGCCGACCTCGTTGAGCACGCGGTGCGGGAGGTGGCCGAGCCGGTCGTCGTCGATCTCGGGTGCGGCCCGGGCTCGCTCGCGGCGCGGATCGCCGAGCGGGTGCCGCGCGCGCTGATCGTCGGGGTGGACGCCGATCCGCTGCTGGTCGAGCTGGCCCGCGGCCGGTACGGCGACCTGGCGCGCTGGTCGGTCGCCGATCTCGCGACCGACGGCTGGGCGGCCACGCTGCCCGGCCCGGTACACGCCGCCGTCTCCACCACCGCGCTGCACTGGATGCTCTCCGAGCAGCTCGCCGGGCTCTACCGGACGGTCGCCGCACACACCGCCCCCGGCGGGCTGCTGGCCAACGGTGACCACCTGGCCGTCGCCGACGGTCTCGCCGGTCTCGCCGGTGCCGTCGCCGCCGGGCGGGCCCGCCGGTCCGGCGTGACCGGGCGGGAGGGCTGGACCGACTGGTGGGACGCGCTGCTCGGCGATCCCCGGCTCGCCGGCCTGACCGACGGGCGGGCGCGGGCACGGTCCGCGGTGCAGGACGCGGCGGGCGAGTCCGAGCACCACGACGGCAGCAACCGGCTCTCCGCCGCCGACCACGTCCGCCTCCTGCTGGACGCGGGCTACAGCGGTGCGGGCGTTGTCTGGCAGCACGGTGACGACACGGTCGTCGCGGGGGTGCGGTGAACCGGCCTCCCCCGCGGGCGGCCGTTCGCGGGGCGGGGTGCGCGCCGGGCGGCACAGCGCCCGCGGCCGCCCGGCACAATTCGCGCGAACATCAGGGTGAACCCTGAGTTGGGCCCCTCCGGACCGGGCATCCTGGAAGCATGCTGCGGCTGATCCTGAACGTCATCTGGCTGGTGCTCTCGGGCTTCTGGCTGTTCCTGGGCTACATGGCCGCCGGCATCGTGGCCTGCGTGCTGATCGTGACGATCCCGTTCGGCATCGCGTCGTTCCGGATCGGTTTCTACGCGCTGTGGCCGTTCGGCCGGGACGTGGTGCGCCGCCCGTCCGCCGGAGTGGCCTCGATGATCGGCAACGTGCTGTGGATCCTGCTGTTCGGCTGGTGGCTGGTGCTGGGGCACATCGCCACCGCGCTGGCGCTCGCGGTGACGATCATCGGCCTGCCGCTGGCCTGGGCGAACCTGAAGCTGATCCCGGTTTCGCTGTTCCCGATGGGCTCGCAGATCGTCGACACCGACGCCTACGTGCCCGGTTCGCGCGTCGCGGCCTGATCCCGCCGCGCCGCACCGCATCCCGCCGCGCCGCACCGCATCCCGCCGCGCCGCGCCGCGCCGCACCTCGCGCCGCGCCGCGCGTCGCACCCCTCGCGCCGCGCCGTGCCCCCGCTCCGCGCCGAGATGCAGATCAGCGGGAATTGTTGATCTTTGGGGCCCGCTGATCTGCATCTCGGTGGCGCGAGGGGTGCGACGCGGCGCGGGAGGTGCGACACGGCGCGTGGCGTGGCGTGGAGCGGCGGTGCGAGGTGCGGTGCGCGGTGCGCTGCGTGGTGCGGCGCGGGCGCGGGCGGTTGACGAGGTGTGGAGCGGCGGTGCGCGGCGCGGGGGCCCGGGGCGGCGCGGAGGCGCGGGGCGGGTCAGTCCGGGTCGGTCAGGAACTCGACGCCGACCTGCTGCAGCAGCTCCGGATCGCGCACCCCGCACAGCTCACGGGCCGAGTGCATGGACAGCACCGGGATCCCGACGTCGACGGTCCGGATCCCCAGCCGGGTCGCCATGATCGGCCCGACGGTCGACCCGCAGGGCACCGTGTTCTTCGAGACGAACACCTGGTTCGGCACGTCGGCGGCCCGGCAGGCGCGCTTCCAGGCGGCCGCGCCGGGCGCGTCGGTGGCGTACCGCTGCACCGCGTTGACCTTCAGCGACGGCCCGTGGTTGGGCAGCGACAGGTGGTCGGTGTCGTGCTTGTCCAGGTGGTTCGGGTGCGCCGCGTGGGTGACGTCCACCGACAGGCAGCGCGACCGGGCGAACACCGTGCGGCGATCGTCGAACCCGCCGGCCAGCCGGGTCAGCACGGTCTCCAGCAGCGGCCCGGCCGCCCCGGTCGCCGAGTCCGAGCCGATCTCCTCGTGATCGAACCCGACGAACACCGGTACCGTCGCCGGGTCCCGCCGGGCGGCGGTGAGCAGTGCGGAGATCCCGGCGTGCACCGACGCCAGGTTGTCCAGCCGGGGCGCGGCCAGCAGCTCCTCGTCGCGGCCGAGGGTGGCCGGCGGGGTGAGGTCGAAGGTGAACAGGTCGTGCGCGGCGACGTCGGCCGGGTCCACCCCGGCGAGCGCGGCCAGGAACCCGACGAGATCGCCGCCCGCCGGGTCGCCGATCCCCCAGACCGGCAGCAGATGCCGCTGCGGGTCCAGGGTGAGGCCCTGGTTCACGCCGCGGTCGAGATGGATCGCGAGCTGCGGGATGCGCAGCAGCGGCCGGTCCACCAGCACCGGCACGACCCGGCCGTCGTACAGCGCGAGCCGCCCGGCCAGCCCCAGGTCGCGGTCCAGCCACGAGTTCCACAGCGCGCCGCCGTAGACCTCGACGCCGACCTGCCGCCAGCCCGCCGTCCCGACGTCCGGGTTCGGCTTGACCTTGAACCCCGGCGAGTCGGTGTGCGCGGCGAACACCCGCAGCGGCCGCGGCGCGCCGGCGGGCTGCCACCAGGCCAGGATCGTGCCGTCGCGCACCAGGTACCGGCCGCCGGCGCCGTCGATCCACGGGCCGTCCTCGGGTTGCTCGACGAAGCCCTCGGCGGTCAGCCGGCGGACGGCCTCGGCCACCGCGTGGTACGGCGACGGGCTCGCGGTGAGGAACGCGGAGAGATCACGGGCGGCGTCGGTCACGTGAGGCATCCTGTCAGTGATGATGGCGGCGATGACGGAGACCTTCGACGTGGTGGTGGTCGGCGCCGGGTCAGCGGGCTGCGCGCTGGCCGGGCGGCTCGCCGCGCGCGGGATCCGGACGGCGCTGGTGGAGGCCGGCGCCGTCGTCGTCCCGCCGGAGTCGACGCCGATCGCCTCGCTCGCCGCGACCGCGCCCGGGCACGTGCTGAACTGGGCGTACCACGCGACGCTGGCGCACGGCCGGGAGGCGACGGTGCCGCGCGGCCGGGTGCTCGGAGGCTCCGGCGCGATCAACGGCGGCTACTTCGTGCGCGCGGTTCCCGCCGACTTCGCGGACTGGGCCGTCCCGGACTGGTCCTACGACGACGTGCTGCCCTACTACCGGCGGCTGGAGCGCGATCTCGACTTCTGCACCGCCGACGTGCACGGCGACTCCGGGCCGCTGCGGATCTCCCGGCCGGCCGGCCCGCTGCTGGCCCCGGTCACCGAACCGTTCCTGCGGGCCTGCGCCGAGCTGGGCTACCCGGCGGAGCCGGACAAGAACTCCGGCGACCCGCCCGGCGCGGGCCCGGTCCCCACGAACGCCGTCGACGGCCGGCGGATCAGCTCGGCGACCGCGTACCTGCCGCCGCCGTGGGGCGAGGCCGAGTGGTGCGACGCGCTGACCGTGCTCGGCGGCCGGGCCGTCGACACCCTGCTGCACTCCGGCGGCCGGGTGCACGGCGTCCGGATCGGCGACGACGAGCTGCTCGCCGGGGAGGTCGTCGTCAGTGCCGGTGCGGTGGGCACCCCGGCGCTGCTGCAGCGGTCCGGGATCGGGCCGGAGGACACCCTGCGCGCGGCCGGGGTCCCGGTCCGGCACGAGCTGCCGGGCGTCGGCCGCGGCTGGTCGGACCATCCGGCGGTGTTCCTGCCGCTGCGCAGCGGGCTGCCCGATCCGGACCCGGACGCGGTGGCCGGCCAGGCCGCGCTGAACCTGGACTCGGGCACCGACCCGGCCGGCGACCTGGAGGTCCTGTTGTTCGCTCATCCGTTCGCGCCGGGCGGCCCGGCACACCTGATGTGCGCCGTGCAGCGCCCGGACAGCCGCGGGATGCTCGCGGTCACCTCACCGGACCCGGCGGACCCGCCGCGGCTGGACTTCCGCTACCTGCGCAGCACCTCGGACCGGCACCGGATGCGGGCCGCGGTCCGGATCGGCGCGGAGATCCTGCGGGTGGCCGGCTGGGACCGGGCCGGGGCGGACGACGGCGGCCCGGCCGGCTGGGAGCTGGGCAACGACACCCGGCTCGACGAGTGGGTGCAGGGGCGGCTGACCACCTCGGTGCACCTGTCCGGCAGTGCGCGGATGGGCACCGGGCCGGACGCCGTCGTCGGGCCGGACCTGCGGGTGCACGGCCTGGCCGGGCTGCGGGTCGCGGACACCTCGATCCTGCCGTCGGTCCCGCGGCGCGGCCCGGCCGCCACCGCCGTGATGATCGGCGAGCGGGCCGCCGACCTGGTGGTGGCGTCGTGATCCGGCCCGCCGTCCCGGCCGACGCACCGGCGCTGCGCGAGATCGAGCGGGCCGCGGGCGAGCCGTTCCGGGAGATCGGGCTGGACGTCGTCGCCGACGACGAGCCGCCACCGGCCGCGCTGCTGGCGGCCTACGCGACGGCCGGGCGCGCGTTCGTCGCCGAGCACGACGGACGCCCGGCCGGGTACCTGCTCACCGAGCTCGTCGACGGCTGCGCGCACCTGGAGCAGGTGTCGGTGCTGCCCCGGATGCGCGGCGCCCGGATCGGCGAGGCACTCGTCGAGCACCTGGCCGGGTGGGCCCGCGACCGGCGGCTGCCCGCGCTGACCCTCACCACCTACCGGGACGTGCCGTGGAACGGGCCGTACTGGCTGCGGCTCGGGTTCCGCGAGCTGATCGAGCTCGGCCCCGGTCTGCGGGCGGTCCGGGACGCCGAGATCGCCCGCGGCCTGGACGTCTGGCCGCGGCTGGCGATGCGCCGGGACCTGGGCTCGTAGTGTCGCCGGTATGACGACCGCGGAGAACCCGTTCCTCACCCCGAGCGAGCTGCCGTTCGCACTCCCCGACACCACCCGGATCCGCGACGACCACTACCTGCCCGCGTTCGAGGCCGGGATGGCGCAGCAGCGCGCCGAGGTGGCCGCGATCGTCGGCGCCGGGGAGCCGACCTTCGAGAACACGGTGGCCGCGCTGGAGCGTTCCGGCTCCGTGCTGGACCGGGTGTCGGCGCTGTTCTTCACCCGGGTGTCGGCGCACACCTCCCCGGCGATCCAGGAGATCGAGGCCCGGGTCGCGCCGCTGCTCGCCGCGCACGTCGACGCGATCCGGCTCGATCCCGAGCTGTTCGCCCGGATCGACGCGCTGCACGCCCGCCGGGACACCCTCGGGCTCGGCGCCGAGTCGCTGCGGCTGCTGGAGCGCCACCACCGGGACATGGTCCGGGCCGGGGCGCAGCTCGGTGCGACCGAACAGGCCCGGCTGCGGGAGCTGAACGAGGAGCTGTCCGGGCTGACCACCGCGTTCGGCGCGATGCTGCTGGCCGGGGCGAACGCGGCAGCGGTGCACGTCACCGACCGGTCCCGGCTCGACGGGCTCTCCGACGACGCGATCGCGGCCGCCGCGGCGGCGGCCACCGACCGCGGGTACGACGACGGCTGGCTGCTCACCCTGGTGCTGCCGACCGGCCAGCCCGCCCTCGGGGCGCTGACCGACCGGTCGCTGCGCGAGGAGCTGCACCGCGCGTCGGTGTCGCGCGGGCTGGACGGCGAGCACGACACCCGCGCGACCGTGCTGCGGATCGTGCGGGTGCGGGCCGAGCGGGCGCGGCTGCTCGGCTACCCGGACCACGCGTCCTACGTGATCGACGACACGACCGCGGGCACCGCGCAGGCGGCCCGGGAGATGCTGGAGTCGCTGGTCCCGGGCGCCGTCGCGAACGCCGACCGGGAGCTGGCCGACCTCGCCGGGCTCGCCGGGACCGAGCTCGAGCCGTGGGACCGCGCGTTCCACGCCGAGCGGTTCCGCCGGGAGCGGCTCGCCGTCGACGACGCGGCGCTGCGGCCGTACCTGGAGGCCGAGCGGGTGATCACCGACGGCGTGTTCCGGGCCGCCGGGGAGCTCTACGGCATCCGGTTCGCCGAGCGCACCGACCTGCCCGCCTACCACCCCGACGTCCGCTGGTGGGAGGTCAGCGACGACGCCGGCGCGGTGCTCGGCCTGTTCGGTGCGGACCTGTGGGCGCGGCCGTCGAAGCGCGGTGGTGCCTGGATGAACTCGCTGGTCACGCAATCGTCGTTGCTCGGGACGACCCCGGTCGTGCTGAACACGCTGAACCTGGTGAAGCCGGCCGCCGGCGAGCCGGCGCTGCTGTCGCTGGACGAGGTCCGGACGCTGTTCCACGAGTTCGGGCACGCCCTGCACGCGCTGTTCTCCGACGTCGAGTACCCGACGTTCGCCGCCACCGCGGTGCCCCGCGACTTCGTCGAGTTCCCCAGCCAGGTCAACGAGATGTGGCTGGAGGACCCGCAGATCCTGGCGTCGTTCGCCCGGCACCACGCGACCGGCGAGCCGCTGCCCGCCGAGCTGCTCGCGGCGGCGCTCGCCGCCCGCGGCTACGGCGAGGGATTCGCCACCACCGAGTACCTGGCGGCGGCGCTGCTCGACCAGGCGTGGCACCGGCTCTCGCCGGAGGAGGCCGACGCGGTCGCCGACGTCGGCGCGTTCGAGCAGCAGGCCCTGGAGGCGGCCGGGATCGCGCACTCGCTGATCCCGCCGCGCTACCGGACGACGTACTTCAACCACGTCTTCGGCGGCAGCGGCTACGCGGCCGCCTACTACTCCTACATCTGGGCCGAGGTGCTCGACGCCGACACGGTCGCCTGGTTCGGCGAGCACGGCGGGCTGCGCCGGGAGAACGGCGACCGGTTCCGCCGCGAGGTGCTGTCCCGCGGCGGCTCGGTGGACGCGATGACGGCCTACCGCGCGTTCCGCGGCCGGGACCCGCGGATCGAGCCGCTGCTCACCCGGCTCGGGCTCGCGACCGGCTGACCGCCGGGCGCCCCCGCCGTCCGATGGGGAGCGCCGGACGGCGGGGGTGCCCGGGCGGGAGGTCAGGAGTACATGCGCATCCAGGCGACCCGCATCTCGCTCGGTGCGGGCGGGCCACCGCCGCCGGGGAAGTAGTCCAGCTGGATCGCGGCGTGCATCGGGCCCGGCGGCAGCGTCTGCGGGTCCTCGGAGCGGAACCACTCCTCGCCGTTGATGTAGCCGATCACCGCGTTCGGGGTCCACTCGACGGCGTAGTTGTTCCACTGCGTGATGTCGAGCGTGCGGCGCGCGTCGACCTGCGAGTTGTCCGCCCCGTAGTGCAGGAAGAACGACACGTCGTCGCTGGCGCTGGTGGTCTCGGCGAAGTCGATCTCGCCGCCTCGCGGCCACTCGATCTCGCTGGGCCACAGCAGGATCACCGGGTGGTACTGCCGGTCCCCGGCCGGGAACTGGGCGCGCACCTCCCACTTGCCGTACTGCCGCGGGGTGCCCCAGGCGATGCCGCCGGTGTTGCCCTGGGAGTCGCCGCGGATCACCAGGTTGCCGTTCTCCACCGACACCGCGTCCGGGGTGCGGCGGCCGTTGCCGTCGTGACCCGCGCTGTCGTAGGCGGACCAGCCGCCGCCGAGGCTCGATCCGGTGAACTCGTCGCCGCCGATCGCCTGCCAGCCGCGGGCCAGCGCCGCCTGCACGCCGTCGCCGGCGACCTGGGGGGCGCTCCCGCCGCCTGCACCGGCGCCGCCCGCGGGGGCCTGCTGTCGGTCGCCGCCGCCACCGGTCCGGGCGCGCTCCTCGGCGCGGCGCTCGGCGGCCTCCCGGGCCGCGATCGCCTCGCCGATCCGGTCGGTGGCGCCCAGCGCGGCGTCGCCGAGCGCGGTCCCGCCGCCGGAGCCGATGGCCGGGTTGCTGGCGAGCGTGCTGTCCGAGGCCGACCGGCGCGACGAGTCGTCGAGCAGCGCCGTGCTGAGCGACGGGTCCTCGGTGCCGGGCTGCAGCAGGGTGAGCACCATCGTCGCGGCCAGGATCGCCGCGGCGCCCACGCCGAGCGGCGCGATCCGGCGGATCCGGGAGCGCCGGGCCGACGCGGCGCGGTCGATCTCGATCACGGTCGAGTTCCCGGCGCGGCCGCCGGCGGGCCGGTCGTCCGGCTCGTGCAGCTCGGCGATGGCCAGCGCGGTCGCCGTGCCCGCCGCGCCTGCCGGGTCGGCTGTGTCTGCCGCGTCCCGTGCGCGGCGGTGCCGGCCGGACGCCGAGACCGGGGCCTCCGCGAGCAGGGTCGTCGCCGGGACGGCCGACGCTGCCGCGGGGTCGGCATGCCGGCCCCGGGGGGAGGGCACAGAGGGGGAGCTGTGCTCTGCGGCGACCCGCTCGATCAGGTAGCGGGGGTCGACCTGATCAGCCGCAGCGGAACTCTTCCGTCGCATGATCGAAGACTCTATGTAGCGTGACCCAGTGTGAACAGCCTCGCTGAGAAGGGTGGTTGCCTCCCCGCGCCGACAGGTAGCGAATCAGCGACGATCTGCAGAATTCGACCAAATCGGCAGGATCTCTGCGCCGAACGGCGCAGTAGCGGTCTCAGATTCACTCGTTCGACGTACGCCGACACAGTGCGTCGCACCGTTAGCCGATTGTGACCGGCTACCGGTCGCGGGAGGGTGACACCGATGTGCTCCCCGCCTTCCCGAACCCGACCGTCCGTGCCGTGAAGGACCACGCTCCCCGTGTCCTTCCCGGCCCCGCCCCCGGTGCCCCCGCCGGTCCTGCGTCCGGTGCTGTGTCCGGTGCGGACCCCCGTCCGTACATCCCGGCGCCGCGCGCCCCGTCGCGTCCGCTGACCGTGCTGCTCGCGGTGCCGCCGTCCGCGGGATCGGCCTCGCTCGGCCGCGGCCTGCGCCAGGATCTCGGCGCCGAGGGGCTCGACCTCGCCGTCGCCGCCGACGGCATCGAGCTGCTCGACGCGGTGCGCGCCGGAACCGCCGATCTCGTCGTGCTCGATCTCGAACTGCCCGGCCCCGATCCGACGGTCCTGCTGGGCGCGGTGCAGGCGGAGTCGCCGCCGACGCCGGTGATCGCCGTCGTCCCGCGCGAGCGCCGGGCGGGGGTACTCGGACTGCTCCGCGGCGACCGGGACGACTTCCTGGTCCGGCCGTTCGTGCCCGACGAGCTCGCCGCGCGGATCCGGCTGCGGCTGCGGGCCGCCGTCGGGCTGCCCGCGCCCACCGTGATCGGCCAGGGCGGGGTGTCGGTCGACGTCGACTCCGGCCAGGTGTTCGCTGACGGCCGCCGGGTCGCGCTCTCGCCCACCGAGTACGCGCTGCTGCTGGCGCTGGCCGAACGGGCCGGCGAGGTCGTCACGCACGACGAGCTCGCCCGCCGGGCCTGGTCCGAGCCGGTGTCGGCGAACCTGGTGCAGGTCTACATCTCCTACCTGCGGCGCAAGATCGGCCCCGAGCGGATCCGCACCGTGCGCGGCACCGGCTACCAGCTGGAGGGGTGAGTCAGAGCGCGAAGGCGCCGGCGACGTCGAGCAGGGTGTCGTTCTCCTGCGGGGTGGAGACGGTGACCCGCACGCCGTCCGACGGGAACGGGCGCACGATCACCTTCCGCTCGGCGCAGTGCGCGGCGAACTCGGCGGCCCGCTCCCCGAGCGGCAGCCAGACGAAGTTCGCCTGGCTGTCGGGGACGGTGAAGCCGCTGCCGCGCAACGCGTTCGCCACCCGGTCGCGCTCGCGGACGACGTCCGCGCAGCCGGCCAGGATCTCCGCGCTGTGCTCCAGCGCGGCGATCGCGCCGGCCTGCGCGACCGCGCTGATGCTGAACGGCGGGCAGACCTTCCGCAGCGCCGTCGCGACCTCGGCGGACGCGAGCGCGTAGCCGACCCGCAGGCCGGCCATCCGGTACGCCTTGGAGAACGTCCGCAGCACGACCAGGTTCGGGTGCCCGTCGAGCAGTGGCCGCCCGGAGACGGCGTCCGGGTCGGTGACGTACTCGGCGTACGCCTCGTCAAGCACGACCAGCACGTCCGGCCCGACGGCGGCCAGGAAGCGCTCGAACTCGGCGCGGTGCACCGCGGGCCCGGTCGGGTTGTTCGGGCTGCACACGAACACCAGCCGGGTGCGCTCGGTGACGGCGGCGGCCATCGCGTCCAGATCGTGCCGGAAGTCCGCGGTCAGCGGCACCGTGCGGACCGCGGCCGCGCCGATCTGGGTCACGATCGGGTACGCCTCGAACGAGCGCCAGGCGAACAGCACCTCGTCGCCCGGCCCGACGCAGGTGGCCTGCACGAGCTGCTGGCAGAGCGTCACCGAGCCGCAGCCGACGGCGATCCGCTCCGGCTCCAGGTCGTGCACCGCGGCCAGCCGCGCGGTCAGCTCGACCACCCCGAGATCCGGGTAGCGGTTGGCGCCCGCCGCGGCCCGCGCGATCGCCTCGAGCACCGGCGGTGCAGGTGGATCGGAGACCTCGTTGCTGGCGAGCTTGATCGCCCCGGGCACCGTCCGGCCCGGCACGTAGGCGGGCAGCGTGTCCAGATCGGGACGGATCGGCGTCATGCGGGCAACGGTAACGGGCGGGGGTCGAAACCCGGACGCCTGCTCTGGTTGAGTGACGCCCATGACGACGGGCATCCGGATCGAGGGCGTTCCGCTGACGGACGGGGGAGAACTCCGGCTCAGCGTCGCCGAGCCCGACGGTCCGGTGCGCGGTGGCGTGGTGGTGCTGCACGAGGCCCGGGGGGTCACCGAGATCGTCCGGCGGATCGTCGACCGGCTCGCCGCGGACGGCTGGCTGGCCGTCGCACCGCACCTCTACCGCGGGGACGACGATCCCGACGCCGGCGACGACGACACGGTCGCCGAGCGGGTCGGCAGCCTGACCTTCCAGCAGGTGATGGACGACTGCGACACGACGTTCGGCTGGCTCGCCGACACCGGCGTCGAGGCCGACCGGATGGGCGTGCTCGGGTTCGACCTCGGCGGCACCGTCGCGCTGCAGGTCGCGGCCCGGCGCACCTTCGGCGCGGCGGTCACCGTCGCCGGGGAGGGCATCGAGTCCTCGCCGTCGCCGAGCGTCCCCGCGCTGGTCGAGGCGGCGCCCGACCTGACCTGCCCGTGGCTGGGGATCTACTCCGAGGCCGACAGCGACGCCGTCGGGCGGCTGCGCGCCGCGGCCGAGTCCTCCGGTGTCGCGACCGACGTGGTCGTCTACCCGAGCACCGGGCACCGGTTCGACGACGACCCGGAGTCGGCCGCGGAGGCGTGGGAGCGGGTGCTGAACTGGTTCGACTCGCACCTGCGCTGATCGCGTGGGTCGGGGTGCGGTCCGGTGCGGCCGCGTCTCCGGATCGGCGTCGCGTCCGCTGACCCCGGCGCCGCACCTGCCGGGTCGGCGTAGCGCCTGCTGAGCCGATGCGGCGCCCCTGGCTCGGCCCCGCCCGCCTGGTCCGGGCGTCGCACCTCTGGCCCGGCGTCGGGCCTCTGGCGCGGGCGTCGGACCTCTGGCTCGTTGTCGCACCCCTGGCCCGGCTTCGTACCCCTGGCTCGTTGTCGCACTCCCTGGAGCAGGTGCGAGGTCGCGCTGGGGTGCGAATGCCTGGGCCGGGCGGAGTGCCGCACCCCCAGTTCGTCGCCGCACCTGCTGGAACGGGTGCGAGGTCGCGCCAGGGGTGCGGCGTCGCGCAGCGACCCGGCGCGGCGGTCACCGCCTCGCGCAGCGCAGCGGCGGGCCGACCGGCCGTCGGGACCCAGCGCCGGGCCGGCCGGCGCCCGCCGCTCAGCCCGCCCGCCGCGCAGCGGGCCGCGACCGCGACGGCACCGGGAGCGGCCACCCGGAACCCACCACCGGGGTGTGGTGCACCCCCAGCTCCGGAGCGGGGATGTGGGGCGCGACCACTGGTGCCGGGCCGGTGCGGTCAGGGAAGCTGATGCCATGGCGTCAGTGCAGACCGTGACCGATCCGGAGACCCCCGAGCTGCTGTGGAGCCCGGACCCGGAGCAGGTGCCGCACACCGAGATCGTGCGGTTCGCGACCTGGGCCCGGGACGAGCGGGGCGCGCCGATCGAGGACGTCACCGACTACCGGCAGCTGCACGAGTGGTCGGTGACCGACCTGGAGGGCTTCTGGGGCGCCGTCGCCGAGTTCTCCGGCGTCATCTTCCACGACCGGCCCACCGCCGTGCTGGGCTCGCGGGACATGCCGGGCGCCGAGTGGTTCCCCGGCGCGACGCTCAACTACGCCGAGCACGCCCTCACCCCCGGGCCCGGCCGGGCCGACGCCGACGTGGCGATCGAGTTCGTCCGCGAGGACGGCCTGACCCGCACCGTCACCCACGCCGAGCTGCGCGACCAGGTCGCCAGGACCCGCGCCGGGCTGGTCCGGGCCGGCGTCGGGCAGGGCGACCGGGTCGTCGCGCTGGCGCCCAACTCGGTCGAGACGCTGGTGGCCTTCCTGGCGACGGCGAGCCTGGGCGCGATCTGGTCGTCCTGCTCGCCGGACTTCGGCGCCCGCGCCGTGCACGACCGGTTCGCCCAGATCGAGCCGACGGTGCTGGTCGCCGTCGACGGCTACCGCTACAACGGCAAGGGCTTCGACGTCCGGTCGAACGTCGCGTCCCTGCAGCAGCAGATGCCCTCGCTGCGGGAGACCGTGCTCGTCGGGTACCTGGACCCGGAGGCCACCCTCGACGGGACGACGCCGTGGAGCGAGTTCACCGCGCAGGCCGGCCCGCTGGAGTTCACCCCGGTCCCGTTCGACCACCCGCTGTGGGTGCTGTACTCGTCCGGCACGACCGGCCTGCCGAAGGGCATCGTGCACGGCCACGGCGGCATCGTGCTGGAACACCTCAAGGCGATGCGGCTGCAGCACGGGCTCGGGCCGGGGGAGCGGTTCTTCTGGTTCACCACCACCGGCTGGATGATGTGGAACTTCCTGGTCGGCGGGCTGCTGGTCGGATCCACGATCGTGCTGTTCGACGGCAGCCCCGGCCATCCCGACCTGAACGCGCTCTGGGCGCTGGCCGCCCGCTACCGGGTGTCGCTGTTCGGGGTGTCCGCGCCGTACGTGCAGTCCTGCATGAAGGCCGGCCTGCGCCCCGGCGACGACCACGATCTCTCCGCGCTGCGCGCGCTCGGCTCCACCGGCGCCCCGCTGTCGGTGGAGGGCTTCCGCTGGATCGGTGAGGCCGCGGGGAGCCACATCCAGATCTGCTCGGTGTCCGGCGGCACCGACGTGTGCGCGGCCTTCCTCGCCTCCGCGCCGACCGTGCCGGTCTGGCTGGGCGAGCTGTCCTGTGCGGCGCTGGGCGCCGACGTCCGGTCCTACGCCGAGGACGGCACCGACCTGCTCGACGACGTCGGCGAGCTGATCATCACGACGCCGACGCCGTCGATGCCGGTGATGTTCTGGAACGACCCGGACGGCAGCCGGCTGCGCGAGGCCTACTTCGAGGACTTCCCCGGCCGCTGGCGGCACGGCGACTGGGTGCGGCGCACCCCGCGCGACTCGTTCGTCATCTACGGCCGGTCGGACTCCACGCTGAACCGCGGCGGCGTCCGGATGGGGACGGCGGACTTCTACTCCGTCGTCGAGGGCTTCGAGGGGGTCGCCGACTCGCTGGTGATCGACACCACCGCGCTGGGCGCCCACGAGGAGGGCGCGCTGCTCTGCTTCCTCGTGCTGGCCGACGGGTACACCCTCGATGACGTCGAGCCCGGCCTGCGGACGGCACTGCGCAAGGAGCTCTCGCCGCGGCACGTGCCGGACCGGTTCGTCGTCGTGGACGCGGTGCCGCGCACCCTCAACGGCAAGAAGTGCGAGGTCCCGGTGAAGAAGATCCTCTCCGGGACCCCGGCGGAGAAGGCCGTCTCCGCGGGTGCGCTGCAGAACCCGGAGTCGCTGAACCCGTTCGTCGAGCTGGCGGGTCGCTGAGCCGAACCGTCCCGGGGCCCCGTGCGGGGCCCCGGTTCAGCGGCCGGGGAGGCGCCGTGTAGTGTTGTCCTCGCTGGTGGCCGTAAGGCACCGAGGAGGCTTCGCCTAGTCTGGTCTATGGCGCCGCACTGCTAATGCGGTTTGGGGTAACCCCCCATCCCGGGTTCAAATCCCGGAGCCTCCGCAGCGGCACGGCGGACCTACCGGACCGGCGGGTCGACAACTGAATGATCATGCGCCCGTAGCTCAACGGATAGAGCATCTGACTACGGATCAGAAGGTTAGGGGTTCGAATCCCTTCGGGCGCGCACATGTGACCTGCGGAAACGCTCACGGTCACCGCCTCAACAGCTCAGGTAGATGCGACTGTGGTCGCACTGTGGTCGCCTGGCTGATCTGGGCCTCCGCGGCCCGCTCCGCTGCTGCGGCGTCCAGGACGGCTGCGAGGCCGTCCGCTGCGGCGTGAGAAGCCTCACGGGTCAGGTGCCCGTAGAGGTCGCTCGTGATGCCGACCTTCGAGTGGCGGAGCATCTTCGAGGCGACCGGCAACGGCACCCCGGACGTCAGCATGATCGTGGCGGCCAGGTGCCTGAGGTCGTGGATCGTGCACTGCGGCAACCCGGCCTCCTCGGTCAGCTCGTGGAACCTGCGCAACACGTACTCGGGCCGCAACGGGGATCCGTTCTCGCGGCAGAACACGAGCTGGTCGTCCTCGTAGGCGGAGCCCCACTGCTGCCGCAGCACGCTCTGCCGCTCCGCCTGCCGAGTCAGGGCTGCGACCACGCGGGCGGACAGGCCGACGCCGGCCGACGAGCCCGCTGTCTTCGGGGCGGTGAACTCCAACCTGCCAGAGGCCCCCGACAGGTTCCCGCGCTTCGGGTCGATCCACAGACTCCGCGCTTCGACGTCGACGAACGGCCACCGCAGGGCGAGGGTCTCGCCGCGGCGCATCCCGGTGCCGATGATGACCTCAAAACACTCGGCGAGTGGGTCCTCCTTCGTGACGACGAAGTCCAGGAACTGCACCGCCTGCGCGGCGGTCCACACCTTCCGCTCGGCCTTCTCGACCTTCGGGAGCGTCACGTGCTCACAAGGGTTGCGCTGCAGCCGGCGCTGTTTCACAGCGTCCGACATCGCCGAGGACAAGGTGGCCACGATCCGGCGGACCGTCGTCGCCCCCTTCCCGTCGCGGACCAGGTCGTCGACGAGCTGCTGCACGTGCTCGTGGCGAAGGGTCTCCAAGCGGATGCTGCCGATCCGCGGCACCAGGGTCTTGTTCACGTACTCCGAGTACATGTGCGCCGAGCTGGGCTTCAGCGCCTGGCACTTCACCGGCAGCCAGGCGAGCAGCCGGTCCCCGGTCGACTCGCGGTCGTCGAACGCGATCCCGCCCTCGTGCCGGGCGACCACGTCCTGCAGGGCGGCCTCGGCGAGCTTCTTCGTGCGGAACCCGCGCCGGTGCACCTCGCGTCGTCGGCCGTTCACGCGGGGCAGGTCGACTTTGAAGCTCCACGCTCCGTGCTTGCCGTCGCGCGCGAGCTGCGGGCACTTCGTCCCGAGCTGCTTCCCGTCGTCGCCGCGGCAGGAGCAGTAGCGGCGGACCTGGCCCCTCACGACTTCTCCTTCGGCGGGGCGAAGACCTCGCCCTTCTCCTGCATGACCTCGATGCCGCGGCCGCGGGTCGCCTTCCATGCCTCGCGGGCGACGGTCCGCAACGAGTCTCGGTGGCGCCGTACCTCTTCCTGGACGTCCTCGAACTGGTCGCGGCTCGTCTGTACCGCCTCGGCTAGGGCGAGGAGGTCCGCATTGGTCGCGGCTGCGGCGCGGAACTGGCGGGCGTCAACTTCTGCCCCTTCGGCCAGTTCGATCGTCTCCACTCCCTCCGGAGGTTCGATCAGCGTCTCGACGGTGCACCCCAGGGCGAACGAAAGGGCGACGAGTTCGGAGACCCCGAAGGCTCGTCCGCCCTTCTCGGCGTTGGAAACGGCCTGCCGGGGCCACGGTTTGTCGAGGTACTCGCCGAGACGCTCGCCGAGCTCCGCCTGAGTCAGGCCGAGCTCGGTGCGCCCCGCAGTGATCCAGTGAGCCACCACGTCTTCGATCCGCACGCCACCTCCAGGGAGTCCAGTTGAGGATGACACGACTTTCAGTACTGGACAAGGGCGGACCTGTGCTGTCACTCTCGAATGGCGCTGACATTCGCTACTGGACAGGGGGCGCGCCATGCCAACCATCAAGGGCGTCGAGGAGCTGCTGCGAGAGGCAGGGCTCACCGTCGACATCCCCACAGTCGCCCGCTGCTACGGGATCCACAGGGTCACGGCCTATGAGCTGGCGAAGCGCGACGAACTCGGCGTACCGGTGCTGCGGCTTGGTCGCACGCTGCGGGTGCCCACCGCTGAGCTGCGCAGGGTCCTCGGCCTGGAGGTCGAGCCGGAGGGTGACGCGGCGTGAAGAAAGAGAACAGCGCCGGTCGGGTCACCATCCCGACCGGCGCCACCAACCACGAGAAGGCCGCTCAGCCCACGTCGAAGGGTACCCCCAGCAAGGGGATCCCGGTGGTGTTCGCGGTCCTGTATCTCGCCACCGGCTCGGCGATCTACGACTGGCTGGTGGTCCGCACCTGCCCGTTCTGCGGTCACGCGCACCGCCACCTGCGGCTCGAACAGAACGCGCAGACCATCGAGCGGTCCCCGAGCTGCGCGGCGCATCGGAGCTACCTGGTCAAGGTGTCCGACGTCGTTCCCGCCCGCCGAACGGGGAGGGCCGCATGACCTGGGAGCGAATCGAGGCACGCCTTGGTCTGCGGCTCACAGAACGCGAGCGCACCTTGATGCCGGACGTCGATCCGGACGGTCCCGGAGACCCGGTGAAGATCGGAATCTGGCTTGCCAACGCACCGGCCGACGACGCGGTCGTGTGTGCTGCCCGCCTGGCGTTTCAGTTGCGCGAGGAGCGGGCCGCGATCCGTCAGGCCGGCCTCGACGTCCACGGTGGCGACACCGCGTACTGGAGGGCTGCAGCCGAGCGCAGCCGCGTCCAGTCGCACAACTTCGTGCCCCGCCAGCCCACGCGCTGCGATGCGTGCCACGACCGTCTCAACGCCACGACGCGGGACGGAGGGCTCGCTGCGTGACTATCCCCTACCCACCCACCGATCCCGACATCGACGGCGCGGCCATCCTCGATGCCGTCGAGAACGTCTTCCGCAAGTACGTCGCCTTCCCGTCGCAACACGCCTTCACCGCGGTCGCGTTGTGGGCCGCCCACACCCATGCGGAACAGGGGACTTGGTACGTGACGCCGAGACTGGTCCTCGACTCCGCCGAGCCCGGATCCGGGAAGACTCGAGTCCTCGAGCTTCTGGGGCTGCTGGTCCGCAATCCGGAGATGACCATCAGCGCCACCGTCGCGGCAATCTTTCGCATGATCGCCGACCAGCAACTCACCCTGCTCTTCGACGAGACGGACGCCTTGTGGAACCCGAAGAACAGCGGCAACTACGAAGACCTCCGCGCGCTGCTGAACGCCGGCTACAAGCAGGGCAACACCATCGCCCGCTGCGTCGGTGACGCGAAGAAGATGAAGGTCGAGCGGTTCGCCGTGTTCGCCCCGGTCGCGCTGGCCGGCCTCGCCGGACGGATGCCGAACACCATCACCACCAGAGCCGTCACCATCCACATGCGGCGTCGCGCCCCCGGCGAGCACGTTCCCCCGTTCCGGGAACGGGACGCTGAACACGCGGTCGAGCCGATCCGCGAAGCTCTCGCCGAGTGGATGGCGGCCGTCTCGCCCGTCCTCGCCGACGCCCGACCGACGATGCCTGACGGTGTCACCGACCGGCCTTCCGAGGTGTGGGAGGCGCTGCTCGCGGTCGCCGACGAAGCCGGTGGTGACTGGCCCGACCGCGCCCGGTCAGCGTGCCGCTACTTCGTGCTCGACGCCAAGCCGGATGAGATGTCGCTCGGCGTGCGACTGCTGGCCGACCTGCAGGCCGTGTTCCACCGGGCGGGCGACCCGGATCGGATGGCGACCAACACCCTGCTCGAACGGCTGCGCGAGATCGAAGAGGCCCCGTGGAACGACCTCTACGGCAAGCCGATCGACGCGCG
This sequence comes from Pseudonocardia sp. DxW, assembly GCF_058448985.1. Taxonomy (NCBI): domain Bacteria; kingdom Bacillati; phylum Actinomycetota; class Actinomycetes; order Pseudonocardiales; family Pseudonocardiaceae; genus Pseudonocardia; species Pseudonocardia sp. DxW. Next base: position 269,829 of record NZ_JBZFLK010000008.1, on the reverse strand, counting down.
CAGGCTCAGCCGAGAGCTCGGCCGCTACGGGGTCGAGTCGAAGAACCTCAAGATCGACGGCTCCGTCCGGAAGGGCTACTCGACTACCGGTGAGGACGGGCTACGCGACGCCTGGATCCGCTACCTGGATTCCAGCGCGACCAGCGCTACCGGCGCTACTTCGCAGGTCAGGCCGGTAGCGGATGAAATCCCGGTAGCGGATACATCCGCTACCGCTCAACTTGCCGCTACCGGCCTGACCTGCGATGTAGCTGAAGTAGCGGATGTAGCGCACGAATCCGGTAGCGGCTATTGGCGGGTCTCCGGCCAGCCGATCGACCGCTCCGCCTGACCCCGAAGGACGTTCCCCCATGGCTCACCGCTCCCCGGTCGCCCAGTCCGTGGCGACCACCCTGGCCCCCGTGCGCGGCAAGGTCGTCATCGCAGCACCCGAGCTGCGCGACGCCGGCCACCTGCACGACACCTGCCCCGGCTGCCAGTCCTCGCTCCCACCGGCCGCCGTGGTCGACGACACCAGTCCCGACCCGTACCCCAGCCGGCTCACCGTCCACTACTGCGCGCCGTGTACGACGTCGTGGCTCGCGTGGTGGTCGAACCGCGGGCGACAGGTGACGGTGAATCACCGTCACCTAATGGCCGGCCACGGCCACGCGAGCCCGAACCTGCCCTGAAGGAGCTCCCCATGCATGACGACGACGTACAGGACGCTCTCGCGCTCCTCGCCCAGCACCTCCCCGCCAGCATCGAGATCGGCACCGTCCTGGCGGTCACCCGCGACAGCGACGATGACAGCACGCTCACCGTCACCACCGACACGGCCGTGTTCATCATCTGGCCGGACATCATCTGCCGCGCCCAACGGCGCGACGACGGCGGCGGCGAACTCGCCACCTACGCCGCCGGCAACCTCATCGACACCCGCATCGGGATCCCGAAGGAGATCACCCCGTGAACCGCATGCAGCTCCTCCACACCACCCCCGACGCCGCGCTCGCCCTCGTCGAGCAGATCACCGCCCACGTACCCGGTGACGAACCCGCCGGGAGACCACACATCGTCGCCCAGAACAGTCTGATCACCGTTGACGACGAACGTTTCACCCTCGAAATCGACGCCGAAACTGGAAATGCCTTCGTCACCCGAGTCCGATCAGCCGGCCCGAACCTCGCCGAAATGACCGTCTGGCAGCACGGGCAGGAACTGTCGAAGACCACCGCACCATGGGGCGACCCGGCAGCCTGAACCGGGAATGGTGACCGGGCATCACCCATCCGGTAAGATCACACCGCAGTCGCTCATAGTCGGAACCGTCAGTCATCTCGGTTCCGGGTGGTCCGCCAAGCCAGCCCCGACAAGGGGGTCCGCGGGCCGGCCACCCGGAACCCACTGGCCACACCCACCTACCGGCGACATCACGCCCGCTAGTTGGCCGCCCGCCTCGCCCAGCCTCTCCTTCTGGTCCGGCAGTGCCAGCCCCGACAGCCCGGCGCATTCACTTTCCGAATCGCACCCCTGTCGGGAGACCCCCCGTAATGGACAAGAACCAGCTCCTCGGCGAGCGCCGGAAGCACATCGACGCCGCCCGCGCGATCCTCGCCAAGCAGGAAGCAGGCCAGAAGCTCACCCCCAGCGAGAACGCCGCCGGCCTCCAGCACATCGACGAGGCAAAGCGGCTCTCGAACCAGCTCAAGCAGGTTAACGGGGACGCCGCCGTCCACGCCGCGATCGCCGCGTTCAGCGACGGCACCACCGGGTCCGGCACGAAGAGCACCCCCACCTGGGCAGTGAAGTCGAGGCCCACCAGCCCGTGGGCGAGGGAGACCGCCGATAAGCTCCTCAAGGCCTCCGGTGGCCACGGGCAGAAGGCAGTGGTAGGCGGCGCCTACGAGACCTCCCAGGTGCTGCTGTCCGGGATCGACCAGGCACCCCAGTACCCGACCCGCATCCTCGACTTGCTGTTCAACATCCGCACCGTCACCAGCCAGACGTTCAACTGGCTCCACCAGACCGTGCGAACCAACAACGCCGCCCCGGTCGCCGACGGTGCGCTGAAGCCGACCTCCATCTACACGATCGCGGAGCGGGAAGGCCGGGTGTGCGTCATTGCGCACGTCTCCGAGGCTCTCCCCCTGCGCCTCGCCGACGACATCGACACCCTCTTCCCATTCCTTGAGTCTGAGATGGCGGAGGGGCTGCGCCGCGCCGTCGAGCAGCAGGTCCTCAACGGCAACGGCACCGGCGAGAACATGACTGGGCTGCTGAACACCTCCGGGATCCGCGTCCAGACGTGGGACGAGGGCGGTCTCCTCCACACGCTGCGCAAGGCCAGCACCGTCCTCGAGGTCGCCGGGGAGACACCGACCGCGTGGGCGATCCACCCGACCGACGTGGAAACCCTGGACCTGCTCACCGACGCCGACGCACGCCACTACTTCAACGGCCCCGCGCAGCAGCTCGGGCAGTCCGCCCCGGTTTGGTCGCTCCCGATCGTCCGGTCCGTCGCGGTCCCCCCGGGTAAGGCCATTCTCGGCGACTGGTCGCAGGTACAGCTGATCGTCCGCGAAGGCATGAAGATCGACGTCAACACCACGGGCGGCGACCTGTTCGAGAAGAACCTGTTCAAGCTGCGCGTGGAAGGCCGATACGGCAACGCAGTCCTGCGTCCGTCGGCGTTCGTGGAGGTCGCGACCGCAGAGCCGGAGGAGGAGCCGGGCGGCGGCGACTAACCGCCCCCTCTCCTCCTCCCACACCAGCCCCCCGGGTCGCTCCCGGGGTTAGGGCCGGCCTGCGGATCTCGCGGGTCGTGGGCCGGCCGGCCCTCCCCGCGAGGGAAGTCCCGGTGAAACCGTGGCACGTGATCTGCGTTTCGACGTATCCGCATTGGATCGGGCGAGTCAGGTGTTCGCCCGCATGGGGCGCGCCGTCGAGCAGTTCGAACGACGCCTCGACGACCTCGACAACAAGTCTGTTGACGTCAACGTCGACGTCGACACCCGACGGGCCGAGAACACGATCGGCCGGTTCGCGACCGACATGCGCCGCCGCATGCAGTCCGCCATCGAGAACATCCCGCCGATCGAGATCGACGCCGACAGCTCGGACGCCGACCGGAAACTCGCTGATGTTCGCCGGCGCATGGAGGAGCTCCGCGACGCCCGCATCGGGATCGACCTCGACGCTGACGAAGCACTCCGTCGGGCCCGCGAACTGCAGGACGAGCTCGAGGAGATCTCCCGCTCCGACCCCCGCGTGGATGTGCGCGCGAACACTGATGCCGCCGCCCGCGACCTGCGCGAAATCAACCGCGAAGTCGACCGCCTCGATGGGCGCACCGCGCACGTCCGCGTCGACATCGACCGATCGATCCTCGACTCCGTCCGCCACATCACGCGCCTCGGTCAGGCGATGCGGCGCCTCGCGATCCCCACCGCAATCATCACCGGCACACCCGCCCTCGTGTCCCTCGGTGGTGCTGCGGTCGTCGCATCCGGCTCCATCGGGTTGATCCCGGCCGCAGCGAACGCCGCCGGCCTCGCCGTCGGAACACTCGTGACCGCGTTCAACGGGTTCGGCGACGCCCTGTCCCGGAACCCGGAGACCGCCGCCGAAGGGCTGCGGAACCTCACCCCCGCGGCTCGCGAGGCAGCACAGGCGATCCGCGGCATGTACCCGGCTCTCACCGACATCCGCCGCGGCGTACAAGAGGCGAACTTCGACGGCCTCGGCACCCAGATCGCGGAGCTTGGTACCCGCTACCTGCCCCTCGTCGAACGCGCCATGACCCGCGTCGCCACCCAGTTCAACCTGGCCGGCGACCAGGTCCTGCAGTTCATGAACCACAGCAAGACCGTGGCGCTCGTACGGGCCGGGTTCGACCACCTCGGCACGACCATCGGGAACCTGGCATCGACGGCGATGCCGCTCACGTCGGTGTTCACCGACCTCGGGTTCGTCGGCGCGAAAGTGTTGGCCGACATCACCGGCGGCGCCGAACAAGCCGCCACCAACCTCGCCCGGATGGTGTCGGCGGCCCGAGAATCCGGGGCTCTCGAAGCAGGGATCCGCGCCGGCCTCGAAGAGCTCCGCCGGTTCGGGCAGCTGGCAGGGAACCTCGGCGGGATCCTGCGGTCGATGTGGACGGCCGCGTCATCTGCCGGCATCGACTTCCTCGGAACCCTGATCCAGGTCACCGGCCGCATGCGGGACTTCATGTCCAGCGCCCAAGGCCAGGCCGCCATGGTCGCGATCTTCACCGGCGTCAACTCCGCGGTCACCGCCCTACTGCCCGGTCTCGAAGCCGTCGGGAAGGCGATGGCGCAGATCGCGACCGACCGGGCCACCTCCGGTGCGCTCACCGCGATCGCGTCGGCGTTCTCCGCGCTCCTCGAGGCCGCCGCACCCACCGTCGTCGCGATCGCCCGCGTCGTCTCCGCCGGGATCCAGCCCCTGGCAGCCGCGCTGCAGTTCCTCGCGCCAGTGATCGGCCCCGTCGTCGGTGGGCTCATCTCGTTGAAGATGGCCACGTCGGCGCTGAATTTCCTCGGCGCTGCGACCGGGTTGAAGACCCTCGGAACGGCGATGGCGACCACCGCCGGCCAGATCCCGGCCGTGGCCCGCCACCTACCGCAGGTCGCCACCTCCGCCGCCGCTATCGGCGCTGCCGCCGGCGGCGCAGCAGCCGGAGTCGTCGCCGTCGGCACCGCCGCGGGGAGCGCAGCAGGGAACACGAGCAAGATCGCGACTGCGCTCGGCAAGGTACAGACGGTGGCCGGGCAGATCGGGCGGGCTCTGCCGCTGGTCGGGCTCGGATTCATCGGCGCCGATATAGCGGTGCGGGCGGCGACCGTATCGCTCACCGACGCCGTCACCGCCTACAACCAGGGCGGCGCAGCAGCCGACGAGATGCGCCGCAAAGTCGAGAACCAAACGAAGTCCCTGCACGACACCGGATACGCCCTGCAGGACGTCGTGAACGCCGCAGGCGACTGGATCATGTCCAACGCCTTCGGCATGGCCACCGTCGACGACCTCAACGCCGCCATCGAAGAGCAGAACCGGCTCATGCACGAATCCGTCGACGCGACGAACGTGTCCCGATCATCTTTCGACGAGATCACCGGGGCTATGGACCGGTCGAAAGAGTCCGCCCAAGCAGTCACCGACAGCCTCGCGCTGATCGGGCCCGCCCTCGGCGGAATCAAAGACGGTGTCGCACCCACCAAGGAACTCGAAACCGCCCTCGCCGGGGTCGGCACCGAGGCCGGCACCGCCGCCACCCAGATGGGCCACTCCGCGCAGGTCCTCGGTTGGTGTCGAGGCCGGCGCGAAAGCTGCAGCATCGAGCATGCAGGCCTCCCGCACCGCGTTCATCGAATCGGCGCAGGCCGCCGGCCTCACCGAAACCGCCGCGATCGCGCTCGCCGACAAGATCGGGCTCATCCCCGACAAGGCCCGCGTCGACTTCGAAACCAACGCCACCACCACCGCGATGGAGATCGAGCAGGTCGGCGACAAACTCGACGCCGTCCCCCTCGACAAGGCCGTCACCGTCACCGCGCTCACCGCCACCGCCGAAACCGCCCTCACCACCCTCGGCGTGCAGGTGACCCGGATGCCCGACGGCACCGTGCAAGTCACAGCGAACACCGAAGCCGCCCGCCACAACATGCAGTCCTTCGTTGCCGGGGTTCGAGACCAGCGCGCCACCGTCACCGTGGACGGGCAGATCCAGCCCGCCCAGACCGCACTCAACACCATCCTCGGCGCCATCCGGCAGGGCCGCGAGACCGTCACCATCGACGGCCAGACCCAACCGGTCATGCAGGCGCTGAGCTACGTGCTGGGCACCGTCGGCGGGGCGCAGGGCGACGTCACGATCGGCGCGCAGACGATGTCGGCCGAGGCGGCACTGACCCACTACCTGACCGCGGTCAACTCCGCGGACGGCACGGTGAAGATCGGCGCTGAAACGTTCACCGCCGACCAGATCCTCTCCGCGTTCATCAGCCGCGCCCAGACCCCGGCCACCAAACCGCTGCTCGCCGACCCCTCCGACATCCACGCCAAGGAGGCCGAGGTCGCCCGGGTCGTAGGCAACCCAGCCACGAAGCCGATCCACGGTGACCCGTCCCAGGGCCTCACCCAGGAACAGCGACTCGCTGAGGCAGTCCGGTCGCCGTCGATGAAGGCGATGTTGGGCGACCCGAACCCCGGGCTCGGTTCGAACGCTGCTCTCGTCGCAGCCGTGCAGGCCCCCGCGACGAAGCCGTTGGACGCCGACCCGTCCCGGGCCAACGCGAAGATCCACGGCGTGGTCGGGCTGGCGAACCAGTCGACCGGGACGCTCACGATCGACGGCAACCCGACCATGGCCAACGGGAAGGTCACCACCGCGGTCCGGTTCGCCGACGGGTCACGGGGCACGATCACTGTCGACGCGAACGAGCAACCCGCCAACGGCAAGATCAACGCGACGGTCACCTACGCGGACAGGTCAACCGGCACGGTGACGGTGAACGCAGATGATGCTGCCGCCCGCCAGGCGATCTCCAACCTGCAGAAGCCCACCTACTCCACGCACACCGTGCGCATCGCCACCGTCGGCCGTATCGCCGACGCCAACGTCGCCCTCGCTCGCGCCAACCGCGCCGAAGGCGCCTACACCACCCCGAGCGTTACTGCCTACGCCAACGGCGGCTACCGCAGCATGTCCGCCAGCCGCGCCGAAATCGTCCCACCACGACACCTGCGGATCATCGGTGACCGGATGCGCGGCGACGAAGCCTTCATCCCCATCAACCAGTCACCCCGCAGCCAGTCCATCCTCGCCACCACAGCAGGCGCCATGGGCTACGGCATCCACCGACTCACCACCAACCCCAGCGCCCTCGCCGCCGGCATCCACGACCAGACGAGGGCCGCAGCAGCAGCCGTGCGCGCCCGGGCCGCATCACCGTCGATCACCATCCGAGGTGGAGACAACGGCACGAACACTGCGTTGCTCACCGAGGTGCGGGCACTGCGCGATGCGCTCGCAACGCGAGGCGTGGAGATCACACAGAACTTCGCGGTCGCCGAGCTCGGACGAGCAGCCGAAGCAGTCGCGATGGCGAACCGTCGCGCAGCGGCGTTGGGTCTGTTCACAGGTGGACGATCACAGCGATGAACACGAAGCGTGACGATCAATGGAGATCATCAACAAGCATGATCAACGAGCAATGATGATCGACATGGTGATCCACATTCCGCAACGCTCTGACCTGCGGAAACGCAGCGCCGGGTAAGGGGGTCAGCATCATGACCAGCGGAAACAGCCATAGACGCCGCAGTCATTTTCGTTTCTCTCCCCGGTAGCCAGGGGGGCAATCACACACAGTGAGGTTGAGCTGGTGAGTACCTGCCTGGACTGCCCGGCCGAGCTCGTCCAGAGGGCGGGTCGTGGCCGTGCTCGGCTGCGGTGTGATGCCTGTCGGGACGCTTTGCCGCATCGTCGGACGCCGCGCCGGTGCCGGCGCTGTGCGGTGCTGTTGCCGGCGGGGTCACGGCGGTTCTACTGCGCTGAGCATCGAGGCGAGTGGGTCGGGAAGCAGTCCGCGGTCTAGTTCGCGTACTGCGGCCACACGATCTCAGGACGTCAGGTGTAGGTGCGTGACGCTGCTCAGGCCGCCGTTGACGAGGGCGTAGGCCTCGGCGAGCACCCGGATTTCGGCGGGTGACAGGTCGCGGTTGGTGAGCTGCGCGGAGATGGCGTCGAGCAACTCCACGCCGACGGTTTCGCTGCGCCGGTCGATGTCATTCATGAGTCGCAAGGTAGCTGCTACGGCGGGCGGGTCTACCGTGCGATCTCGTGGCCACCTGGGAGGAACACCTGGCGTCGCAGGCCGAGGCCGACCAGCTGGCGATCGCTCTGGTCCGCGCCTACCTCGACGAGGACGACACCCCGTACGAGGTGTTGACGGATCAGCTCGGTGAGCTCGCCGCCAGCGGCGCGGGGCCTCGGTTGGAGGAGGTCCACGCGGCGCTGGCGATGTTGGCGGTACAGCTGGGTACGGCGCTGCACGGTTCCGCGCCGGCGCTGGATGAGGTGCTCGCGCAGACTCAGCGGGAGATCGCCGCCCGTGAGGCGTTCCGCAAGCCCCCGACCTACTAGCCCCCACTGAGGGCCTCGTAGACCCGTCGCCCGATCCGGACCCGCCTTCCGGTGCCCGCGCAGCGTGGACACGGCCGCCACGCTTTCCCGCTCGGTGAGCGGAGCTTCGAGGTGCCCTCGCAGCGTCGGCAGGCGGCGAATGGCCAGAATGCGCACGCCGCGATGTAGACGATCAGGGCGGCTAGCGCTAGCAGGGTCAGGGTTCCCATGGTGGCCTCCTGGGCCGGTTCGGGGTGGGCCAGGCAGGGGCCCGCTAGACGCTAGTTCCCTGGTCAGCACCGTGTTCGGGTGCTAGCGGGGGTGCTAGGTCTAGCGGGCTGTCCTGCTAGGCGTTGATCGCGGTCGGGGTGTTCTTCTCGACCGCGGCGAGCACGTCGGCGCGGGTCACACCCCGCCGGTTCGCGCCGTCTCCGTCGCCGGTCTTGCCCCACACCTGTCCGGTGGAGATCCCCAACGGTTTGAGTGCCGCGGCGAGGATCTCCGGGGTCCAGCCGGCGTAGCGGGCCGGGGCGTGCTCGGCGAGTTTGGCCAGCACGGTCTCCGACCACACCCGCTTGTCGGTGACGGTCGCGAAGATGACAGCGAGGTCGTCGAGCAGCTGCGCGGCCGGGGCGAGGGTGTCTTCGCGTTCACCGGCCGCGTATCCGGCGATCGTGCCGGCCACTTCCCGCGCGGCACGGGCTCGTTCGGCGACCTTCATCGCGGCTGGGCCGTCGATGTAGAAGGTGCGGACGACCTGGGGTTCGTCCCCGGCGCCGACGAGGTAGCCGATGCCGCGGTCGGACGGGCTGAACGTCGTTGCCCTGACCCCGCCCTTGTAGGCGCTGGTGCCGAGCACCATGTCGTTGGCGACCTGGTCCATGACACGCAGGCAGAACCGCAGCCCGACGTTCCCGGACACCCCGGACGGGACGGACTTGGCGTCCGGGCGCTGCGTCGCGATCACCAGGTACACCCCGAATGCTCTGCCGCGCTTGATGATCCGCTCCGCGGTCTCGCCGGCCTCCTTCCCGAACTCGGGGTGGGTGAACAGCTCTTGGGCTTCGTCGATGACCTGCACGATCGGATGCAGCCCGGACCCCTTCTTCGCCGCGAGCTCCGGGGTGACCTTCTTGTCCGGCACCAGGTTGCGAGGCAGCTTCGCGACGACCTTCGCCCGGCGGGCAACTTCGTCGAGTAGCTCCTTGAGCGAGGCCAGGGTCTCGGCCAGGGCCTCGTCGTCGACTCCGGAGGAGTACCGGTAGGCGACCAGTTCGAGCGCCTCGAGGTCTCCGGAGCCCTTGTGCTCACCGATGCGGAGCTCGCAGTGCACGTCCAGTGCTGCGGCCAGGGCCAGGACCCGCACTGCGGCGGTCTTCCCGCCACCGGGAAGTGCCCCGATCAGCGCGTTGGTCTCCTCCAAGCTGACCTTCACCGTGCGTTGGCGCTGGTCGGTGCCGAACGGGAACACCCCGCCGATCACGTCGACGCTGCCGGTCTTGGCCAGCGGCCACGCGACTGGGCGGACCTTGTTCAACGGCTGGTCGCCCACCCACAGGATCAGCCGGCCGGCGTGCTGCTCGGCGGCGGGCTCGGGCCACACCGCGGACAGGGGGCGTCGCAGCCCGGAGGCGAGCCGGTCGCGGCGTTCCATCACGTCGGCGACGGTGACGCCGTGAGGGAGGTCGACGTCGGCCCGCCACCCGGGGCCGTCGCGGGTGATCGGGGCAACGAACGCGGGCGCCTGCGCCTTCGGGCCGGCGCTCATCGCGGCGATCCCCAACGCCTGCAGCGCCCGGGTCACTACATCGGCGGTCAACCGGGGTGGCGCCGCCGAGGAGGTGGTGGCCACGTCGGTGACCCGCCGGTCCCGCGGGGTGCCGACCTTCCCGAGTACGGCGACGGCCAGGACTGCGACCAGCACCTGCACCCATCCCGGGAGCCACCACCATCCCGCCACCACAGCGACGAGGGCGAGGATCGCCACCATGGCGGCGATGATCGCCCGCTCGTGCACCCGCCGGTTCCGTTCCCGGGCGAGAGTCATGTAGCCGGCGGAGTCCCCGCGGGAGACCGCCGCAGCTCGCAACGGGGCGGCCTCGGCGTCGAACTCCCACCGGGCGAGCGCCACCACCGCCACCCCGAGCCCTCGCGGGGCCCGTAGGAGCAGCCGTAACGCGTAGAGCGGCGCCCGGGTGAGGTGGTAGAGCGTGACGTGGGCGCCGAACTTCGCCAGCCACCCGGCGAGGTGGCGGGCCTCGTCCCGGTTGCGCAGGTACGCCGGGATGATCGGGCGCCGCTCGGTGTCGCGGGTTGACAGTGCTGTCGCGTAGATGGTCCGTGGGATCGGCTCCGGGTCGACCGAGACCCGCTGCACGGGTAGGTCGTCATCCCACCCCGCCCGGTCCGGGCGCCCAGCGGGCGACACAGCGGGCGTTGAGGTGCTCTCTACGGCGTCGCTCACGACGACGACACCTCCACCCGATGGCCGTTACGGCGCTCGGCGAGCAGCTCGCGGGCGGCGTGCTCGGAGATGGCGAGCTCGCGGGCGAGACGTCGCCGTCCGGCGCCGGCGGCGATCAACTTCCCGGCACGGTCTGCACCAGCCTCTGCCTGGTCCAGGTCAGGGGTACGGACAGTGTCCGTACCCTCTGCGCCGCCTTCGGAGCGGTCCAGGCCCGGGGTGTGCGGATCCTGCACACCCTCTCGATCGACGGTTCCCGGCGCCGGGAAGCTCGCGTCACGCTCCGCGACCATCGGGCTCAGCCCCACGGTCGCGCTCCCCGGCACTGTGCTGCGCCTAGCATCTGCCAGGTCCAGGGCGCTGGCCTCGGACTTTGCGGGCGCCCGCAACGGGGTCGGAGATAGTCCGGACTCCGAACGGGTGACTCGGTTCGGGGCGTCCCGAAGCGTCGCGTCCGGCCGGCCAGCCAGGACGGCGAGGTGGACCACCGCACCGAGCACTGCCGGCGGGACCGCGGACACCGCGACGACCACCCACCACGCCGGGGCGACCGAGTAGGCGCCCAACCCGTGGGAGAGAGCGTTCCCCGCGACGGACCCGCCGAGCAGGGTCAGGGCGAGGGTGCGGCCGAACCGCCGGGCAGCGCCTGGTGGACGACCGAGCCACGCCAGGGAACCGGCTGCGGCGCCGGCGTCGATCGTCAGGGGTAACAACCACGCCAGGATCGGAGTGAACCCGCACAGCAGGGCCAGACCGACCAGGGCGTCGAACGACAGGACCGCAGCGGATGCGGCGACCACGAACAGCAGCACGTAGAGGATGCGGGTCATCAGGTCACCCACCACCCTGCTCGCCGAGGGTGTCCGCCAGCTGGTCCCGCAGCACGACGGCCTGGTCGGGGAGCAGCGCCAGCTGCACACCACCGAGGCTGACGAACAGGATGTCGTTGTGTGGCTGGTCGTCGTCCCACACCCGCCGGGTCACGGTGATCTCCTCGGAGTGGGCGATGCTGATGCTGACCGTGGTCATCGCCGCACCTCCGCGAGGGTGTCGACCAGGCTGTTCAGCACGTCCCGGACACGGGAGTGGAGCTCGGTGACGTCGCTGCCGGTGTCGGCGAGCATCGACACCACCAGCGTTGCGGCCCGATCCAGCGGGGACACCAGGTACTCGCCGGCGGCGAGGTCGGCGTGGTTCAGCAGCGCCTGGGCGAGCTGCCGCGCCTCGGTTGGGGTGAGGTCCCAGCCGTCGTGGCCGTGCTCGCGCAGGAACACCGCCGGCCCGGCTGCGCCCTCGACTGGCTTCATCCGGCCGTCATGGTCGGCGGAGAAGAACTCCTGCGTGGTCACGTCGAGCTCGGCGTGCGGCCCGGCGGCCGTGGTCACCGTGGACGTGACGGACTGGTGGATCACGTTGGTGTCGTCGGCGACGCACTCGTCGGGGCGGCACCAGTAGTGGTGATCGGCCGGGTTGAGCGAGTCGAGCACGGTCCCGCCGGTGTCCTGACCGTTCATCGGTCGCCACCCGCCTCGATGCGCTCGGCGAACCCGATGAACAGGGCGGCCAGGATCCGCAGGTCGTTCGCATCGGCCCACCCGTCGACCGCCCGCAGGGTTGTCGGGTCGACGAGAATGTTCTCCGGGTCCTCGAGTCCGATGACGGCGTGCAGCGGCTCGGGGTCGCAGCCGGCGCTGTCGTGGCTCTTGATGATCCCGATGCTCACCACGGCATCCGATGCGGCCAGCCGGTAGGTCGCAGGGGTGCCGGCGTGCACGGTGGCCTGGCCGCGGTCGTCGCAGACTCGCGGGTCACACCACGCGGGGTGCTGGACAGGCTGGTGGATAGGTTGAGACATGGGTCAGCTCCTCGGGCTGATCAAGTCCCCGGGGCCGGCGTTCTGAGCGCCGCCCGGGGGCGTCTGATTTGGCTGGGTAGATCAGCCGAGGAGGGGGACCACGTGGTCTCCACGTGGTCGCAGACTGCGACCAACAGACCCGATCAGGACCGTATGTCGAGGTGACGGAAACGCCGTCTGACCTGCGGCGGACTGAAACGCGCACACAGGTCCAGACATCCAGAAGATGTCTACGGATCAGAAGGTTAGGGGTTCGAATCCCTTCGGGCGCGCACACCGAGATCCGGCCCTGACCAGCACGAGCGGTCAGGGCCGGATCTCTGTCCGGGGCCGGACGTGGAGCTCCACGGACCGGCTCACGCCCCTGGCCGACCCGTCCCGGCGGGACGTCGTTGCAGGGCTGCTCAGGGTCCTTCGGAGTCCTGCCGGAGGTACGGCTTGGCTCTGCGGTGCGCGGATGACCGGGCTACACCGGTAGCCCGCTCGATGGCGGGCCAGGACAGGCCGCACCGGTCGTGCAGCTCTGCGAGCAGGCGGCCGGACACGGCGAGGGTCTCGGTGCGGGTCGCTTCCGTCTCCCGGACGGCAGCGACCAGCGCGTCCTGGTCCAAACCGGAAGGGTCCACGCGGCGACCCTATGTCCAGAGAGCTCCGGCGCTGGAGATGTCACGAGGCCGACCGTCTTCGCGGTTCATGTGCTCAAGCACGGGGATGGAGTGGCCGGGCAGAACCGGCGGCCGCCTCGTCGATGGGCTCCGGGGCCGGTAGAGGTCGTCTTCGGTGACGAGGACGCAGCGTGCGCCTACGCGACCGGTCGGTCGACCGATCACCTCGTTGTGGCTGCGTCGGTGACCCGCCACCTGCTGGACGCTCCCGGCACGCGGACGCCGGTGGCCTGGGTCCGGGCCGGTGAGCGGCAACCCGTGCAATTCGATCGAGCGGGTCTGTACGGGAGGTGAACGAGCGCCCCGTGTCCGCAGGTGCACCCGAGTCGCTCGACGGCCGCGGGTCTCGCAGCTCTTGCGCTCACAGGCGACCTTCGAACTGAATCCACAGAATCGGGTACAGCAACCGATGGATTCCCTGAACTTCACCGATGAAATTACGCCGAGCCGGTGATACCTGTTCCCGGCACTGGCCGTGTGGTCGCTGCAGGTCGGGGCGGCATCGATTGCAGTCATGTCGGGACTGGCGACGACGTACATGCTCCTGCAGGCACCAGTTCCATGTGGGGCGCCCATCCGGAAGCGCGGTCGTGACAGCGAACAGGAGTACTGCCGCAGGAACGCCCGTGGCTTGCTCGGCGGGTGCAATCAGAATGTCCAGCACAAGTGGGCGAATGCAAGACTGCTCGCCAGTCGCAGCAAGTGGGGCGAGTTCCTGGGCAACGTCATGAACAACAGTAAGGGCGTCGCCGCCGGCGTCAGCGCTCTTGCTACGTCATTCGCCATGGTGATCGCGTTGGGGCGCTCGTGGTGTCGGTGCTCGCGTAGCCGAGTGGTCGTGTCCGGGGTGGTCACGGACTGCCGCCACCCCGGCTCACCCCCGCACGGTCTCGAACCGCTCGCCGATCCACCCCTCGATGATCTCCGCCGCGGCCGCGTAACCGGTCGGCTCACTCGGCGCGAGCGGCTGCCCGAAGTGCGCCCCGCGCACCCGGTGGCGGGTCTTGTCCCGGGCGGCGATCGACGCGAACATCCGGTCGCTGTCGTCCGGGAACGCGGCCTGGTCGCCGGTGAGCTCGACGAACGCGGTCGGCACGTGCACGCCCGTCGCGCACCGTTCGAACCCGGCGTTGCCGGCGAACGCCGACCAGGTGGACAGCCAGGCGTCCGGCGTGGTGAGCCGACCGAAGCCGACCAGGCCGGAGTTGGTGAGGTCCGGCCTGCGTCCGAACAGCGAGCCGTACGGGCGGTCGTTCGGGTCGATGGACGGGTCGACGAAGCGGGGATCGGCGTCGGTCCGGTAGGTGGTGATGATCCGCGGCGCCAGTGCCGCCCGGCGGTCCCGCGGGTCCGCGGTGCGGGCGAACCGGGCCCGGTGCCCGGCGGCCCCGGCCGCCCACTCCCGGGCGACGGCGTCGATCCGGGCGACCCGGCGACGCTGGGCCGCGCGGTACTCCCGGAGGAACCCCGGCTCGTACGACGACGCGTCCGGTGCCGGGACGAAGCCGTTGCCCGGGTCGTACATGTCCAGTTCCGGCACGACCGACAGCGGATCGGTCTCGTCGCCGACCGAGGGATCGATGCAGGTCAGGAGCAGCTGACCGGGCCCGGGATGCGGGGCGAGGAACAGCGCGCCGTCGGGCACCGGCAGCTGCGCACCGGCCAGCGGGACCGGCCTGCCGGCCGGGGTGACCTCGATCCGGGACCCGGGCTCCAGCCCGGCCTGCTCGATGTAGAAGGCCATCAGGGCGCCGCCGCCGGAGTGCCCGAAGGTCAGCACCGTGCCGAAGCCGAGCTCGCGCAACCGGACCTGGCCCGCCGCCAGGTCGAGCAGGGCCTGCTCGTGCACCAGGTTGATGTCGTTGTTCGGCGACCGGGTGTCCTGCGTCCAGACGGACACGCCCATCTGCAGCAGGTGCGCCACCATCGGATGGTGGGCCAGCACCTGCCGCGGATGGGCCAGCGCGACGACCGTCGTCGAGCCCTCGATCGCGTGCAGCACCCCCGTCACGCGGGCGCCGTCGGCGGTGGTGAGCTCGTGCAGGCTCGTCGTCACCCCGGCCGGTGGCTGCACCCGGTCGACGTCGCGGCCCGCGCCGAGCCGGTCCACCGCGCGGCCGGTCGGCGCGCTCACGTCGCGTCCCGGTCCGGGCCGGCACCGGGGACCGGGACGGCCGGGCGGGCCGGGCGTCCGGCCCGCCGGATCGGGTGTGCGGGTTCGGGCACCTCGGCTCTCCTGTCCGGTGCACGGGTGGCCCCGCCGCCCGCCACCTTCCGTGCGATGTCGGCGGCCAGCCGCTTCTTGTCCGTCTTCCCGACGAGGGTGCGCGGGATCTCGGGCAGGTGCTCGAGGCGTTCGGGCCATTTGAACGTCGCGACCCCGAGCGCCGCGAAGTGCTCCTGCACCGCGGGCAGCGCCAGCTCCTCCCCGTCGACGACGAGATAGGCGCAGGTCCGCTCGCCGAGCCGCGGATCCGGCATCGGCACCACGGCGGCCGCGGTGATCCGCGGGTGCCGCAGCAGGATCAGCTCCACCTCCTCGGCGTTGATCTTCTCGCCGCCGCGGTTGATGAGGTCCTTGATCCGGCCCTCGATCGACAGGTAGCGGCCGCCGTCGATCGTCACGAACGCGGCGAGATCGCCGGTGCGGTAGAAGCCGTCGGAGGTGAAGGCGCGGGCGTTGTGCTCGGGCGCGTCGAGATAGCCGCGCAACGTGTAGGGGCCGCGGGCGCACAGCTCGCCGGTCTCGCCGTCGCCGACCGGGCTCTCGGTGCCGGGTTCCAGGATCCGCACCTCGTCCAGTGTGGACAGCGGGGTGCCCACGGTCGTCAGCCGGGCCGCCCGCGGCGCACCGGGACGGGTGGTCAGGAACAGGCCCTCGCCCATCCCGAACAGCTGGCCGATCCAGAATCCGCGGGCCTCCAGCGCGTCGAACAGCGCCGGTGGCACCTTGCTGCCGGACAGGACGATCCGCTCGACCGCCCGGGTGGCGGCGGCGAACCCGGGATGGTCGACGGCCCGGTAGTGCCCGTGCCCGAGCAGCACGTCGGTGGCGGCCTCGCGGGCCATCAGCGGCAGCGACTCGTCGAGATCGGGGGAGCCGAGCACCAGGCAGCCACCGACGCTGTGCGCGGCGTGCACCGCGCAGACGATCCCGGCGTTGTGGATCACCGGGATGAGGTGTGCGATCCGGGACCTGCAGGTCCAGCCCCAGGACCGGGCGTACTCGGCGGCGTTGTACCAGTACTCGGCGTGCAGCCGGGGGATCACCTTGGGCACGCCGGTGGTGCCGCCGGAGAGCTGGTGGGCGGCGACGTCGTCCGGGTCGATGCCGGTCTGGATCCGCTCGACGACGGCGCGGGCCCCGGCCGGGTCCCGGTCCCGGCCGAGCGAGTCGACCGGCACGCCGCGCGGGTCGTCGCCGAGCACGAGCACGTGCCGCAGCGTCGGGTGGTCGCGCCGGGTCGCCTCGGCGAAGCCGACGAGATCGAAGTTGCGCACCCCGGCGTCGACCAGGTGCGCGACCGCGCCGACCCGCCTGCTGATGTCGCCGATCTCGTGCGCCCGGTGCGCGGCGAGGGTGGCGACCGGGACGAGTCCGGCCTTGAGGACGCCGTACCAGGCGACGACGGCGCCGAGCCGGTTGGTGACCTGGAACAGCACCGGATCGCCGGGGCGCAGCCCGAGCCCGGCCAGGCCCGCGGCGAGCAGGTCGGTGCGCTCGTCGAGCTCGGCGAAGGTGAGCCGCCCGTCCAGCGCGACGACGGCGTCCCGGTCCGGGTGGGCGCGGGCGATCCGGTGGAACTCGGTGGCGATCGTCGCGGTGCCCCACAGGCCGCTGTCGCGGTAGCGGCGGACGGCGGCCTCCGGGTAGGGGACGGGTGTCATGCGCTCTCCTCGGTGAGGGCGACGAGATCGGTGCGGCCGCTGATCAGCCCGGCGGCGAGATCGTCGCGCAGGCCGGCGGTCCCCTGCACGGCGGTGAGCACGCCGGTCTCGCACCGGACGCGTTCGGCGAGATCGAGCCGGGTGAGCAGGGCGGGCCGGTCGTCCGGCCCGGTGATCAGCACGCCGTCGGTGCCGCGGGCGCGGGCGACCAGCGCGTCGCCCTCCGGTGACCACGGGTCGTGCAGGTCGGCGTGCAGCCGGGGGAGGGCCGGGACGGCGGTGCGGTCGGGGAACGAGCGGGCGCCGTGCACGAGCGGGGTGCCGATGATCCGGTCGACCAGGTCGTCGGTGCCGGGACCGTCGTCGCCGTACTGCCGCAGGGCCGCGCCGACGACGTCCGGGCTGGTCCGGGCGAACCGGTCCAGCGGCACGTTCCCGGCCCGGGACATGTAGGCCACCATCAGCCGTTCCACCGGCAGCCCCAGCCGGGACGGGAACGACTCCCACCACAGCTGGCTGCGCCGGGCCAGCTCCTGGAGCCGTTCGACCCACGGCCGGCGGGCCGCCTCGTAGCGGTCGAAGGCGGTGCCGGCGTCCGGCGCCTCGCGCAGCGCGTCGACCAGCGCGATGGCGTCCTCCATCGCCAGCTTGGTGCCGGAGCCGACCGAGAAGTGCGCGGTGTGCGCGGCGTCGCCGAGCAGCACCGTGTTGCCCTCCGACCAGCGGTCGCAGCGCACGGTGCGGAAGCGCAGCCAGCGCGTCCGGTTCCCGATCAGCGGCCGGCCGCGCAGCTGCCCGGCGAAGACCTGCTCCAGGTAGCGCAGCGACGTCTCGTCGGAGTCCTCGGGCCCGGTCGCCGCGGTCGTCGCGTCGAACCCGGCGCGCCGCCAGGTCCGCTCGTCGGTCTCGACCAGGAAGGTGGAGCGGCCGCCGGAGTAGGGGTAGGCGTGCGTGACGAACACCCCGTGCTCGGTCTCGACCGGGGCGAACACGGCGTCGTCGAGCGGGAAGTCGGTGCCGCACCACAGGTAGAGGCCGCGCCCGGTCTCGATCCGCCCGCCGAAGCCGCCGCTCGCGCGGGTCGCGCTGGACACGCCGTCCGCGGCGATCACGACGTCCGCGTCGAGCTCGGCGGCGCTGCGCCGGACCCCGAACCCGAGCTCGACGCCGGCCTTCTCGGCGTGCCGCTGCAGCACGGCGAGCAGGTCGGTGCGGGCGATGCCGATCAGCCGGTCGTTGCGCACCCGCGCGACGCGCCCCCCGACCTGCATCGTCGAGTCGTGCCGCAGGCCGGTCGCGACCAGCTCGCGCAGGGTGTCCGGATCGGCGGCCGCCAGCCTGCGCTGGGTGCCGGCGGCGAGCCCGACCCCGAACCCGAAGGTCGTGTCGGCCCCGCCCTGCTCGTGCACCCGGACCTCGCAGGCCGGGTTCGCGAGCTTCAGCAGGCGCGCCGCGTAGAGCCCGCCGGGGCCCCCGCCCAGTACCGCGACCCGTCGTGGCTGCATCGGCGGACCTCCGTGACGTCGTGCTCGACAGAATGCTTGACGGAAACGTCGATTATTCGACGACGACTGGGCGCAGAAGTCAAGATTGACCCTGTCGTAGATGTAGAATACTCTACGCCATCGTCAGCCATCCCACTGCGCGAAGGAGCGCCAGCCATGGCCTATGTCATCGGCGTGGACGTGGGCGGCACGTTCACCGACGCCGTTCTCGACGACGACGCCGGAACCGTGCTCGCCGCGAAGTCACCTTCCACCCCGCCGGACTACTCCCGGGGCGTCCTCGACGTCCTGCGGCTGCTGGCCGAGCAGCTCGGGACGAGCCTGTCCGGGATGCTGGCGCAGACCCACCACATCGCGCACGGCACCACGTCCTCGCTGAACGCGCTGGTCATGGGCGACGTGCCGCCGGTCGGGTTCCTGACCACGAAGGGGCACCGGGACTCGATCTTCATCATGAACGTCGAGGGCCGCTACCTCGGCCGCTCCCCGCACGAGCTGCAGTACGTCCTCGGCCAGGACAAGGACCACGCGCTGCTGCCCAAGCGGCACGCGCTGGAGGTCACCGAGCGGATCGACCGGGACGGCACCGTCGTCGTCGGGCTCGACGAGGACGAGGCGCGCGCCGCGATCCGCAGCCTGCTGGCCGACGGCATCCGCGCGATCGCCGTCTCGCTGCTGTGGTCGTTCCGGAACCCGGCGCACGAGCGCCGGCTGCGCGAGCTGATCGCCGAGGAGGACCCGGACGTCTTCGTCGCGCTGTCCTGCGAGGTCAGCCCGCGGATCCGGGAGTTCGCCCGGAACGCCACCACGATCATGAGCACGCAGATCGGGCCGGGACTGCGCGACTACCTGGGGACGCTGGAGAGCTCGCTGCGGGAGGGCGGGCTGCGCGGCCCGCTGCTGGTCATGCAGTCCAACGGCGGCGCCGTGGCGGCCAAGGAGGCCCCGGCCGCCGCCATCTCCACCGTCGGCTCGGTGCTGACCGGCGGCGTGATCGGGAGCGTCGCGCTGGGCCGCCAGCTCGGCCACCGCAACATCATCTCCACCGACGTCGGCGGCACCACGTTCCTGGCCGGCCTCGTCGTCGACGGCGAGCCGGTGCGGGACACCACCACGGTGATCAACCACCACCCGATCAACGTCCCCACGCTGCGGGTCGACGCGATCGGCTCCGGTGGCGGCGCGATCGCCTGGCTGGACGCCGGCGGGAACCTGCGGATCGGCCCGCGCAGCGCCCAGGCCGTCCCCGGCCCGGCCTGCTACGGGGCGGGCGGCACCGAGCCCACGAACACCGACGCCAACCTGGTGCTCGGCATCCTGCCGGAGAAGGGGCTGCTCGGCGGGCGCAAGCCGCTGTCCCTCGAGCTCGCGCGGCAGGCCATCGACACCCAGATCGCGAAGCCGCTCGGCCTGTCCGTCGAGGAGGCGGCCGCCGCGATCTACACCGTGCAGAACGCCCAGACCGGTGACCTGCTGCGCAAGACGGTCGTCGAGTCCGGCCACGATCCGCGCAACTTCGTGCTCTACGCCTTCGGCGGGGCGGGCCCCGCGCACTGCGCCGGGTACGCCGCCGAGGTCGGCTGCGCCGAGGTCGTCGTCCCGCTGGGACCGGTCGCCAGCGCGTTCTCCGCGTTCGGGCTGGCGTCCAGCGACATCGTGCTGGCCGCCGAGCTGTCCGATCCGCTGACCGTGCCGTTCGACCCGCAGCGCGCGGAGCGGAACTTCGCCGAGCTGGAGCAGCGGGTCCGGGCGGGCCTGGAGCGCCAGGGCGTGACGTTCTCCACGGTGGAGCTGCACCGCGAGATCGACATGCGGTACTCGATGCAGCTCGCCGAGGTCACCGCGCCGGTCGCGGACGGCCCGCTCGGCATGCCGGAGGTCGAGGCCGCCGCGGACGCGTTCGAGAAGCGGTACGCGGAGCTGTTCGGCCGGGACGCCGGCTTCCGCGAGGCCGGGATCCAGGCGATCACCTTCCGGGTCCGGGCGGTCGGCGTGCTGCCGTTCAGCCCCGAGCTGCCCCCGGTGCCCGCGGCGACGTCGGAGGCCGTCGGGTTCACCAGCCGGCCGGTCCAGCTCGACGCCCGGCTCGGCTACGTCGACACCCCGGTGCACGACTACCGCGAGCTGCGGGCCGGCCACGTGCTGCACGGACCGGCGATCGTCGAGGTGCCGACCACCACCGTCGTCGTCCCCGGCGGGACCACCGGAACCGTCGACCACCTCGGCAACCTCTCCATCCGCAGGAGCGCCTGATGACCATGCCGATCCCCGGCTCGGAGGTCTTCTCCAGCCGTCCCGTCGATCCCGACGAGCTCGCCCGCTCGCTGCCCTCGGCGCTGGCCGTGCACACCGTCGGCCAGGAGCAGATCGACGCGCTGGACCCGCTCACCTACGAGGTCGTGCGGCACCGGCTGTGGTCGGTGACCGACGAGATGGGCGAGGCGCTCAAGCGCATGTCCGGCTCGCCGATCGTCACCGACGCCAACGACTTCGACTTCGCCATCTCCGACGAGCTGGGTCAGGAGGTGCAGGTCGGGCTCTACAACACGATGCTGGTCGGCGCCGTCGACCTGGCGATCTACTGGACGCTGCGGAACCGGGCGGACAACCCGGGCATCGAGGCCGGCGACATGTTCCTGTGCAACGACCCGTGGGTCGGCGGCGGGCTGCACCAGAACGACGTGATCGTCTACCAGCCGGTGTTCCACGACGGGAAGCTGTTCGCCTGGACCAGCGCCGTCGCGCACCAGCCCGATCTCGGCGGCGTCGGGCTCGGGTCGTTCTCACCCGCCGCGCAGGACGTGTTCTCCGAGTCGCTGCCCACCCCGCCGGTCAAGGTGGTGCGCGGCGGTGAGCTGCAGCGCGACGTCGCCGATCTGTGGGTGCGGCGCTCCCGGGTCCCGATGCTGGTCGGCCTGGACCTGCGGGCCAAGATCGGCGCGAACAACGTCGGCGCCGAGCGGCTGGCCGCGCTCGTCGAGCAGTACGGCGCGGACACCGTGAAGGCCGTGATGAAGCGGATGATGTCCGACGCCGAGTCCCGGCTGAAGGACAAGCTCTCCGCGCTGCCGGACGGCTCGTGGACCGCCACCGGCTACCAGGACCAGTCGCACGAGGGCGACCGCGGCCTGCACCGGATCGCCGTGCGGACGACGAAGACCGCCGACCGGCTGACCTTCGACTTCACCGGCACCGATCCGCAGGCCGGCGTCATCAACTGCACCTACGCCGGCATGGGCGGCGGCGTGATGCTGGCGCTGCTGCCGATCCTCGCCCACGACATCCCGTGGTCGGCGGGCGGGCTGATGCGCTGCTTCGACCTGGTCACCGAGGAGGGCACGCTCAACAACGCGACCTTCCCGGCCGCCGTCGGGCGCGGGCCGATCGGTCCGGCCTGGCTGACCGGCAGCCTGATCGCCGAGTGCCTGTCCCAGATGCTCGACCGCGACCTGGAGCTCGGCAAGAACGTGCAGGCCACCTGCTGCGGCACCTGGGACACCGCGGTCATCGCCGGGCTGGACGAGCGCGGCGAGCAGCCCGCGCCGTTCCTGTCGATCATGATGGAGCCGATGGCCGGCGGCTACGGCGCCCGGCCGCACGCCGACGGCGTGGACACCGGCGGGCTGCTCGGCATCCCGATGGGCCGGGTCCCGGACGTCGAGATGACCGAGTTCATGTACCCGGTCCTCGCACTCTGGCGGCGCGAGGTGCGCGACTCCGGCGGCCCGGGGCGGCACCGCGGCGGCCTCGGCGCCTCGATCGCGCTCACCCCGCACGGCACGAGCATCCCGATGGGCCTGGTCCTGGCCTCGGCCGGCAAGGCCGTCGCGCAGAACGCCGGGCTCTGCGGCGGGCATCCCGGCAACAGCGGGCTCGACGTCGTCGCGCGGAACAGCCGGATCGCCGAGCTGCTGGCCGCCGGCCGGCTGCCCTCCGAGCTCGACGAGATCAGCGACACCCTCGAACCCGGCCAGAACTACGTCTCCAGTCATCTCGCCCCCGGCGAGGTGTTCGCGATGACCTGGCAGGGGGGTGGCGGCTACGGCGACCCGCTCACCCGCGATCCCGCCGCCGTGCTGCGCGACCTGCGCGAGCAGAAGATCACCCCGGCCGCAGCGGCCGAGGTCTACGGGGTGGTCGCCGCGGACGGGGCGGTCGACCCGGACGCCACCCGGGCCGAGCGGGACCGGTTGCGGGACGGGCGTCGCGCGCGGTCCCGGACCGTCGGCCGGACCCGCGGCCGGGCGGACCTGACCTCGGCCAGGCGGATCGACGACAACCTCGCCGAGGTCGGCGACACCATCGTCTGCGTGCACTGCGCCGAGATCCTCGGCGACACCGGCGGCGGATCACCGCTGGCCCTGGCCGTGTACGACGGCCCGCCGACCGACGCCGGGCCGCAGATCATCGCCGTCGCGGCGGACTACGTCGACGCGCCCGTCGTGTTCCGCCAGTACAGCTGCCCGTCCTGCTGGACGGCGCTGTCCTCGGCGGTCGTCCCGGCCGACCACCCGGACCACGCGACCACCCTGGGCCGGCTGACCGTCACCACCGGATAGCGGACGACGGCCGGCCGGGGACGGAACGGGGCGGGCGGTACCGGGAGACCGGGGCCGCCCGCCCGGCGTCGTACCGGCGAACCGGGCGTCACCCGCGGCCGGGCTGCGGCCTCACGCCGCCTGCCGCACCACCCCGACGGCCCCGCGCAGGCCGACGCACCCCACGCAGCCGACACAGTCGACACAACCCGCGCAGCCCACGCAGTCGGTGCAGCGGACGCAGGCGGCGCAGCCGATGCAGCGGCGGCAGAACACGCAGGCGGCGCAGCCGACGCAGCCGAGCAGCCCGATGCCGAGGAACGTCAGCACGCTCCCGAGCACCGCGACTCCCGCCGAGGTGGCGACGCTGCCGAGCACCCCGGCACTGCCCGCGGTCGCGACGCTGCCGACCACCCCGGTGCTCCCCGCGACGGCGACGCTCCCGGCGACGCCCGCGCTCCCGGCGACCGCGACGCCGCCCGCCACCCCGACGCGGTCGGTGACCCGCACGCCGGGCCGCTTCCTCGATACGAGCATCCCGCAACGGTGCCCGAACGGCGCCGGCCGCACAGCCGTCACCAGGGTGGACTGCGGCGGATGGGGTCTTGACCCGGTGCCGTCCGTCCGAATAATTTGACTAGACGTTACGACAAATATCAACCGCCTTGCGGTACAGGACGCCGCGCCCCGGGTGAGGGGTCCCGGCGCGCGGCGTCCCGGCTCGTGACACCGGGGGGACCGGCGGCCGTGAACCGACGATGGCCCGACGAGCCCGCCGCCGGCGGGGACGGCGTCCCGGCCGGTCCCGGTACGGGACCGGAGGCGCCCGGCGCGGTGCCGGGACCGACCGGCCCGGCCGGTCCCGATCCGGTACCCGGGTTCGTGCCCGGGCCCGCAGCCGATCCCGAGCCCGCCGCCGGGTTGCTCGCCGCGCTGTGGGCGCGGTTCGTCGGCCAGAGCCGGTTCTCCTGAGCAGCCCGGCCCGCCGCACCGTGGATCATGCGTCCTGGGTGCCCCGGGTGTAGGTGCAGAGCGCCGCGATCACGAAGACGTCCAGCACGATGATCAGCAGCGACCACACCGGGTAGTAGGGGATGAAGACGAAGTTCGCGAGAATGCTCAGGATCGCGATCGTGATCCCGACCACCCGGTCCCAGGTCTGACCGGTGCTGCGCGGCCCGTGGGAGTGGGACGTGAAGCGGCTCGTCACCAGCGTGGAGATCGCCGCCCGGGAGGGCGGTATGCCGAAACGGGACCGGCGCGCGCTCGCCGGCACGGCCGCCCGCTCCTACCGGCTGGCGATGCGCCGGTTCGCCACGACCACCGCCGACGGGCTCCGGCTGACCGCGGCCCCGCCGCTGGTCGTCCCGCTGCGCGAACTGCTCCCGGCCCGGGCGGTGGCCGACCAGGAGGCGCTGCTGCGCCGGGTGCTGTTCGATGGCGACCACCTGGTGGACATCGCCCGAAAGGTGGTGGGCGTCGGGAGCGTCGGGACCCGCTCCTGGATGATGCTGCTCGGCCGCGACGACCGGGATCCGCTGTTCCTGCAGGCGAAGGAGGCGGGGCCGTCGGTGATCGAGGAGTACCTGTGGCCGGCGCCGCAGGACTCGCCGGGCCGCCGGGTGATCGAGGGTCAGCGGCTGATGCAGGCGGTCGGCGACATATTCCTGGGCCGGCAGTAGCAGCTCGGGCTGGGACGGCGTGCGGCGGAGGTCGAGACGATGGTCCCGCAGGGCATGGCGGTCGACGCGGAGCTGTGCGGCTGGACGCTGGCCCGCGCACGCCGCGCTCCGGCGACCGGGTCGCCGTCGCCCGCCAATCTCGGCTCGGGCAGCGCGTTCGACCGGGCGATGGTCCGGTTCGCCCACCGCGCTACGGCGACCTGAACGACCGGGACCACCGGAGCCTGCTCGAGGCCGTCCGGGACGACCGGGTCGAGGCGACGACCGGCGTGTGAGTCAGCCGGCCGGCCGGCCGCGGAGCACCCGGAACAGCGCGGTGACGCGCCCCGCACCCCGGCGGCCGCGGCGCCCGGCAGCGACCGGAACCGCAGCGGCGGCCGCAGCTGCAGGGTCTCCCCGTCCACGTCGACGTCGAGCAGCGGATCGGCGGAGCGCGCCTCGAACGGTCCACGCCCGGTAGCCGCGGAACCCGTCCAGCCGACCGCCGTCGATCCGCTCCCGGGTGCCTAAGCCGTTCAGCCTGCTCAGCCGGTAGGCGCCGTTGGAGACGAGCAGGACGTCGCTGCTGTGCCGCAACTCGCCGCCCGGGCCGGTGAAGCGCAGGTCCGGCCGGCACGCGTCCGGACCCAGCAGGTCGGGCAGCATCGCGGTGGCCGTCGCCAGCTTCGCCTCGCGGTACGCCTCGGACCGTGCGACGGCGGCGTACGCGCCGAGCGAGGCGTTGTTGACGAACACCCGGTCGCCGACCAGAGCGAGATCGATCCGCCGCTCGACGGCCGCCCCGAACGCGTCCAGCGCGGCGGCCTGCTCGGCGAGCGCGCGCATGTCGTCGCCGGGGCGCAGCAGCACCGGGCGGACGCCGATCCGGCGGGCCGCACCCATCAGGCCGTACCGGCCGACCTTCCCGCCGCCGGACCGCGGGTTCATCAGCAGCACCCCGGACCGGGCCGGGCCGACCGCCCGGGCCGCGGGCGGCTCGGGTGCGAGGTCGCGGCCGATCGCGATCCGGGCCGCCGCGGTGGCGAGCGGGACCAGCACGACCACCGCGACCAGCCGCAGCACCGAACCGGCGAGCAGCAGCACCCCGACCGTCGACAGCAGCGCGGCCACGGCGACCACGGCGGCGACGGCCCGGCGGGCGCCGCGCCGGACCAGCGCGGTCCAGCCGGCGAGCACCGCGAGCACGACGAGCAGCACGCCGGCCACCATCGCGAGCGGATCGGTCAGCAGCGCGAGCACCACCAGCGCGGCGGCCGCGACCAGGGCGGCCAGCGCCAGCGCCGCGGCCAGCCGCCGCCGGGTCGAGGGGCGCGCGCCGGATGGTCCGTCCGGCATGGTCATCACACTCCGGCTGCTCGGGGACGGCGTGTGCCGACGATGGCCGCGGGACCGGCGGGTCGCATCACCCGCCCGGGATGACCTGCCGGGCCCGGCCGGGGGCGTGCGCGGGCCGCCGGGTGTGCGGACGCGGGCCACGGGTGGCCGACCAGGACCGCGGACGCGGGTCAGCCGTCGTCGGCGGGGCCCAGCGCGTCGAGGTGCAGCCGGGCCCGCTCGCTCATCCGGCCCAGCGCGGCACGCCCGGCCCGCGGATCGCGGCCGCGGACCGACTCGACCATGTCCCGGTGGTCGGCGTGCGACCGGACGAGGTCGCCGCGGTCGGCGATCTCGGCCTCCAGCCGGTTCGCCATCAGCCGGCGCATCGGGCTGCGGATGGCGAGCATGTTCCGCAGCAGGATGCGGTTGTGCGCCGCCTCGGCGAGCACGATGTGGAACTCGCCGTCGGCGGCGAGGAAGCGCGGGATGTCCGTGCCGGCCTCGAACATCGCGTCGAGCAGCTCGTCGAGCCGGGTGAGCTGGGCGTCGGTGCGGCGCTGCGCGGCGAGATCGACGATCGCGGACTCGATGGCCTCGCGGGCCTCCACCATCTCGACGTACTCGGAGACGTCGGAGGCGCCGAGCGACCACGGGACGAACCGGCCGTCGTGCTCGACCTCCAGCACCACGGTGCCGACGCCCTGCCGGGTCTCCACCCAGCCGCGGGCCTGCAGGGTGCGGACGGCCTCCCGCACGGTGAGCATCGAGGTGCCGGTGTCCGCGGCGAACTCGCGCAGCGAGGGCAGCATCGTGCCGGCGGGCCAGACCCCGGTGACGATCTTCCTGGTCATCTGCTCGACGAGCTCGTCGACCACGCTGACCCGGCGGACGCCGGCCAGCCGGCCGTCCCGCTTCGGCGGTCCCGGGCGGCGGGGCCGGCCGGTGGTGGTGCCTGCGGACGACGACATGGGGACGACCCTAGGGCAGCCGCCGCCAAGATCACAGGCACGTTGAGAACGTGCCGGGCCCGTGCCCCGGCACGGCTCACCCGCCGATCGCCCCGGACCGGCTGCGGTGCAGCCCCTGGACCGTGCGCGCCACCGCGATCTCGTCCTCGATCACCCCGGCCAGCCGCCGGACGAACCGGATCGGATCGTCCGCGGCATCCGGTACCTCCGCGACGATCCGGTCGACCGCGCCCAGCGCGGCCAGCTCGCCCGCCGTGACCTGCTGGGTCCCGGCGACCTCGACCGCCCGGTCCGGGGTGCCGTGCACGATCGCGCTCGCGCCCTCGGGCGGCAGCGGCGCGAGCCAGCCGTGCCCGGCCGCGAGCACCCGGTCCGCGGGGAGCAGGGCCAGCGCCACCCCGCCGGTGCCGCGGCCGAGCAGCACCGACACCGTCGGGACGGGCAATCGCGTCATGGTCGCGAGACAGCGGGCGATCTCCCCGGACAGGCCGCCGTTCTCGGCGGCCGGACTCAGTTCCCCGCCGACGGTGTCGACCACGGTGACCAGCGGCAGCCGCAGCTCGCGGGCGAGCTGCATGCCGCGCTGCGCGACCCGCAGATCGGCCGGGCCGGGCGGGCGGCGGGCCGCCCGGTCCTGCCCGACCAGCACGCAGCCGGTGTCGCCGAGCCGGGCCAGGCACAGCACGGTGGCCGCGGCGATCTCGCCCGCGCCGGTCCCGTGCAGCTCGACGACGTCCCGGGCGTGGGCGAGCAGGTCCCGGACACCGGGCCGGTCGTCCCGGCGGGTCGCCGTGATCGCGGTCCGGGCGTCGGCGGGGCGGACGCCCGCTTCATGGGCCGGGGCCGGGCCGGATCCGGGGGCCGCGGGGGTGCGGGGCGGCCGGGCGCCCCGGCCGGTGCAGCGCACGATCCCGGCCACCCGGTCGCGCAGGCCCGCCGCGTCGACGACGCCGTCGACCAGGCCGTGCGCGTGCAGGTTCTCCGCGGTCTGCACGCCGGGCGGGAACGGCTCGCCGTGCAGCGCCCGGTGGACCTTCGGCCCGAGGAAGCCGATCAGCGCACCCGGCTCGGCGAACACCAGGCTGCCGAGGGACCCCCAGGACGCGAACGCGCCGCCGGTCGTCGGATGACGCAGGTACCCGACGACCGGGAGGCCCGCCTCCCGGTGCGCGGCGATCCGGTCGGCGATGTCGACCATCGCCAGGAACGCGGCGTTGCCCTCCTGCATCCGGGTGCCGCCGGAGGCCGGGGAGAGCACCAGCGGCAGCGTCTCGGCGGTGGCCCGGGCGACGGCGCGGATCACCCGGTGGGCGGCGACGGTGCCGACCGAACCGGCGAGGAAGGCGAACTCGCTGCACACGACGGCAACCGGGTGACCGTCGATCCGGCCCCGCCCGGTGATCACGGACTCGTCGGTCCCGGCAGCGCGGGCCGCGTCGTCGAGCTCGCGCCGGTGGTCCGGCCCGGCCCCGGCGGGCGGGGCCGCGGGGGAGTCCCACGGGTGGAACGAGCCGGGATCGAGCAGCGTGGTGAGCAGAGCGGCCGATCCGGGCGTCCGGATGGCCGGGGACGGAACCGGCTGCGGTGGCATGCGACCCCCTCGGTCACGGGTCACCGGCGTCGCTGCGATCGCCACCCGGTGGCGCAGTGGACAGTCCAATACGTCCAGTGGACTATCCACTCGCGCTACGGTGGGTGTCAACGAGATGCGCGGAGGTACCGGTGCCCGCAGAGCCCCGACGTCCGGCGACGCTGCAGCCGCTCACCCGGCCGCGGCTCTACGAGCAGCTGGTCGAGCGGTTGCTGGAGCACGTCACCGAGCACCGGCTCGGCCCCGGCGACCGGCTGCCGCCGGAGCGCGAGCTGGCCGGCCGGCTCGGCGTCTCCCGCGCCTCCGTCGTGCAGGCGCTGGTCGCGCTGGAGGTGCAGGGCGTGATCGAGGTCCGGCACGGCGACGGCGCGGTGATCCGCGAGGTCCCCGCCGACCGCCAGGTGCTCGCCGCGGTCCGCGCCCGCGAGCACCGGCTCCGCGAGGTGATCGAGGCGCGCGAGGCCCTGGAGGTCCGGATCGCCGCGCTCGCCGCGCAGCGGCGCACCGAGCAGGACCTGCGGCGGATCGACGAGTCACTGGCCGGCATGGCCGCCGACATCGCGGCGGGCGGCCGCGGCATCGCCGCCGACGAGGAGTTCCACGCCGCGGTCACCGCCGCCGCGCACTCCGGCCTGCTGGCGACCCTGATGGGCGAGATCGCCGGATTGATCCGGGAGTCCCGGATCGAGTCGCTCAGCCGGCCGGGCCGCCCGGCCGAGTCGCTGGCCGGGCACCGCGCGGTGCTGCTGGCGATCCGGGCCGGCGACCCGGTCGCGGCGTCGGCGGCGATGGGGGAGCACATCGCGGCGGTGTCGGACGTCGCGCTGGGGGAGGACGGGTAGCCGGGCTGCTGCTCGGCGAGCGGCCGGGCCTGGTGCTCGCCGCCGCGGCCCTGCTGCGTCCGGGGGCACCGGTGAACCGACCGGCGCCGGCGTGCGTAGCTCCAGGTGCGGGAGGTGCGCAGTGGCGGACGAGATCGACCTGGCCGAGCACGCGCGGCTGGTGGAGGAGATGCCGGTCCGGCTGACCGCGGCGGTCGCCGCCGGGGTGCTCGGTCCCGACGAGGCACACGAGCTGTTCCGGCGCGCCCGCACGGTGCTGCGGACCCGCACCGGGGACCAGCCGAAGTGATCAGCGCTTCGTGGGGGTCCGGTGCCACCAGTGGCACCGGACCCCCACCGGACGGCGATCAGCGCCCGGCGGCCGACTGCCACCCGGCGAACACCGCCACCACCACGGCCTGGGCCAGCAGGAACGCCGTACCGAGCGCGGTCGGCGCGGCCACCTGAACCAGCGCGACGCTCGCCACCACCCAGGCCACGTTCACCGCGACCACCGCCCACACCCCGCCGGGCGGGACCGGTCGTCGGGCGGCCAGCAGGAGCAGTCCGCCGGCGAAGAGCACCAGGAACGCCCCGGCCCCCACGAGCAGCGCGACCGGCAGCCCCAGCAGCCGTGCCAGCGGGACCGCCCCGGCGGCGGTGGCCGCGCCCAGGGCGCCGGACGCCAGCGCGTCGACCCGCAGGGCCGGACGGATCGCGATGACCGGGCGGGTGGTGGGGTACGTGGTGGGGTTCATGGTCGCCTCCTGGACGTCGCCCGGGGTGCGTCCCCGGTGTCTGCGTCCACCATCGGCGGGCCCGCGCCCCGGGTCGATTACCTGCGAGGTCGTGCCCGCGACGCACCGGTTGTGCTGGAATGCGGCCCCGTGAGCACCTCGGCGAGCACCCCTCCCATGACGGCGGCGACCCTGGCGGCGCCCGGCGTGTCGGTCGTCGGGTCGTTCCCGCGGCCGGTCCCCGGGCCCGGCGAGCTGCTGGTCGAGATGCACTACTCGTCGGTGTGCGGCTCGGACGTGCACTCGGTCTTCGACGGCTTCCACCGGCCGGACATGCTGGGCCGGCCCGGGTACCCCGGCCACGAGGGCACCGGCGTCGTCGTCGGGCCGGAGGACGCGCCGCTGCCGCCCGGCACCCCGGTGCTCACCGTCCCGCCCGGGACGACCGGGCAGTGCTTCGCCGAGTACCAGGCGGTCCCGGCCGGTTACCTGGTCCCGCTCGCGCCCGGCACCGACCTGCGCCGCGCGGTCACCGCGCAGCAGCTCGGCACCACGCTGTTCGCGATGCGCCGGGTCGGCCGCCCGGACGGCGACGTGGCCGTCGTGATCGGGGCGGGCTCGGCGGGCGGCTACTTCGTGCAGCACCTGTGCCGGCTCGGGTACCCGGCCGTCGTCGTGACCGACCGGGACGCCGATCGGCTGGCCGTCGCCGCCCGGCTCGGGGCGACGCACACCGTGCAGGTGCCCGGCGGGAGCCCGGAGGAGCTGGTCGCCGATCTCACCGGCGGGCGCGGCGCGGACGTCGTCGTCGAGGCGGCGGGCTACGACGACTGCCGGGCCGCCGCGATCGGCATGGTGCGCTGGGCGGGCACCGTCTGCTTCTTCGGGTACCCGGAGCGCAACGAGCCGAGCGCGTTCCCGGCGCACCTGGCGTTCCAGCGCAACGTGACGATCGTCTGGCCGAGCGGCGCGCAGTACGAGCCCGGCCTGCGCTCGTTCCACGAGGCGCTCGAGCTCGTCGACGGCGGGCTGGTCGAGGTTGGCCAGTGCCTGGAGCGGGAGCTGCCGCTGGCCGAGACCCCGGCCGCGCTGGAGCTGGCCCGCCGGGCGGGCGACGGCGCGACGAAGATCGGTATCCGGATCGCGCCGGTCAGCGGCCGGTGAGGCGGCGGTAGAGCTCGGGCCGCCGGTCGGCGAGGAACGGGTTCTCCCGGCGCGACGCGGCCAGCGCCGTCCGGTCCAGCCGGGCGTGCAGCAGCTCCTCGCCGCGCCCGGCTCGGGCGACGTCGGCGCCGTCCGGACCGGCCACGCAGGACAGTCCGCCGTAGACCGGACCGGCCTCGGCGCCGGTGAGGTTGGCGTAGCCGACGTAGATCTGGTTCTCGTACGCCCGGGCCGGGACGAGGGTGGTCGGCACCCGGTCGTAGCCGGTCATGTTCGCGGTCGGGACGAGCACCGCGTCCGCCCCGGCGAGCGCGAGATCGCGGACCGCCTCCGGGAACTCGACGTCGTAACAGATCAGCAGGCCCAGCCGCCAGCCGTCCAGCTCGACCACCGCGGGCCGGTCGGCACCCGGACTGAACTGCGCCCGGTCCAGCTCGCCGAACAGGTGCGTCTTGCGGTACCCGGCGAGCCGGGAGCCGTCCGGCCCGACCAGCGCGACGGCGTTGAACACCTGCCCGCCGTCGGACTCGGGATAGCCGTAGAGGACCGCCGTGCGGTGCCGCCGGGCCAGCGCGGCCACCGCGGCGGCCGACGGCCCGTCGGCCGGTTCGGCGAGCGCCCGCACCGCGTCGGCGCCGATCGCGTAGCCGGTCAGGAACATCTCCGGGGTGACGACGAGATCGGCGCCGGCCGCGGCGAACCCGTCGAGCCGGTGCAGGTTGCCCGGCACGTCCCGCGGCCCGGGGACGCACTGGGCGAGCGCGATCCGCATCAGTCGGGCAGGGCCGGCGGGGCGAGCTCGGCGAACCGGTCGCCGGGCCCCGGGTTGTCCGCGGGGCAGCTGCCGCCGAGGTGGTGCATGATCCCCCAGACGGCGTTGAGCGCGGTCTGCACCGCGCCCTCCGCCCAGGCCGGCGTCCACGACACGTCGTCGCCGGCCAGGAAGATCCCGCGCTCGGCCGGCGGCAGGTCGTCCTGCACGAACTGGCAGTACATCCGCCGGTTGTAGCGGTAGTGGCCGGGCAGCGCACCCTTGAACGCGCCGAGGCTGTGCGGGTCGGACTCCCAGGTCACGGTGATCGGGTCGCCGATGACGTGCCCGGCGATGTCGACGCCCGGGTAGATCTCACGCAGCGCGCGCAGCGCCAGCTCGACCCGCTTCTCGACCGGGTACGGCAGCATCT
The DNA here is from genome assembly GCF_058448985.1 of Pseudonocardia sp. DxW. Classification (NCBI taxonomy): domain Bacteria; kingdom Bacillati; phylum Actinomycetota; class Actinomycetes; order Pseudonocardiales; family Pseudonocardiaceae; genus Pseudonocardia; species Pseudonocardia sp. DxW. Next base: position 237,322 of record NZ_JBZFLK010000008.1, on the reverse strand, counting down.
TCAGCGAGTCGCTCATCCAGGTGTAGGACAGGCAGATCACGCCGGGCCGGTCCGGGCCGTTGTCGAACAGGTAGGTGCTGCGGGTGAGCCGGTCGGTCAGCGTCATGCTCATGACGTCCCGGCCGGTCGCCGGATCGACGTCCCGCCAGAACGGCCGGTCGACCATCACGAACGTCTTCGTCGACTGCATGTAGCGGGTCCGGTCGATCGCCATCCACAGCTCCTGGCTGAACAGCGACTCGTCGGTCTCGATCTGGGTGGACAGCAGCCAGCCCTGGCAGGTCGCGAGGACGGCCGGGAAGTCGCGGACACCGCCGTAGACGTCGGTGATCCGGATCGTGCCGTCGTCCACCCGGTGGATCCGGGCGACGCCCGGCCGGGTCCCGCCGCCGTGCAGCGACGACAGGCTGGTCCCGGCGGGCCAGTGCGCGATCCCGTCCGGGGCGCGCCGCCACAGGCCCTGCGGGACCTGCTCGACCCCGCCGACGACGAGCAGCTGGTCCTCGTCGCAGGCGGTCGTCACCACCCGCAGGATCTCCAGCATCGAGTTGGGGAAGTCCGAGTCCCAGCCGCCGGTGCCGAAGCCGACCTGCCCGAACGCCTCCCGGTGCGCGAAGCTCAGCTCGGCGAACGGCTTCGAGGTGGACACGAAGTCGTAGAACGTCCGGTCGTCCCACTGCGGCACCAGGTCGTCCCACAGCCGCTTCAGGGTCGCCGTGTCGCGGTTCCGGATGGCGTCCTGGATCGCCGAGAACCCGACGCGCTCCTCCAGCGCCGCCGCCCAGGCGTCGGCGACCTCGGTGAAGAACGGCGGCAGATCGGCCAGGGTGCGGCCGTAGTAGGTCCGTCCGTGCAGGTCGATCACGGTGCTGCCGGACGCCGGGGTCAGCGGGTTCGGGAACGGCTCGGTGCGCAGCCCGAGCAGGTCCACGTAGTGGTGGAACGCGGTCGACGAGCGCGGGAACCGCATGCCGCCCAGCTCGGCGACGATCCCGTCGGCGCCCTCGAACGGCTGCGACCGCAGCCGCCCACCCAGGTGCGACGCCTCGTATACCACCGGCCGCAGTCCCAGCCGCATCAGCTCGTAGCCGGCGACCAGCCCGGCGATCCCGGCGCCGACGACGGCGACCTCGGTGCCGAGCCGGTCGGCCGGGATCCGGCCGAGCCCGGCGGGATGGGCGATCCAGTCGTCGAACGGGAACGGGAAGTCCGGACCGAAGGCGGTGACCGGAGGCTGCTGGCCGGGGCTCATCGGGCGGCTCCTGGGGGTCGGGCCGGGGACCGCCCGGCGGGGATGAGGGTCTCAGCTCCGCCGGGACCGGACGACCCCGGTGACGATCCGCTGGTAGGTGGTCGGCAGCAGCCGCACCATCGAGTCGATCGCCCAGGCGTCCGGTCCGATGAGGACCCGGCGCCGGTCGCGCAGCACGCCGTCCAGGATGGTCCGGGCGGCCCGGTCCGGCGTGGTCAGGAAGAGTGCCTCGAACTCCTTCGACGCGTCCTGCGGCGACCGCCCGGTGGCGTCGGCGACGCTGGGGTCCATCCGCGCGGCCCGCGCGATGTTGGTCTTGATCCCGCCCGGGTGCACGCAGGTCGCGGACACCCGGGAACCGGTCAGCTCCAGGTCCTGGCGCAGCGACTCGGTGAACCCGCGCACCGCGTACTTGCTGGCGTTGTAGCCGCTCATCAGCGGCTGGGCGGCGAGGCCGAACACGCTGGACAGGTTCACCACGTGCCCGTCGCCGGACTCCTCCAGGTGCGGCAGGAACGCCTTGGTCCCGTACACCACGCCCCAGAAGTTGATGTCCATGATCCACCGGTAGTCGTCGAGCGACAGCCCGGTGACCGTTCCGGACAGGGCGACGCCGGCGTTGTTGACGAGCAGGTCGACCGCGCCGTGCTCGGCGACGACGGTGTCCGCCCAGGCGTACACGGCCTGCTCGTCGGCGACGTCGAGCCCGGTGGTGGTCACCCGGACCTGCGGCCCGGCGAGCGCGGCGGTCTCGGCGAGCCCGGCGGCGTCCCGGTCGGCGAGCGCGAGATGACAGCCCTGGCCGGACAGCCGCAGCGCGAGTGCGCGGCCGATCCCGGAGCCGGCCCCGGTGATCGCCGCGGTGCGGCCGGTGAACGTCTTCATGCCGGGAGCCTCTCCATCGGGGGTGCTGATCGCCGAGCCTAATCTGATGACGGCTGATTCCCCATTTGGGGGTGACCGGCGTCGCTCGGCCGGTGGGCCGCCCCCGCGCCGCCGACCAGGAAGCGGGCGAGCGCGTCGGCCACCCGCGCCCGGGGCGGGGTGAACCCGCGCGCCGTCCAGGTCATGACGACGTGGCTGATCCCGCCGATCAGCGCGTCGGCGGTGAGACCGTCGTCGTCGACGTCCAGCGCGGTCCCGGTGTGCTCGGCGGCCAGCGCCGCGAGCAGCCTGCCGAAGTCCGACTTCGTCCGCAGCGAGGTCCGCTCGACCCGCTCGCTCACCCCGAGCACCTCGAACCAGACGACCCTGGCCAGCCGCGGGTCGTCCTCGACGACGGCCAGGAACGCGTCCAGCCCGGTCCGGGCGAGGCCGAGCGGATCGGCCGGCCGGCGCCCTCCGGCCGGCACCGCCAGCGCCGCGGACACCGCCGCCCGCAGCCGGTCGACACACTGCGCGTGCACCGCGAGCAGCAGGTCCTCGGTGCCGTCGAAGCACTCGTAGAAGTAGCGGTCGGCGACCCGGGCCGCCCGGCAGATCCGGCGCACCGTCGCCGCCCGGTACCCCTCGGTACCGAGCACCTGCAGGCCCGCGTCCAGCAGCCGGCGGCGCCGCTGCTCGGCGCGGTCGGCGGCCGACTCCCCGGCGTAGGTGCGGCCCGTGCTCACCCGGCCATTCCAGCACGGTCCTTGCGATGTCACCCACCTGCCGCGTAACGCACCCGCCCGATCGCTTCGATGGGCAGAGTGACGACGAGAGCGGCGGGGCGGGTGGATGGACGACGGCGGACCGTACGAGCGCTACTACGCGGACCGGCAGGCCGCGGGGGAGCGGACCGTCCTGTGGCCGTGGGTGCTGCTCGCGGTCGTCGTGCCGCTGCTGGTGGTCCGCTCGTTCGTGGTCCCGGGTGAGTCGGCGGAGGCCACCGCCACCCAGGCGTTCGCCGCGCCCGTGGCGGTCACGACTGCCGCGGACGGCGGGTTCCGGGTGGGTGCCGCACTGGAGCCGGGGGTCTACGGCACCCCGGGGCCGGTCCGGGGCGCGGCCTGCGAGTACACCCGGATCGGGGCGGACGGCGTGGAGGTCGCCCGGGCCGTGCTGAGCGGGCCCGGAGCGGTCCGGCTGATCGCGGGCGAGACCGTCACCTTCGCCGGTGGCTGCGCCTGGTCCCGGAGATGACCGTCCGGGCGTTGCGGTGGCGCCCGGGGCATGGTGCAGTGGACGGCGTGTCCGTCACCGGTCCGTCCACCGATCGCACGTTCGTCGTGTGCCTGATCGCGGTGGAGCTGCTGTCGGTCGACGACCGTCGCTGTCGCCGGGGGCCCTGCGCGGGCTGAGTGCCGCCGGTCCGGCGGTCCGGCCCGCTCCGTAGACCCGTCAGCCCCCGCCGCGACGCCCCCGGAGCCGATCCGCCGTGAACCCCGTGCTGTCCCCGCAGGTGGACGCGCCGCCCGCCGGTCCCGTTCCGGCGTCCGGCGCGGGTCCCGTGCCGCCACCGCCCGCCGAGCCGTCCCCGTCCGGCGACGGCGGGGAGCGCCGGCCCGGGCTGCTCGCCCGGATCGCCGGTGCGGCCCGCGCCGCACACACCGCGCACGTCCCCTTCTGACCGGCGCCCGTAACGCAGGTCACGTCCGGTGACGCCGGCCCTCCCGGACAAATGACCGTACATTAACGGGCATGACGGGGAACGGTGGTCCGGCGGCACTGCACCGCACCCCGGACCGCCGGCTCTGGCTCCAGCTGCTCGACGACCTGCGGCGCAGGCTCGACGCCGACGCCTTCACCGACGGCTTCCCCGGCGAGCTGGCGCTGGTCGAGGAGTACGGCGTCAGCCGGCACACCGTCCGGCAGGCGGTGAAGGTGCTGCGCGAGGAGGGTCTCGTCGTCGGGACCCGCGGCCGCCCCTCCCGCACCGCGGAACCGGTCGAGATCGTGCAGCGGCTCGGCGCGCTCTACAGCCTGCACGAGTCGGTCCGCGCGATGGGGATCGAGCAGCGCAGCGTGGTCCGCGCGCTCGACGTCCGCCGCGACGGCGTCGTCGCCACCCGGCTGGGCCTGGAGGAGTCCACCCCGCTGGTGCACCTGGAGCGGCTGCGGCTGGCCGGCGGCGATCCGCTCGCCCTGGACCGGCTCTGGCTGCCGCACGAGCTGGCTGCCCCGCTGCTGGAGGCCGACTTCAGCAGCGGCGCCCTCTACGAGCGCTACGCCGAGCTGTGCGGGGTGGTGCTGACCGGCGGCGAGGAGACCATCCAGCCGATCCTGCCGACGCCTGCCGAGCACCGGCTGCTGGGCGGCAGCCCGTCCACCGCGGCCTACTCGATCCGCCGGCTCGGCACCGCGAAGGGCCGCCGCGTCGAGTGGCGGCACACCCTCGTCCGGGGCGACCGGTTCGTGCTGCGCGCCGACTTCGCCACCCGTGACGGCTACCAGCTCGAGCTGCTGGGCAGCCCCGACCGGGCGGACCCGCGCCGGTGACCGGGATCGTCGCCGGGGTGCTGGGGCTGGTCGTCGGCCTGGTCATCGGCGCGCTCGGCGGCGGCGGCGGGGTGCTGTCGGTCCCGGCGCTGGTCTACGCGCTCGGCCAGGACGCGCACGCGGCCACCACCGGCAGCATCGTCATCGTCGGGATCATCTCCGTGGTCGGCGTGCTGAGCAGGCTGCGGGACCGGACCATCGACTGGCGTACCGGGCTCGCGTTCGGCGCCGTCGGCCTGCCGACGGCCTGGGCCGGCTCGGTGCTCAACCGGGCCGTGCCGCAGCCGGTGCTGCTGCTGTCGTTCGCCGGGCTGACCCTCGCCGTCGCCGCGCTGATGCTGGTCCGCGGCGGCGACGCCCGGGAGGAACCGGCGGCCGCGACCGGTCCGGCGGGCCGGTCGGTGCCGGCCGAGGACGGCCCGGACGGTCCGGCCGGCCCGGACGGCCGCACCGCGGTGCTGGTGCGGCCGCACCGCCGGGCGCTCGCGGTGCGCACCGCGAAGGTGCTGGCCGCCGGATCGCTGATCGGTTTCCTGACCGGGTTCCTCGGCGTCGGCGGCGGGTTCCTGGTGGTCCCCGCGCTGGTCGTGCTGCTCGGCATGGGCATGCCCGCCGCGATCGGCACCTCGCTGCTCGTGCTCACCCTGAACGCGGCGGGCTCGCTGGCCGCCCGGGCCGGCCACCTGCAGCCGGACTGGACGGTGCTCGGCCCGTTCGTCGCGGTCGCCGTGCTCGGCGCGCTGGCCGGGAAGCTGGTCGCCGACCGGCTGTCCGCGGCCGCGCTGAACCGGTCGTTCGCGGTGCTGCTGCTCCTGGTCGGCGGGGGCGTCGGGGTGCAGAGCGTGCTCGCGCTCGTGGCCTGACACCGGCGCCCGGCGTGCACCGCCTGGTCCGGGCTCCCGGCCCGGCTCAGCCGACGACCGCCGGATTGCCGCCCCAGCGCTCACCCGGGCCGGGGTGGCGAGCAGCGTGGGCACGCAGCACAGCGCGCTGATCCGCCGCTCGGCCAGGAAGACGTGCCGGTCCGCACCCACCAGCGAGACCCCGGCCGGCTTCGGTACCAGCGTCGCGCCGGTCAGGAACGTCGTCCAGATCTCCTCGACCGAGAAGTCGAAGGCCAGGGTCAGTCCCTGGTACATCCGGTCGTCGGCGCGCAGGCCGTAGCAGTCGGCGGCGACCCGGACGAAGTTGCAGATCGCCGGGTGCGAGATGACCACACCCTTGGGCCGGCCGGTCGAACCGGAGGTGTAGATCAGGTAGGCGGGGGTGATCGCCGCCGTCGCGGCGGTCCGCGGGATCGAGCCGGTCCGCCGGGCGCTGCGCGATCCGGGCGGCCGCGGAGCCGGGGCCGGAGACCACCAGCACCTCGACGCCCGGGTCGAGCCGCTCGGCCACCGGACCGGTCGCCAGCAGCAGGCCGGCCGCGGAGTCGTCCAGGATGTAGGAGATCCGGTCGGCGGGGAAGGCGGCGTCCAGCCGGTCGACCGCCTCCTCGAACACCTCGGCGAGCTGCTCGCCGGAGCGGGTCCGGGGCGGCTCCAGCGAGTCGCCGGGCACCAGGACGCGCTCCGGCCCGGCGGCCTCCGGGAGGTCACGGCGGACCACCTGGGGTGCGTCGTCCGGCGCCGCTGCGCGCTCGTCGTGGGCCGGGGCCGTTCGGTTGGACACGTCCGTCATACGATCGGGCTACCCGCCCGATGCACGGTGAACGTCCGCGGCCGCGGTGGGAGTCGTCACCGCCCCGGCGGTGAACCGGATGCGGGCCCGTCCCGTAGGTGCGGCCGGCCGGGGCCGTCGGCCAGCGCGCTGTCGAGATCCGGGAACCAGCGGATCACCTGGTCCAGGCCGGTCATCCGGACCGGCCGCAGCACCGCCCGGTTGTCCGGCCCTGTCACCCCGGACAGCAGCACCCCGAGCTCGACGGCGGCCCGGGAGGAGCGGACCACCGCGGTCAGCCCGTGCGACCCGAGGAACCCGACGCCGGACAGGTCGAGCACGGCCCGCGCCGCCCCGGTCCGCCGCAGGAGCTCGACCATGCGCAGCCGGATCGCCTCCGCCTCGGCCTGGTCGATCTCACCGATCACCTCGAGCACGGTGATCCCGGGGCGCGGGGCGTGGTCGCGCAGCCGCACCTTCGACGCCGGCCGCTCGGGGACCGGACCGGGGCTGCTCACCGGGCGCCCCCGGTCGCGGGCACCGGCGCGCGCCGGGCCTGCCGGGCGGTGCGGGCGGGACCGTGCGTCCGGTTCGGTGCGGCGCTGCGGATGATGCGGTCACGGTACCGAGCGCGGACCGGAAGTCCATCCTCCGACCTGCGGAACGCCCCGACGGGTCAGGTCGTGCGGCGGGCGCGGGTCCGGGCGGCGAGCGCGCCCAGCGCGGCCGGGAAGATCCCGGCCGGCGGGGTCACCAGCCCGGCGCCGACCTGGCCGGTCCCGGCGACCCGGCCCGCCATCCCGGTGTTGATCTGCGGCAGGATCCCGGTCCGGCACACCTTCGTCACGTCGATGCCGCTGGGGACGCCGGCGAACTCCAGCACCGGGACCGTCCACCGCGGGTTCGCGCCGAGGGTGATCTCGCGCATCCGGCGGGTGGTGGCCAGCGCGTCCGGCACGGTGCCGCCGACGAACCGGACGATCGCCGGGGCCGTCGCCATCGCGAACCCGCCGATGCCGGCCGTCTCGGTGATCGCGGAGTCGCCGATGTCGGGGTTCGCGTCGGCCGGCCCGTAGTCGCCGAGGAACAGGCCGTCGGCCAGCTGCGCGGGGCCGGTGAACCACTCGTCGCCGGTGCCGGAGACCTGGATACCGAAGTCGGTGCCGTTGCGGGCCATCGCGACGACCATCGTGGAGCCGTCGACGTCGCGGGCCGCGTCCAGCGCGAGCTTGCAGGCCGGCATCGCCAGGTTCAGGAAGAAGTGGTCGTTGCCGCCGACGAAGCGCAGCGCCGCGGCGACGTCGTCGGTGGAGCGCCCGGCATCCGCCGCGCCGGTGACCATCGCCGGGGACAGGTCGCGCAGCAGCATCAGGGTCCCCGCACGGTTGCGGTTGTGCGCCTCGTCGCCCATCTGCAGCATCTGGGTCAGGATCGCGGTGACGTCGACCGGATCGCCCGCGTCGCGGGTGGCGCGCACCGCGACCCGCAGCAGCGGGCCCAGCACGTCGCCGAGCCAGCGCAGCCGCGCCAGCACCTCGGGACCGTAGGCGCCGTAGCGCAGCACCTTGCCGAGGCCCTCGTTGAGCGAGCAGTACGTGCGCCGCCCGGTCGCCGCGTCCTCCAGCACGAACATCCACATGCCGGACGTGACGACGCCGGCCATCGGGCCCACCGTCGCCCGGTGGTGGCACGGCGCCAGCGACACCGAGGTGCCCGCCTCGAACAGCGCCGGGGCGTCCTCCGGGTCGTCGACCAGGCCGTCCAGCACGGCGGCGCCCATCAGCGCGCCGCGCAGCGGCCCGGACGCCCGGTCCCAGGTGATCGGCGGCCCGGCGTGCAGGAACTCGCCGGGCGCCAGCCCGAGGACCTCGGCGGCGGGGGCGACGTCGACCAGGGTCGCGGTCACGCCGAGCATCGCGGCCAGCGCGCGCTCGTTCGCCGCGGCCCGCAGCGGATCGGTGGCGACCGTCGCCAGGTCGTCGGCGGTGCCGTCCATCGGCGGCCGCCAGTCGACCCGGGTGACCGGGACGGCCTGGTCCTCGACGGCGTCGGCGAGCAGATCGGTGCCGGTGCTCACCACGGCGTCCGGGGTGCGGGTGGTGCTCACTGGGCGGCTCCGAGCAGCTCGACGGCGCGGCGGGTGGCGCCGGCCTGGGACAGGTGGACCTCGGCGCCGGCCGCGACCAGCGCGCCGACCTGGCGGTGCAGGTCCTGCGGGTCGGCGGCCGTCCCGACCACGGTGACGACGACCGGTGGCCGGGCGCCCGACAGCACCGGGACGAGGGCCGCGGCCGGATCGGGCTCGGCGCCGTGCCCGAGCACCACGTCGAGCAGCACGACGGCGGTGTCCGGATCGGCCAGCGCCGCCCGCAGGTGCTCCAGCCGCAGCGTCGGGTCGATCATCGGATGGGCGCGGCCCGCGGTGTAGGCGTCGTCGCCGAGATCGAGGAAGGTGTGCCCGGCCCCGGCCCCGGCCCCGGCCGCGACGGTCGCGGCCTCGGTGGCGAGGGTGCCGCCGGCGAACAGGCCGCGCAGGTACCGGCCGCCTGCGGCGGGCCGGGCGGAGCCGTGCACCGGCCAGTCCGGCACCGGCCTGCCGAGCCGGGCGAGCACCGAGCCGGCGGCCGCGGTCAGGTCCGGCCGGCCCGGCCCGAGCAGGGCGAACTCGACCGGGGTGGCCAGGCCGGCGGCCAGCGCGCGGATCTCGTCGGCGACGTCGTCGGCGGGGGGTTTGGAGACCAGCACGATCAGCTCGATGGCCGGATCGGCGTCCAGCCGGCGCAGCGCCTCCCGGGTGGCGAGCCCACGGACCTCGGCGGAGAGGTCCCGCCCGCCGACGCCGAGCGCCGAGGTCACGCCGACGCCGGCGTGGTCGAGCAGGGCGAGCAGCTGCTGGCAGCCGGTGCCGGAGGCGGCGACGATCCCGACCGGGCCGGGCGGGACGGTGTTGGCGAACCCGAGTCCCAGGCCGTGCACCACGGCCGTCCCGCAGTCCGGGCCCATCACCAGCACCGACCGCTCGGCGGCGGCCCGCTTGAGTGCGATCTCCTGCTCGACCGGGACGTTGTCGCTGAAGATCAGCACGTCGCAGCCGGCCTCGATCGCGTCCATCGCCTCGACGGCCGCGTGCGGGCCGGGCACCGAGACCAGCGCGATCGGCGCGGCCGCCCGGTCCAGCGCGGAGCCGGTGGTCCGCGGCGCGGCGGTGCCGGTGCCGTCACCGCTGCCCGCGGCGGGCCGGTTCGCCTCGGCGAGCGCGGTGTCCACCCCGGCCAGCGCCGCCGGGAGCTCCGCGTCGCCGGTCACCCGCAGCGCCACGACCAGGTCGTTCGGGCCGGTCCCGGCGGGGACCTCGAACCCCATCCCGGTGAGCACGTCGACGTTCAGCGGCGTCGCCATCGCGACCTGGGCCGCGGTCACCCCGTCCAGCCCGGCCACCGTGCGGCTCACCCGGAGCAGGGTCACCGAGTCGGCGTAGGCGCCGGGTCGTACCTCGACGTGCGTGCTCATGCGGCGGTCCCTCCAGGGTGCTCGTCGGCCGGGGGGCGGTGGTCGTGCTGCGCTGGGTCGAGCCGCGCTGGGTCGAGCCGCGCTGGGTCGTGCCGCGCGTGATCGTGCTGGGCGGGGTCGTGCCGCCGGCCGGCCCGGCGGGCCGGGTGCAGCTCCCGCAGGGCGAGCCGGGCGCCGTGCAGCATCCCGGCACCCGAGGTGTGCCCGACGGCGGTGAGCGCCGCGGTCGCGTGCTGCTCGGCGGGCGAGCCGAGCGCGGCGACGAACCGGGCGAACCGGTCCACCACCTCGCCGTCGAGCGCGCAGCGCAGCAGCGTCGCGGACAGCAGCGTGGTGCGGTGCAGGTGGGCCCGGACGGCGGCGTCGACGGCCGGGGTGGCCGCACCGGCGGCGCGGTGCAGGGCCAGCCAGCCGCACAGCACGTCGTCGCCGAGCGGGGTGAGGCCGTCGCCGCTGCCGACCAGGCCGGGCACGGTCGCCGGGCACACCCGGCCGGGCAGCACCGCGATCGCGGACGTGGTTGTCGTCGCGGGCCGGTGCCCGGTCGCCGCGCCCGGCTCCGCCGGGCGGCCGGTCCCGCCCGCCCGTGACGTGCCGGGCCGGGCGAGGGCGCCGGCCGGCAGCGGCGGGACCCGGGTGTCGGCGAACCGCCGGATCCGCAGCGGCTCGCCGTCCAGGTGCAGCACACCGTCGCGCAGCTCTGCTCTGCTCACCTCGAGCCGCTCGAGCCGGGTGTGCAGCGCACACGGCACGGTGACCGCGTCCCGCGCGGTCACCCCGACGCACTCCCCGCCGACGGCGAGATACACCGCGGCGGGCCCGCGGTGCACGATCCGCAGCGGGCCGTCGGCGGCCGACCGGAGCCGGTCCCGGACCCGGACGGGCGCGCTGACGGCGATCACGGAGCCGACGCTAGCCTGGGCAATCCCGCGATCCGATGTTAATTTGTGCCACCTTCGGCTCCGAGGGAAGGCAACTCTTGCTCAAACGAGATGGTCCGGATCCGGAGTTGCCGGCGCGGGCCGCGCTCGCCCGGGTCGACGCCCTGCACACCGGGCTCACCCAGATCGCCCTGGAGGGCGGCGATCTCGACGGCATCGCGGCGGAGGTCGGGCGGGTGCTCGGCGTCGGGGTCGCCTTCACCTCGACCGACGGCCGGGAGCGCGCCTCCGCGCTGTCCGGCGAGCTGCGCGAGCTGCTCGCCGAGCACGAGCTGGTCGACCCGACCGGGCGGCTGCGGGTCGAGCGGATGGGCGCCGACGGGATCGCGATCGGCGGCGGCGAGGCCCGCACGCTGCGGGTCGCGGCCGGGGGCACCAATCTGGCGCGCCTGGTCTGCCTGCGCCGGGGTGCCCGGCTCACCGCGGACGACGTGCGGGCGCTGGAGCGGGCCGCCGCGGTCGCCGCGCTGCTGATCGTCCGGGAGGAGGCGGTGACCGCGGTCGAGACGAAGTACCAGGGCGACTTCCTGCGCGACCTGCTGCTGCGCCGCACCGCCGATCCGGCCTACGTCGCCGAGCACGCCGACACCTTCGGCTGGGACCTGCGCCGGCCGATGGTGGTGGTCTCGGCCGAGCTGGACCCGACCGACGAGCCGGTGTCCGGCGAGCAGCGCCGGGCCTGGCAGAAGCGCTTCTCGGCCGCCTGGCGGCAGGTGTGCGCCGGGGTCGGCGACGGGATCCCGACCGTCGACTTCTCCTCCGAGGTGGTGGCCCTGCTGCCGGTCGCCGCGGACCGCGAGGCCGGTCCGGCGGGCCGGGACATCGTCCGGCGGGTGGTCACCGCGGTGGCCGGGGACAAGGGTGGCGGGCGCAGGCAGTTCTCGGCCGGGGTCAGCCGGCCGGCGGCCGACGTCGACGCGCTGCCCGCGGCCTACGGGCAGGCCCGCCGCGCGGTCGAGGTGGGTCGCCGGATCGGTGGCGGCGGCGGGACGACGTTCTTCGACCAGCTCGGCCTGCACCGGCTGATCGCGCTGATCCCGGACCCGGCCGAGCTGCGCTCGTTCGTGCGGGACGCGCTGGGCCCGCTGGCCGAGCCGACCGCCGAGGCGGCCGAGCTGCGGGAGACGCTGCAGATCCTGCTGGACACCAACTTCAACGTCGCCGAGGCCGCCCGGCTGCAGTTCTTCCACTACAACACGATGCGCTACCGGGTCTCGAAGCTGGAGCGGCTGCTCGGGCCGCTGTCCACCGACCCGAACCTGCGCCTCGACGTGGCGGTGGCGCTGCAGGCCCGCAAGATCGAGTACTGACGGTGGAAGGCGGGATCGACTACCGGGGCCCGCGGCTGCGACATCCCGGACATCCGCCGGAAACCTGCACGGGAACGCACGGGGCGAGAGTGTTCGCGTCATCAATTCGTGCCAGCGGATCCGGCGGACGATCGGCAAGGATCGCCGTCGAGGTGCGACCTGGGTCTCATTAGCTTGAGTCAGGTTCGCGAGGCACCGGACCGGAGGGACCAGCATGTCGATGTTCAAGTGGGAGGTGGTCGATCCCGCACCCGGCGAGCCGGTCGGAGCCCGCCAGCGCCTCCGCTGGGGGAAGACCGCCGGGCTGGGGATCCAGCACGTCGTCGCCATGTTCGGCGCCACCTTCGTCTTCCCGGTGGTGATGGGGCTCGACCCGAACCTCGCCATCCTGTTCTCCGGGCTCTGCACGATCCTGTTCCTGGTCGTCTGCAAGAACCGGGTCCCCAGCTACCTGGGCACCAGCGCCGCGTTCGTCGGTGGCGTCGCCGCGATCCGGGCGATGGGCGGCGACTCCGCCGACGTCACCGGCGCGATCATGGTGGCCGGCCTGGTGCTGCTCGCCGTCGGCGTGTTCGTGCACTTCGCCGGGCCGCGGATGGTGCACGCGGTGCTCCCGCCTGCGGTGACCGGCGCCGTCGTCATGCTGATCGGGTTCAACCTCGCGCCGGTCGTGGCGTCGGTCTACTGGCCGGTGGACCAGTGGACGGCGCTGCTCACCGCGACGTTCCTGGTGTTCGCCGCGGTGCTGTTCCCCGGCTTCTGGGGCCGGATCGCGGTGTTCCTCGCGCTGGTGTTCGGCTTCCTGCTGTCCTACCTGTTCGACGTCCTGCTGGGCCCGATCACCTCCTGCGGCGGCGACGGCTGCACCCCCGAGCCGCACCTGCGGGTCGGGTTCGACGGGCTCGCCGAGGCGGCCTGGTTCGGGCTGCCCAGCGGCACCCTCGACGACGGCGTCCCGGCCGTGCACGGCCCCAGCGTCTCGCTGGTGTTCGTGCTGCTGGTGCTGCCCGGCGTGATCGCGCTGGTCGCCGAGAACCTCGGGCACGTCAAGGCGGTCGCCGAGATGACCGGCGACGATCTCGATCCCTACATGGGCCGCGCGCTCGGCGCCGACGGTGCCGCGACCGCGCTGGCCAGCATGTTCGGCGGGTCCCCGACGACCACCTACGCCGAGAACATCGGCGTGATGAGCGCGACCCGGGTGTACTCCACCGCGGCGTACTACGTCGCGGCGGGCGTCGCGATCGTGCTCGGCCTGTGCCCGAAGTTCGGGGTGCTGGTCGCGGCCATCCCGGGCGGCGTGCTGGGCGGGATCACGCTCGTGCTGTACGGGATGATCTCGCTGGTCGGGGCCAAGATCTGGGTGGAGAACGGCGTCGACTTCGCCGAGCCGCGCAACCTGGTCGGGCTGGCCGCGGGCATGGTCGCCGGGATCGGCGGTGTCGCGCTCGACCTGGGCGGCGGCTTCGAGATCGGCGGAATCGCGCTCGGCACGATCCTGGTGATCGTCTACTTCCACGTCGTCGCGCTGCGCGACCGGCGGGTCGGCGCCGGGACCCCCGCCGAGGGTGTTCCGGCCGGCCGGATGGAGACCGAGGTCCCCGAGCAGGACGGGGAGGCCGGGAGGAAGCCGTGAAACCCCCGCCCTTCGACTACGTCCGTCCCGATCGGCTGGCCGACGCCGTCGCCGCGCTGGCGGCACCGGAGAGCAAGGTGCTGGCCGGCGGCCAGAGCCTCGTCCCGCTGCTGTCGATGCGGCTCGCGTCGCCGTCGCTGGTCGTCGACATCAACGGTCTGCCCGGGCTGGACGCGATCACCGTGACGGCCGGCGGGGTGCAGGTGGGTGCGCTGGCCCGGCACACCGCGGTGCTGGAGTCGCCGGAGGTGGCGCGGGTCCAGCCGCTGGTCCCGATGGCGCTGGAGCACGTCGCGCACGCCACCATCCGCAACCGCGGGACGACGGTCGGCTCGCTGGTGCACGCCGACGCCGCCGCCGAGATGCCGGTGGTGCTGAGCCTGCTCGGCGGGTCGGTCGAGGTCGCCGGGCCCGCCGGGCGGCGCACCATCGCGGCGCCGGAGCTGTTCGTCGGCCCGCTGGAGTCGTCGGTCGCGCCGGACGAGATCGCCCTCTCGGCGTTCTTCCCGGCGCTGCCCCCCGGCGCGGGCGTCGCCTTCGACGAGATTGCCCGCCGGCACGGCGACTACGCGCTGGCCGGGGCCGCCGCGCTGGTCGAGGGTGAGCGGATCCGGGTCGGGTACCTGTCGGTGAGCGACGTGCCCACCGTCGTCGACCTCACCGGGGTGCCGCCGGCCGATCGCGGCGACGCCGCCCTGGAACGGCTCGACCCGGTCGGTGACATCCACGCCACGGCGGCCTACCGGCGGACCCTGGTCCGGGTGCTGACCGACCGGGTCGTGGCCGCCGCCATCGCGAACGCCCAGGGAGGGACGCCATGAACGAGATCCGGCGCGAGACCCGGCACGAGATCCGGTTGCGGGTGAACGGGGTGACGCACGAGCTGCGCGTCCCCGCCCGGCGCCTGCTGTCCGACGCGCTGCGCCACGACCTGGGGCTGACCGGCACGCACGTCGGCTGCGAGCACGGCGTCTGCGGTGCCTGCACGATCCTGCTCGACGGCGAGCCGGTCCGGGCCTGCCTGATGCTGGCGGTCACCGCCACCGCGCACGAGATCACCACCGTCGAGGGCCTGGCCGGGCCGGACGGCGAGCCGAACGCGGTGCAGCGCGCGTTCGCCGAGTGCCACGGCCTGCAGTGCGGCTTCTGCACCCCCGGCTTCCTGACGACGGTCACCGCCGGGCTGCGCCGCGATCCGCGCCCGACCCACGAGGGCGCCCGGGACATGATCGCCGGGAACCTCTGCCGGTGCACCGGCTACCAGAACATCGTGCGCGCGGTGGAGCGCGCCGCCGAGCTGGAGTCGAGCCGGTGACCACGAGGCTGATGGGGCAGCCGGTCGCGCGGGTCGAGGACCGCCGGTTCCTGCTCGGCGAGGGCCGCTACGTCGACGACGTGCTGACCGGCCCGGACGGCCCCGGCACGCTGCACGCAGCCGTGCTGCGCTCCCCGCACGCGCACGCCCGGATCCTCGACATCGACGTGTCCGGCGTGCTCGACGTGGACGGGGTGCACGCCGTCTACACCTACGACGACCTGACCGGCCCGATGGCCGAGCCGCTGCCGGTGCTCATCCCGCATCCCGCGCTCACCCACGGCCGCACCCAGTACGCGCTGGCCCGCGACGAGGTGAACCACGTCGGCGAGGCGATCGCGTTCGTCGTCGCCGAGGACCGCTACCTCGCCGAGGACGCGGTGGACCGGATCGTCGTCGACTACGAGGTGCTGCCCGCCGTCGTCGGGCTCGACGCCGCCCGCGCCGCGGACCGGCTGGTGCACGACGACGTCCCGGGCAACGTCGGCGCCCGCCTGGAGCAGACCGTCGGCGACGCCCCGGCCGCGATCGCCGCCGCGCCGCACCGGCTCGCGCTGGACCTGGAGATCGAGCGCAGCGCCTGCATGCCGATGGAGGGCCGGGGCACCGTCGCCCGCTGGGACCGCGACGCCGACCGGCTGGTCCTGTGGTCGTCCACCCAGACCTCGACCGGCGTGCGCGCCGCCGTCGCGGCGAAGCTCGGCCTGGACATCGGCCGGGTCGACGTGATCACCCCGGACGTCGGCGGCGGGTTCGGCGTCAAGATCGTGCACCCGTGGCCGGAGGAGCTGCTGGTGCCGATGGCCGCCCGCGCGCTGGACCGGCCGGTGAAGTTCACCGAGGACCGCCGCGAGCACTTCGTCTCCTCGGCACACGAGCGCGGCCAGACCCAGCACGTCGAGGTCGGGTTCGACGACGACGGCCGGCTGCTCGGCCTGGACGTCGAGTTCTGGCACGACCACGGCGCCTACACGCCGTACGGGCTGATCGTCCCGATCATCACCTCCACCCAGCTGCTCGGCCCGTACAAGCCGGGCGCCTACCGGGTCGCCTTCGAGTCGATGTACACGAACACCGTGATCGTCACCCCGTACCGCGGCGCCGGCCGGCCGCAGGGCTGCTTCGCGATGGAACGCACCATGGACGCGATCGCCGCGTACCTGGGCCGCGACCGCGCCGAGGTGCGGGCGGTCAACTTCATCCGGCCCGACGAGTTCCCCTACGACCACGGCCTCGTCTTCCAGGACGGCCGGGCGCTGGAGTACGACTCCGGCGACTACCCCGCCTCGCTGGACAAGCTGCGCAAGCTGATCGACTGGGACGGCTTCGCCGGGTTCCGGCGGGCCTGCGCCGAGCAGGGCCGCACCGTCGGCATCGGGCTGGCCTGCTACGTCGAGGGCACCGGCGTCGGGCCGTACGAGGGCGCGCACGTGCACGTCGAGACCAACGGCAAGGTGAAGGTCGCGACCGGCCTGACCACCCAGGGGCAGAGCCACGCCACCGCGTTCGCGCAGATCGTCGCCGACGAGCTCGGGGTGCGCTTCGACGACGTCGAGGTGGTCACCGGCGACACCCGGCGGATGCCGTACGCGGTCGGCACGTTCGCCTCCCGGGCCGCGGTGATGTCCGGCTCGGCGATCCACAAGGCCGCCCGGCGGACCCGGGAGAAGGCGCTGCGGCTGGCCGCCGACGCGCTGGAGGCGTCGGTCGAGGACCTGGAGATCGTCGACGGGATCGTCGGCGTCCGCGGCACCGACCGGTCGATCCCGCTCGGGACGCTGTCGGTGCTGTCCAATCCACTGCGCTACGCCTTCGACGAGGCGTCGCAGGCCGCCACCCAGTTCTCCGTCGGGGACTCCGAGCTGCCGCCGGTCGCCGAGGGCGAGCAGCCCGGGCTGGAGGGCACCGACTTCTACAGCCCGGTGCACGCGACGTTCGCCTCCGGGATGCACGCCGCGATCGTCGAGACCGACCCGGCCACCGCGGAGATCCGGATCCTGCGCTACGCCGTGGTGCACGACTGCGGGAACCTGATCAATCCGATGGTGGTGGAGGGCCAGATCCACGGCGGCGTCGCCCAGGGCATCGGCGGCGCGCTGTACGAGCGGATGGCCTACGACGACTCGGGGCAGCTGCTCAACGCGTCCTTCATGGACTTCCTGATGCCCTACGTCAGCGAGATCCCGGACGCGATCGACATCGACCACCTGGAGACGCCCTCCCCGCTGAACCCGCTCGGGATCAAGGGGGCGGGCGAGGCCGGGGTGATCCCGGTGTCCGCGGTGATCGCCGCCGCGATCTCCGACGCCGAGGGCTTCCCGATCACCGCGATGCCGATCTCGCCGTCCGACCTGCACACCCTGCGTGAGGAGCACCGAGCGTGAAGATCAGCGGAACCGACGTCGTCCCGCACCCGGTCGAGCACGTCTGGGCGGCGCTGCTCGACCCGCGGGTGCTGGTCACCACGATCCCCGGCTGCGAGAAGCTGGAGTCCACCGGCGAGAACGCCTACGCGATGACGGTCACCGCCGGCGTCGCCGCGATCAAGGGCACCTACGCGGGCAGCTGCGCGCTGTCCGATCTCAAGGAGCACGAGTCGCTGGTGATGACGCTGCGCGGGTCCGGCGGGCCGGGCACCGTCGACGCCGTCGTCGACGTCGGGTTCGACGACCTCGGCGACGGCGGCACCCGGATCTCCTACGCCGCCGACGCCACCGTCGGCGGGATGGTCGGCGGGGTCGGGCAGCGGATGCTCGCGAGCGTGTCGAAGCGGATGGCCGCGGAGTTCTTCGGCAACGTCGGCAGGGCCATCGCCGCGCCGCCAGGCGCGGCCCCCGGCGCTGTGCTGCCCGGCGCGGTGCCGCCGACCGGCGGTGCGTGGTCCGCCGATCCGGCGGGCACGGCGCGCGTGGGCGATCCCGGGTCCACCGCACCGGCGGGGGTGTTCGCCGCGCCGCGCGCGAGCGGACCGGGGCCCGGATCAGCGCCCGAACCGGGGCCCGGCTCCGGGGCCGGCGACTTCACCCGGGGCGTCGGCGTCGGCGCCGCGGTGGCGCTGCTCGGCGTCCTGGTCGGCGCCGCGATCGGGCGGCGCCGGTGACCGGGCCGACGGTCGACTCCACCGCCCGCGAGCAGCTCGCCGCGCTGCGCGCCAAGGAGATCTCCGCGCGCGAGCTGACCGCCCTGCACCTGGACCGGATCGCCGAGCGGAACCCGGAGCTCACCGCGATCGTGTCGCTCGATCCCGAGCGCGCACTGGCCGGCGCCGCGGCCGCCGACGAGCGGTTCGCCTCCGGCGCCGAGGTCGGCCCGCTGCACGGGCTGCCGTTCGCGTTCAAGGACACGCACGCCGCCGCCGGCTGGCGCACCACCTACGGCTCGCCGCTCTACGCCGAGCACGTCCCGGACACCGACGACCTGATCGTCGAGCGGATCCGGCGGGCCGGGGCGGTGCCGATCGGCAAGACCAACGTGCCGGAGTTCGCGGCCGGCTCGCACACGTTCAATCCGGTCTTCGGCACCACCCGCAACCCGCACGACCCGTCCCGCTCCGCGGGCGGCTCCTCCGGCGGTGCCGCCTGCGCGCTGGCGGCCGGGATGGTGCCGCTCGCCGAGGGCTCGGACATGGGCGGCTCGCTGCGCAACCCGGCGTCGTTCTGCGGGGTGGTCGGCCTGCGCCCGTCCTGGGGGCGGGTGCCGGAGTGGCCGTCGCAGAACATGTGGGAGACGACGTCGACCGGCGGCCCGATGGCGCGCACCGTCGGCGACCTCGCGCTGCTGCTGTCGGTGCTGGCCGGGCCCGATCCGCGGGCGCCGCACGCGCTCGGCGACCCGGGCGAACTGTTCGCGGCGCCGCCCGAGCCGGTCGCGCCCGGCGGGCTGCGGGTCGCCCTCTCGACCGACCTGGGCGGCGCCTTCGCCGTCGATCCCGCGGTGGCGGGCGTCGTCGAGGCCGCCGGGACGGCGCTGGCCGGGGCGGGCGCCTCGGTCACCGGCGCCGCTCCCGACCTGTCCGGTGCCGACGAGTGCTTCCGGACGCTGCGCGCCTGGCACTTCCAGGCCCGGTTCGGCGAGCTGCTCGCGGCACACCCGGACGACCTCAAACCGTCCCTCGCCGCGAACATCCGGGCCGGCGAGTCGCTGACCGGCGCCGACGTCGCGCTCGCCTACCGGCGGCGGACCGCGCTCGCGCACCGGATGCGCGAGTTCTTCACCGACCACGACGTGCTGGTCCTGCCGGTGTCGCAGGTCCCGCCGTTCCCGGCCGACCAGGAGTTCCCGACCGAGATCGACGGCCGCCCGATGGAGTCCTACCTGGACTGGATGCGCTCGGCCTACCTGATCACGGTGACCGGCTGCCCGGCGATTTCGGTGCCGTTCGGCACCACCGCCGACGGACTCCCGGTCGGCATCCAGATCGTCACCCGGCACGGCGCCGACCGGTACCTGCTGGAGGTCGCGGCCGCCGTCGAGGCGCTCGTCGGCCCGACCGCGCCACCCGGGCCACGCTGAGGCAGCGGGCCGGAGAGCCTGCCGAGCGAGCTCCGCCTCCGCGCCCGGCCGACCGGGGCGGGCCGACGACGCCCGTCGCCGCGAGAACGCCGACGAGCTCGCCGCACTGACTCAGGAGCTGGATCTCGGTCCGGAAGCGAGAGCGTCCCGCCCCGGGTAACCCGAAGATCCACGTCTGTGGAGTGCACAGGCGCCTGGCGCACACCTCCACTCCCACGACACGGATCTTCGTCGGCGTCCTCGCGCCCGTCACCCGTCGGGGTAGAGGTTGGGCCGGTCCAACCGGACCGGCTGCTCCTCCCCGTCGACGTACCACGCGACCCACTGCCGGGTACCGAGCTCTCCGATCCGGAACGCGGTGGTGCATGATCGTGCTCGGTGATCCGCGGTCGGCGGCGCCGCTGCTGGACGCCGCGATCGACGGCTATCCCCCGGAGCATGCACGCGAGGTCGCGCTCTACCTGACCTGGCTGGCCGAGTCCTGCCTGGGGATGGGCGCGCTCGACGCCGGACGGGAGGCGCTCGACCGTGCCCGGCGCGCCGCGCAGGGTGTGCACTCGGCGCGGCCGGACGCCAGGATCGCCGCGGTGGAGCAGCTCGCGGGTGCCCTGCCCGGGTAACCCGACGATCCACGTCTCGGGAGTGCACGGGCGCCGGGCGCGCACCTCCACTCCCAGGACGCGGATCGTGGTCGGCACCGCCCCGGAACCATCGGCAGAACCTGTCAGTTGATTGCCGGTTCTTCGGCATTCCTTGCCATGTCAGCTCGGCGTGGGGGCCGGTTGAATCGGAGCCAGCGACGCGTGAGCGGGAGGAGCCCCATGACCCGGCGGATCCGGATCGGCATCGACACCGGTGGCACGTTCACCGACGTCGTCGCCTTCGACGAGGGGACGGGCGAGCTCGTCACCACCAAGACCCCCTCCACCCCGGCCAACCCGGCCGACGGGTTCCTGGCCGGGATCGACAAGGTGCTCGACCTGCTGGGGGCGACCGGCGCCGACGTCGAGGCGGTCAGCCACGGCACCACCGTCGCCACCAACCAGCTGCTGGAGGGCAAGGTCGGCCGGCTCGGCTTCGTCACCACTGCCGGTTACGAGGCCATGCTGGAGATCGCCCGCCAGTCCGTCCCGGACGGCTACGGCAACTCCTACTTCTGGGTCAAGCCGAACCGGATCGTGCCGCGCGACCTGGTGAAGGGCGTGGAGGGCCGGCTCGACCACACCGGCGCGCAGGTCCGCCCGTTCGACGAGGCGGGCGCCCGGGAGGTCGCCCGCTGGTTCCGCGACCACGGCGTCGACACCCTCGGCGTCTGCTTCCTGCACGCCTACGCCGATCCGTCGCACGAGGAGCGGATGCGGGAGATCCTCGCCGAGGAGCACCCGCGCGCCGTGGTGTCGCTGTCCAGCGAGGTGCTGCGCGAATACCGCGAGTTCGAGCGGGCCACCACCGTGCTCGTCGACGCCGCCGTCAAACCCCGGCTGTCGGCCTACGTCTCGAACATCAAGGACCGGCTCACCCGCTACGACGACCGCGAGATCCCGTTCTACGTGATGAAGTCCAACGGCGGCGTGCTCTCCGCCGACGAGGTCGTGCACCAGCCGATCACCACCGTCCTCTCCGGACCGGCCGCGGGCGCGCTCGGTGCCGGGCTGATCGCCCGGGAGGCCGGCTTCGACAAGGTGCTGACCTCCGACGGCGGCGGCACCTCCACCGACGTGTCGGTGGTGATCGGCGGCGAACCGACGCTGACCACCGAGGGCACCGTCGGCCGGTTCCCGTCCAAGATCCCGATGATCGACGTCGTCACGGTCGGTGCGGGCGGCGGGTCGATCGCCTGGATCTCCCCGGAGGGCACCCTGAAGGTCGGCCCGCACTCGGCGGGCGCCGATCCGGGCCCGCTCTGCTACGGCCGCGGCGGCACCGACGTCACGATCACCGACGCGCACGTGTTCCTCGGCCGGATCCCGCCGCACCTGCTCGGCGGCGAGATCCCGCTGGACGTCGAGGCGGCCCGCGCCGGGATCGAGCGCCTCGCCAAGGAGCTGGAGCTCACCCCGGAGGCGTGCGCCACCGGCGTCCTGGAGATCTCCGCCTGGAACCAGGCGAACGCGCTGCGCCAGGTCACCGTCAAGCGCGGGCTGGACGTGCGCGACTTCGCGCTCACCACGTTCGGCGGCTCCGGCTCGCTGCTGCTGTGCCGGCTGGTCGACGTGCTCGGCGTGCCGACCGTGCTGGTGCCGCCGAACCCGGGCAACGTCTCCGCGTTCGGCCTGCTCACCGTCGACGTCAAGAACGACTACGTGCGGACCCACGTCGCGCTCGCCGACCGGCTGGACCCGGCCGCCGTCGCCCGGATCGTCGACGACCTGACCGGGCAGGCCGCCGCCGCGCTGACCCGGGAGGGCTTCGCCGCCGACCGGCACGGCTTCGTGCGCTCCGCCGACCTGCGCTACTTCGGGCAGGCGTTCGAGGTGCGGGTCCCGGTGCCGGACGGCCCGGTCACCGCCGCCACCCTGGACGAGGTCGCCGGGTCGTTCCACGCCGCGCACCGCGCGCTCTACGGCTACGACTTCGCCGGCGACGACGACCAGCAGGTCGAGTGGGTCAACCTGCGGGTGTCCGGGATCGGGCCGATCCGGCGCCCGGAGATCCCGCGGCACGACCCGGTCGCCGATCCGGTCGTGACACCGGTGGGCAGGCGCCCGGTCTGCTTCGCCGCGGCTGACGGCTTCATCGACACCCCGGTGTACCGGCGCACCGACCTTCCGCCCGGCGCGACCGTCGACGGCCCGGCGATAGTCGAGGAGTTCGGCTCCACCGTCCCGCTGCACCCGGGCTTCACCGCCCGCGTCGACGGGTTCCTGAACATCATCGTGACCCGGAAGGCCCAGTCGTCGTGACCGGTTCCCGCCGCGCCCCCACCCAGTTCCCGTTCGGCGCCCTCACCGACGACGCCGGCGCGAGCGCCGATCCGGTGCTGGTCGAGATCGTCCAGGGCTCGCTGGCGAGCGTCGAGATGGAGGTCGAGACCGCCATCGCCCGCACCAGCCGCAGCCCGATGATCCGCGACGCGCACGACTTCCGGGCCGGCATCCACGACCGGCGGCTGCGCAAGCTCACCGGCCGCTCCTACTCGGCGCTGGTGCACCCGATCGCCCGCGAGTTCCCGCTGGAGCAGATGCGCGAGGGCGACGTCTTCTTCCACAACGACGTCTACCGCTCCGAGGGCGGCATCGGGCACCTGCCCGACCTGTGCGTCACCGTGCCGGTGTTCGCCGGGGCGGCCGGAGACCGCCGGGTGGTCGCGTTCGTGCAGGCATTCGGGCACCACGACGACATCGGCGGCGCGGTGCCCGGCTCGATGCCGTCGAACGCGACCAGCGTGTTCGAGGAGGGACTGATGGTGCCGCCGATCCGGCTGTGGGACGAGGGCGTCCCCAACCGGGCCGCGCTGGCGATCATGACCCGGAACTCGCGGATGCCGGAGTCGCTCTCGGCCGACCTGGACGCCGAGTGCTCCGCCTGCCTGATGGGCGCGCGCCGGCTCGGCGAGCTGTTCGACCGCTACGGGGTGGAGACCGTCGAGTCCTGCTTCGACGCGATCATCGCGCGCACCACCGAGACCTACCGCCGGGAGATCCTCGGCCGGATCCCGGTCGGCAGCTGGACCTGGGAGGACTACGCCGAGCACGACGGCGTCGACGCGCCCCGGCTGCACACCCAGCGGATCACGCTGACCCGCACCGCCGCCGACGACCCGGACGGCGAGCGCCTGATCATCGACTTCGACGGCACCTCACCGCAGGCCAAGGGGCCGATCAACCACTGCGGCGACTACTCCGACGGCGTCTTCCTGAAGAAGTGGCTCGCCCCGATCCTGCGGAACCTGGCCGACTCGCCGGAGCGGATGGCCGAGCTCGACGTCAACGAGGGCATCGTCCCGCTGATCGAGATGCGGTTCCCGCCGCCCGGGACACTGCTCACCCCGGTGTTCCCGGCCCCGACGAACGCCCGCACCTTCGTCATCCTGCGGCTGCTCGGCGTGCTCGCCGGGGTCGTCGCGAAGGCGGTCGACGGCCGGATGCCCGCCGACCAGGAGACGATCCGCTACACCGGCGTGTACGGCGAGGACGTCGACGGCCGCCCCTACCTGATGCGCGAGGTGCTCGGCGGCGGCTCCGGCGGCCGCTACTACGCCGACGGCGAGGACACCATCCACGTCGTCCCGGACTCCCGGAACCTGCCGACCGAGTTCACCGAGGCCCGGTTCCCGTTCCTCGTCGAGTCGCTGTCGCTGGCCGTCGACTCCGGCGGGCCGGGCGAGTTCCGCGGCGGCCTCGGCTACGAGAAGCACATCCGGATGCTCCGCGACGGCCACTTCATGTCGATCGCCGACCGCTCGATCCTGTCCTGCTGGGGGGTGCGCGGCGGGAAGGCCGGGCGGCCGTTCGAGGTCGTGATCGACCCGGGCGGGCCGAACGAGCGGCAGGTCGACGCGCTCGCCGACGCCGAACCCGTCGCGGCCGGCGAGATCATCCGGGTGCGCACCACCGGCGGCGGCGGCTGGGGTGACCCGCTCGCCCGCGATCCCGCCGCCGTGGTGCGGGACGTGCTGTGGCACAAGGTGTCCGCCGCGTCCGCGCTGGCCGACTACGGCGTCGTGCTGACCGGCTCGATCGACGACGACACGCTCGGCGTCGACGAGGCGGCCACCCGCGCCGAGCGGGCCGGGCGGGCCGCCTGGTCGGCGACCGACGACGCGTTCTTCGATCGCGGACCCGGCTACGCGACCCTCGCGGGCGCCGCGCACGCCGGCGTGGACCGGTTGTAGATGGGCGCCGCACAGGTGCGCATCGCGATCCCCGGGGGGAACGGGGTGACCGGCCGGGCGGTGCGGGCGGCGCTGCGCGGGCGCGGTGCCGACGCCGTCCCGCTCGGCCGGGCCGATCGGGTCCGTGACGCGGCCGCCGGCTGCGCCGCGGCGTACCTGATCGCGCCCAACATGCACCCGGACGAGCCCGCGCTGGTCGGCGGATGGCTCGACGGGCTGCGCGCGGCGGGCGTCGGCCGGGTGGTCTACCACTCGGTGGCCTCGCCGTACGTCCCGGCGATGCCGCACCACCTGGGCAAGGCCCGGTCCGAGGACCTGGTGCGCCGCTCCGGATTGCGCTGGACGATCCTGCAGCCCGGCGCCTACCTGCAGAACCTGGACCTGTCCGGGCCGGTCCGGGTGCCCTACGACGTGCACGCCCCGTTCGGTTTCGCCGACCTGGCCGAGATCGCCGAGGTCGCCGCGACGGTGCTCACCGGGCCCGGTCACGAGGGTGCGACCTACGAGCTGGCCTCGCGCACCGGCACCGTCGCGCAGCTGGCCGCCGAGGCCGGGACGACCGCCGAGCGGGTGCCCGGCCCGTCCGGCCGCGGCGCCTGGTTCGACGCGATGTTCGGCTACTACGACGCGCACGGCCTGCCCGCCGGGACGCGCACCCTGGACGCGCTGCTGGGGCGCGCGTCGTGAGGGTGCTGCTGGCGCTGGGCGGCAACGCGATGACCGCCCCGGACGGCCGCGCCCGGCCGGAGGACCAGGTGGCCGCCGCGCAGGTCGCCGCGGGTGCGGTCGCCGGGCTGCTGGCCGCGGGCACTGAGGTGGTGCTGACCCACGGCAACGGCCCGCAGGTCGGGAACCTGCTGGTGAAGAACGAGCTGGCGGCCGCCGTCGTCCCGCCGGTCCCGCTGGACTGGTGCGGTGCGCAGACCCAGGGGACGCTCGGCTTCGTGCTGACCACCGCGCTGGACGCGGCGCTGGCCCGGGCCGGGATCGACCGGCGCAGCGCGGCCGTCGTCACCCGCACGATCGTCGCAGGCGACGATCCGGGTCTGGTGCGGCCGAGCAAGCCGATCGGGCGCTACCTCCCGGCCGCCGAGGCGGCGGTGCTGGTTGAGCACGGCCAGCACTGGGAGGACCGCGGCGAGCGCGGCTGGCGCCGGGTGGTCGGCTCGCCGGAGCCGCTGGAGATCGTCGACGGCCCGGCGGTCCGGGCGCTGGTCGACGCCGGCTTCGTCGTCGTCGCGAATGGCGGCGGGGGGATCCCGGTCGTCCGGCAGCTCACCGGCGATCTGACCGGCGTCGAGGCCGTGATCGACAAGGATCTCGGTGCCGCCCTGCTGGCCCGCACCGTGCGGGCCGACGTGCTGGTCATCGGCACCGACGTGCCGCAGGCGGTGCTGCGCTTCGGCACCCCGGACGCGGAGCCGCTCGGCGTCGTCGGGGTGGGTGCGCTGCGCGCGCACGCCGCCGAGGGCCACTTCGCGGGCGGCTCGATGGGCCCCAAGGTCGACGCGGCCTGCCGGTTCGTCGAGGCCGGCGGGACCAGGGCCGTCATCACCGATCTCGATCATCTCCCGGACGCCGCCGCGGGCGCCGCCGGGACCGTCGTCGTCCCCGACTGAAGTCCGTCAACG
Organism: Pseudonocardia sp. DxW; assembly: GCF_058448985.1. NCBI lineage: Bacteria > Bacillati > Actinomycetota > Actinomycetes > Pseudonocardiales > Pseudonocardiaceae > Pseudonocardia > Pseudonocardia sp. DxW. The sequence goes on along the minus strand of NZ_JBZFLK010000008.1, from coordinate 211,308 downwards.
GAAGGAGCCGTCATGCCCGACGCCATCGAGGTGCGCAAGGTCCCGATCCACTCCGTCGCCGACGCGAGCGAGCTCGCCGCGCTGATCGACGAGGGGGTGCTGCGGGCCGAACGGGTCGTCGCGATCATCGGCAAGACCGAGGGCAACGGCGGGGTGAACGACTACACCCGGATCATCGCCGACCGCGCGTTCCGCGAGGTGCTCGTCGAGAAGGGCGCCCCCGCCGAGCAGGTCCGCGAGGTGCCGATCGTCTGGTCCGGCGGCACCGACGGGGTGCTCAGCCCGCACGCGACGATCTTCGCGACGGTGCCGCCGGAGGAGGCCACGCCGTCCGAGGAGCCGCGGCTCACCGTCGGGTTCGCGATGAGCGAGCAGCTCGCGCCGGAGGACATCGGCCGCACGCCGATGATCACCAAGGTGGCCGACGCGGTGCAGGCGGCGATGAAGCGGGCCGGCATCACCGACCCGGCCGACGTGCACTACGTCCAGACGAAGACCCCGCTGCTCACCATCTCCACCATCCGCGACGCCAAGTCCCGCGGGAAGACGGTGTGGACCGAGCACACCCACGAGTCGATGGACCTGTCCAACGGCTGCACCGCGCTCGGCGTCGCCGTCGCGCTCGGCGAGATCGAGATGCCGACCGACGACGACGTGATGCACGACCGGGACCTGTACTCGGCCGTCGCGTCCTGCTCGTCCGGGGTGGAGCTGGACCGGGCGCAGGTCGTCGTCGTCGGCAACGCCCGCGGCGTCGGCGGCCGCTACCGGATCGGGCACTCGGTGATGACCGACGCGCTGGACGCCGACGGCATCTGGAACGCGATCCGCGACGCCGGGCTGGACCTGCCCGAGCGCGCGCACACCTCCGACCTGGAGGGCCGGCTGGTGAACGTGTTCCTCAAGTGCGAGGCGTCCCAGGACGGCACCGTCCGGGGGCGGCGCAACGCCATGCTCGACGACTCCGACGTGCACTGGCACCGCCAGATCAAGGCGTGCGTCGGCGGCGTGACGGCGGCGGTCACCGGCGATCCGGCGGCGTTCGTCTCGGTGTCCGCGGCGCACCAGGGGCCGGAGGGTGGCGGCCCGGTCGCGGCGATCGTCGACCTCGGCTGAGCACCGGCCGGGCACCCGTCCGGCACCCGGCTGCGCGGTGTCTCGGTGGCGGTCTCCGTGGCAGGACCGCACGGGGACCACCACCGTGCACCGGCCCGCCGAGGCGTGACGGGGCGGATCCCGGGTAGCCCCCGGACATGCAGATCGGCTACAAGCTCTTCGCCGAGGCCTTCACACCGCAGGAGATGGTGCGCCAGGCCGTCCGCGCCGAGGAAGCGGGTTTCGACTTCGTCGAGATCTCCGACCACTACCACCCGTGGCTGGAGAGCCACGGCCACTCCGGTTTCGCCTGGTCCATCCTGGCCGCGATCGCGGCCCGGACCGAGCGGATCCACCTGGCCACCGGGGTGACCTGCCCGATGATCCGCTACCACCCGGCGATCATCGCCCAGGCCGCGGCGACCACCGCGCTGCTCGCCGACGGCCGGTTCACCCTGGGTGTCGGCTCGGGCGAGCGGCTCTCCGAGCACGTGACGGGCGCGGAGTGGCCGGTCACCGGGGTGCGGCACGAGATGTTCCGCGAGGCACTGGAGATCATCCGGCTGCTCTGGTCCGGCGGCTACCGCAGCTACCGGGGCAAGCACCTGAGCATCTCCGACGCCCAGGTGTTCGACCTGCCCGATCCGCTCCCGGAGATCGCGGTCGCCGCGGGCGGGCCGAACGCCGCGCGGATCGCCGCCGAGCTGGGCGACGCGCTGTTCGTCACCGAGCCGCGCACCGACCTGGTCTCGGCCTACACCGCCGCCGGCGGCACCGGTGCCCGCTACGCCGAGGTGCCGCTGGCCTGGGCCCGCACCGAGGACGAGGCGCTCGCCGCCGCGCACGAGAAGTTCCGGTTCGGCCCGACCGGCTGGAAGGTGCAGGCCGAGCTGCCGAACGTGCGGAACTTCGAGGCCGCGACCCGGTTCGTGCGGGTCGAGGACATGGCCGACGTGTTCGGCGCCGGTCCCGACGTGGAGCGGCATCTCGCCGTCGCCCAGCAGTTCGTCGACGCCGGCTACGACCGGCTCGCGCTGATCAACGCCGGGCCCGACCCGGACGGCTTCTTCGACTTCTTCGAGAAGGAGCTGGCCGGGCGGGTACGCGAGCTGACCCCGAGCAGCTGATCCCGGGCTGCCCGGCCGGGCAGCCCGGGCAGCCCGGTCCCTCAGCCGTCGAGCTTGGCCGGGTCCAGCGTCGTCTTCCGCACGCCCAGCCTGCGGTTGAGCAGGATCGTGATCCCGTACAGGATCAGCCCCAGCAGGAGCAGCAGGCCGGCCAGCTCGTACTGGATCGCGTCCCGACCGGAGAACGGCAGCACCAGGTAGGCGCTGGTGATCACCCCGACCACCGGCAGCCCGGGCGGCGCCCGGAAGTGGTCGGCGTCGACCCGGTCGCGGCGCAGCACCAGCACCGCGATGTTGACGATCGTGAACACCGCGAGCAGCAGCAGCGAGGTGGTGCCGCCGAGCGCGGACACCACGTCCGACTCGTCGTCCAGCGACACGTAGGTGATCAGCGCGAACGCGATCAGCGTGGTGAAGATGATCGACACCCACGGGGTGCGGCGGAACGGGTGCACCCGGGCCAGCTGCTTGGGCAGCACCGCCTGGTTCGCCATGCCGTAGAGCAGCCGGGACGCCATCAGCATGTTGATCAGCGCCGAGTTCGCGACGGCGAACATCGAGATGAACGGCAGCACCGCGTCCGCCGGGATGCCCGGCGCGCCGGCCCGGACCACCTCGACCAGCGGCGTCTCGCTCGCGGCGAGCGGGCCGACCGGCACCAGCGCGACGGCGCAGATCGCGACCAGCACGTAGATCACGCCGGTGATGGTCAGGCCGGTGAGCATGATCTTCGGGAAGATCCGCCGCGGTTCGTGGCACTCCTCGGCCATGTTCACCGAGTCCTCGAAGCCGACCATCGCGAAGAACGCCAGCGACGTCGCCGAGGTGACGGCCAGGAACACGCCCTTGTCCTCCGGGGTGTCGAACGCGACCACCCGGGCCCAGTCGGCGTTGCCGCCGGCGATCGCGAACACCCCGACCAGGATCACCAGCAGCAGGCCGGAGAGCTCGACCAGCGTGAGCACCACGTTGACCTTCACGCTCTCGCCGACGCCGCGGAAGTTGACCGCCGCGACCAGCACCATGAAGCCCAGCGCGATCAGCACGATCCCGCTGTTGCCCAGGTCGAGGCCGAAGCCCTCGTTGAGGTTCGAGGCGAACGCCCGGGACGCCGTCGACGCCGAGGTGATCCCCGAGCACATCACCACGAAGGTGACCATGAACGTCAGGAAGTGGATGCCGAACGCCTTGTGCGCGTACAGCGCGGCGCCGGCCGCGGCCGGGTACTTGGTGACCAGCTCCAGATAGGAGAACGCGGTGACCATCGCGACCGCGAAGGCCACGAGGAACGGCAGCCACGCCGCCCCGCCGACCTCCTCGGCGACCTGGCCGACCAGGGCGTAGATCCCGGTGCCGAGGATGTCGCCGACGATGAACAGCAGCAGCAGCTTCGGGCCCATCACCCGCCGCAGGGCGGGCGGGTCCTCCCCGGTCCTCGTGGTGACCTCGGCCATCGGTCCCGTCCCCCTCCCGCGGATGGACCCACGTCCACCGCGACCGGGTCAGCCTGGTCGCCCTCTGTCACCGTGTCGAATCGAAACCGTTTCGTCGCGATCTCGTTCGGTCCCGCGGAACGGGTCCCGCGGAACGGGTCCCGCGGAGCGGGCCCCGCGGTCGGACTCGCGGTGCGGCCGCGGTCAGCCGCGGTGCCGGGACCGGCGCGGCGCGTCCGGCGGGTACGGCGCCGCCGGCCGGCCCGGCGGGACCGGCTGGGCCTGGGGGACCGGCTGGCCGTGCGGCGGCCACGGCCCGGCCGGTGCCGGTGCCGGGGCCGCTGTCGCAGTCGCTGCCAGGGCGCGCTCGCGCTCCCGCTCGGCCTGCTCCTTGAGCAGGTCCCGGATCTCGGCGAGCAGCTCGCTGTCGGTCTTCGGGGTCTGCTCGTCGGCCTTCTTCCGGCGCTCCTGCAGCCACTTCATCGGGAAGACGACCAGGAAGTAGATCACTGCGGCGGTGATCATGAACTGGATCATCGCGTTGAGGAACGCGGCGTAGTCCAGCCGGACCTCGTCGGTGAGCGGGATGGTGCCGGGCGGGACGGCGTTCTCGCCGCCGGAGAACAGCCGCAGCAGCGGCTCGAGGAACGACGTCGTGAACGCCGTGACCACGGCGGTGAAGGCGGCGCCGATGACGACGGCGACCGCGAGATCGATGACGTTCCCGCGCAGCAGGAACTCCTTGAAACCCTTCAGCACGCCGGCGCACTCCTCGATCGTTCGGGGTGAAATCGCGTCCGGCGAGGCAGGCTAACCGCGGTGCGGCCCCGGGTGCCGGGCGCCCGCGCCGTCCGCCGTCGTCGCTCGGCGGGGTGGATCGCCGGCTCGGTGAGCGGTGGCCGGGCGGGCCGCGTCCGCCCGGTGGCTCAGCCCCGGCGGTCGATCAGCCGCTCCAGGAAGTCACCGGCCTCGCGGGCGGCGCGCTCCACGTCGCCCGCCTCGATGGCCTCGACGATCCCGGTGTGCGACACGTCGTCGTCGGTGCCGACGGTGCTGGGCATCGTCGTCACGACACTGCCCGCGACCGCCTCGACGACGCCGCGGTACAGCTCGACGAGCAGGCTGTTGCCCGAGCAGCGCACGACGGCGAGATGGAAGTCGGTGTCGGCCCGGGCGGCGCGTTCCAGCTCGGCCGTGCCCGGCTCGGTGCCGCTGCGGGTGGCCGCGGCGACCGCCTCGACGGCGACGTCCCGGTCGGCGAGCGAGCGGCGCAGCAGCGCCAGGTCCTCGTCGGTGCGCCGGGCGGCGGCCAGCCGGGCCGCCTCGACCTCCAGGGTCCGCCGGACCTCCAGCACCTCACGCAGCTCCGGCCCGCACAGCGTGCGCAGCGCGCCGGACAGCTCCGAGGTCGCCCGCACGTAGGTGCCGTCGCCCTGCCGCACCTCCAGCAGGCCGCCGTGGGCGAGCGCGCGGACCGCCTCGCGGACGGTGTTGCGGCCGACCTCCAGCCGCGCGGTCAGCTCGGCCTCGGCCGGGATGCGGTGACCGACCGGCCACTGCCCGGACGAGATGGCGTCCCGGATCTGGGCGATGACCTGGTCGACCAGGCTGCCGCGACGTGCTGTGACGAGAGGCACCGGGACATCCTTTCATCCGAACATCCTACGTCTGTAACAATATCGTTTCGTGAGCATTGCTGATCAGGGGACCCGGGCCGGGGAGACGAACACCACCGGCCGGGCCGCGTCGCACCGGACCGGGGCGCTGGTCGGCACCCCGCTGCTGGTCGTCGGCGTGGCGCTGGCCGCGACCAACCTGCGCCCCGCCGTCACCAGCATGGCATCGGTGCTCGGCGAGGTGCGGGACGGTCTCGGTGCCTCCGCACCGTGGACCGGGCTGCTCACCGCGGTGCCGACCATCTGCTTCGGCCTCGCCGCGATCGTCGCCCCGCTGCTCGGCCGGCGGCTCGGGGTGGCCAGGGCGATCGGCGTCGCGCTCGCCGTGCTCACCGCGGGGCTGGTGCTGCGGGTGGTCGACGGGCCCTGGGTGGTCCTCGGGGGGACGTTCATCGCCGCCTCCGGCATCGCGATCGGGAACGTGCTGATCCCGGTCGTGGTGAAGGAGTCCTTCCCGCACGCCGTCGGCCGGGTGACCGGCATCTACACCGCGGCGCTCGCGGCGGGCGGCGGGCTCGGCGCCGCCTTCACCCCGATCCTGGAACCGCTGCTCGGCTGGCGCGGCGCGGTCGGCGCCTGGGCGGCGCTGTCCGCGGGCGCGCTGGTCGTCTGGGCGACCGGTGCCCGGCACGGCGCCGCGGCCCCGGTCCGGACCGACGGGGTGCAGCGGCGGTCGATGCTGCGCCGCCCGCTGGCCTGGGCGCTCACCGCCTTCTTCGGGCTGCAGGCCTGCGTCGCCTACGTCGCGATGGGCTGGCTGTCCGAGCTGTTCGTCTCCGAGGGCATCCCGCGCACCACCGCCGGGCTGATGCTCGCGCTGATCAACGTCATCGGGATCCCGCTGAGCTTCCTCATCCCGCCGATCGCGCTGAACCGCAGCTCGCAGTCCGGCTGGATCGTCGGGCTGGCGTTCTGCTCGCTCGCCGCGATCGTCGGGCTCGCCGTCGCCCCCGCGGCGGCGCCCTGGTTGTGGACGGTGCTGCTCGGCGTCGGGATGGCGGTCTTCCCGCTCGGCCTCGGCCTGATCGCGCTGCGCACCCGGGAGACCGCGGAGACGACCGACCTGTCCGCGATGGCGCAGGGCTTCGGTTACCTGCTCGGCGCGGCCGGCCCGTTCCTGTTCGGCATGCTGCACGGGATCACCGGGACCTGGACGGCGTCGCTGGCGCTGCTCGCCGCGGTGATCGTCGCCGAGATGATCCTGGGCTGGGTGGTCGGCCGGCCCCGCTTCGTCTGACGCCCGCCGGGACGCCCGGTCCGGCGTCCGTGCGGCGCAAAGTCGGTGGTGGGCGCGGTGTACCGTCGGGTTGCACCCGATCGGACCGGGGTCCGTCACCGACGTGCGGCGCCCGGCGATCGCGGGTTTCCGCAGATCCGTCAGGGAGTGACTCGTGACCGACACCGCCCGCCCCCCGGCCGGGGGCCCGGCGCGGCTGGTCGACCAGACCGGCCCGTACTTCGGCCGCTTCGGCGGCCGCTACGTCCCGGAGGCGCTGGTCGCCGCCCTGGACGAGCTGGAGCAGGCCTACCACGCGGCGATGACCGACGAGGCCTTCCAGGCCGAGCTCGCCGAGCTGCACCGGACGTACTCCGGCCGGCCGAGCCTGCTCACCGAGGCGCCCCGGTTCGCCCGGCACGCCGGCGGCGCGCGGATCCTGCTCAAGCGCGAGGACCTGAACCACACCGGCTCGCACAAGATCAACAACGTGCTGGGCCAGGCGCTGCTCACCAAGCGGATGGGCAAGAGCCGGGTGATCGCCGAGACCGGCGCGGGCCAGCACGGCGTCGCCTCCGCGACCGCGGCCGCGCTGCTCGGCCTGGACTGCGTCGTCTACATGGGCGAGGTCGACACCGAGCGGCAGGCGCTGAACGTCGCCCGGATGCGGATGCTCGGCGCCGAGGTCCGGCCGGTCGCCTCCGGCACGCGCACCCTCAAGGACGCGATGAACGAGGCGATGCGCGACTGGGTCACCAACGTGGCCGACACGCACTACCTGATCGGCTCGGTCGCCGGGCCGCACCCGTTCCCGGCGATGGTCCGCGACTTCCAGCGGATCATCGGCGTCGAGGCGCGCGAGCAGGTCCAGGCCCTGACCGGGCGGCTGCCCGACGTGGTGTGCGCCTGCGTCGGCGGCGGCTCCAACGCGATGGGCATCTTCCACGCCTTCCTCGACGACGCCGGCGTCGAGCTGGTCGGCTTCGAGGCGGGCGGCGACGGCATCGACACCCCGCGGCACGCGTCGTCCATCGGCGGCGGCGACGTCGGGGTGCTGCACGGCTCCCGCAGCTTCATCCTGCAGGACGAGGACGGCCAGACCCGCGACTCGCACTCCATCTCGGCCGGCCTGGACTACCCGGGCGTCGGGCCCGAGCACTCCTGGCTGCACGACATGAAGCGTGCCCGCTACGAGTCGGTGACCGACGCCGAGGCGATGGAGGCCTTCCGGCTGCTCTGCCGCACCGAGGGCATCATCCCGGCGATCGAGAGCGCGCACGCGCTGGCCGGGGCGCTGCGCGAGGGCCGCAGGCTCGGCGAGGGCGCGATCGTCCTGGTCAACCTGTCCGGCCGCGGCGACAAGGACGTCGACACCGCCGCCACGTACTTCCAGCTGATCGACGACGAGGGCCGGGCCGTCACCGACGAGACGGTGGCCGACGGGGAGGTCCGATGACCGGCGTGCGGAGCGTTGCCGAGCGGATCGGCGAGATCCGCGGCCAGGGCCGGGCGGCTTTGATCGGCTACCTGCCGGTCGGCTACCCGGACGTCGCCGGATCCGTCGAGGCGATGCGGGCGATGGTCGAGGGCGGGGTGGACGTCGTCGAGGTCGGCCTGCCGTACTCCGATCCGCTGATGGACGGCCCGGTCATCCAGCGGGCCACCCAGCAGGCCCTGGACAACGGTGCCCGCAGCCGGGACGCGTTCACCGCCGTCCGCGGGGTGGTCGAGGCCGGCGCACCGGCCGTCGTCATGACGTACTGGAACCTGATCGACCGCTACGGCATCGAGCGGTTCTCCGCCGAGCTGGCCGCGGCGGGCGGCTCCGGGCTGATCACCCCGGACCTGCTGCCCGACGACGCCCAGGAGTGGCTGGACGCGTCCGACCGGCACGGTCTGGACCGGATCTTCCTGGTGGCCCAGACGACGACGCCGGAGCGGATGGCGCTCACCGCCCGGGCCAGCCGCGGGTTCCTCTACGCGGCGTCGCTGATGGGCGTGACCGGCGTCCGGTCGGTCGGCGCCGAGGCCCGCGACCTGGTGACCCGGGTCCGCGAGGTCGCGACCCTGCCGGTCTGCGTCGGGCTGGGCGTGCGCACCGCCGAGCAGGCGGCCGACATCGCCGGGTACGCCGACGGCGTCATCGTCGGGACGGCGTTCGTCGAGGCACTCGGGACAGGCGGGCCGTCCGCGGTGCGTGAGCTCGCCGCCGAGCTCGCCGAGGGCGTCCGTTCGGCTACCCCGGCGCCCGCCTGACGCACGGTCCGGCGGGCCGGCCGTCGCCGCGGGGGCGGCCCGCCGGGTGTCCGGTGCGGCTCGGCGGGGGACAGGACGCCCACCGTCGGTGAACGGCCACGCCTGAGAGTGACGGCTCCATCCGGACGGACAGCACTACTCCGGGCGGCCTGATCGGTTGCCGTTCGCCGGACGGCGCCGCCCGGACGGCGGTGACGCCTCTCAGGAACGCAACCTCGGCGCCGCACACTTCCTATGTTCGACGCTGCCGGTCGGCGGCCCGCTCCCCCCAGAGCCGCCCCGGTGGCCGGGAACCCCCGCCCGGCCCGCTCCCCGAACCGGAAGTGACCCGATGAACCACCCAGGTCCTCTGCTGCCCGGACGTGTTCCCGACGTCCGCGCGACCGTAGCGGGTCGATCCCCGCGTGTCGCGCAGCCCCGCCCACGCACCGCCCGCCGGGCTCCCGCCACGACCGCCGGGCCCGCGCCCGGCACGCCGTGAGCCGGCCCGGCTCGCACCAGGTCACCGCACCCGTCCGGCGCGACGATCCCGCCGACGCCTGGCTGGCGCACCGCCGCGCCCGCCTGATCTGGGGATCGGTGCTGGTCACGGCCCTCGTCGGGCCGTCGGTGATCTGGATGCTCCGCTCCGGTCCGCAGCCGCTGCTGCACCAGATGTCGGTGCTCACCGGGCTGCTCGCGCTGTCCGCGCTGGTCGTCGTCGCGGTGCTGCCCTCCCGGGTGCGCGGCCTGTCCGGCGCGCTCGGGCTGGAGACGCTGCTCGGCCTGCACCGCAGGCTCGGCATCCTGGCCGGTGCGCTCGTCGCGCTGCACCTGGCGTGCGTGGTCGCCGACCACCCGGAACGGGTCTGGCTGCTCGTCCCGATGTCGGCGCCGGCCCGCGGGCAGGCCGCCACGATCGGGACCGTCGCGATCGCGGTGCTGCTGCTCTTCGCCGTGCGCGGGGTCCGCTCCGGCACCCACGAGGTGTGGCGGTGGGTGCACCTGAGCCTGGCCGCGCTGGTCGTCGGGGCGTCGTCGCTGCACGTGCTGTGGCTGAACAACCTGGTGACCGACGCCGTGATGGGCCCGGTGCTCGGCATCCTCGGCCTGCTCCTGGTCGGGGTGCTCCTGGTGCGCTGGGGGATGCGGGCGGTCGGCGACGCCGGCGAGTTCCGGGTGCACGTCGTGCGGCCGGAGAGCGCGACCGTGTCGACGCTGGTCCTGCAGAGCCGCGGACGGCACTCCGGTCCCTGGTTCCGGCCCGGGCAGTTCGCCTGGCTCCGGCTGGAGCGGATGTCGGTCGAGGAGCACCCGTTCACGATCGCCTCGTCCGCGGTGGACGGCGGCCGGATCGAGTTCACCGTCCGGCACACCGGTGACTTCGCCTCCCGGCTGCGCGAGCTGCACCGCGGCGATCCGGTGTGGGTGGACGGTCCGTACGGTTCGTTCACCCCGGACGCCGTGCCCTCGACCGGGTTCGTCCTGATCGCCGGCGGGGTCGGGATCACCCCGATGATGAGCATGCTGCGCACCGCGGCGGATCGCGGTGACCGGCGCCCGTACCGGCTCGTGGTGCACGCCCGCGACCGTGCCGACCTGCTGTTCCGGGCCGAGCTCGCGCACCTGCGGACCCTGCTCGACCTGCAGGTCACCGAGGTGCTGCGGCGCCCGTCGCGGGACTGGGCCGGCGCCACCGGACCGATCGACACCGCACTGCTGTCCGCGGTGCTGACCGATCTGGACGGGGCCGGCGGATCGCGCAGGCACGACTACTTCATCTGCGGCCGTCCGCAGCTGGTGTCCGACGTGCTGGACACCCTGTACTCGCTCGGCGTCCCGGAGGACCGGGTGCACACCGAGCAGTTCGCCCAGGTCTGAGAAACACCCAGGTCTGAGAAACACGAGGAGAAGCTGATGTCCCGCCGGATCCCCGGCCCGCTCCGCTGGTCGATCCTGGTCGCGCTGGCCGGTGTCGTCGTCGTCGCGGTGGCCCAGTCGTGGGTCGCCGCCGCACCGTTCGCCGCCGTCCAGGGCTGGACCCAGACCCAGTGGGGCCCGCTCGGCCCCGCCGACCGCGACCTGCTGGAGAAGGTCCGCCTCGCTGGCCTGTGGGAGGCCCCCACCGGGCAGCAGGGCGAGCAGCAGGCCAGCTCGCCGGCCGTCCGCGAGGTCGCCCGCAAGCTCGGCGTGGAGCACCACGACCTGGACGCCGAGGTCCGCACCGTCGCCGAGCAGCTCGGCGTGCAGCTCCCCAGCCGCCCGAACGACCAGCAGATCGCCTGGATGAACGACCTGACGGCGCGCACCGGCACCGACTACGACCGCCAGTTCGTGCAGATCCTGCGGGCCGCGCACGGCAGCGTGCTGCCGGCGATCACCGAGGTCCGGGTCGGCACCCGCAACGAGCTGATGCGCCAGTTCGCGATCGAGGCCGACACCTACGTCACCCGGCACCTCGGCTACCTGGAGTCGACCGGCCTGGTCGACTACGACGCGCTGCCCGCGCCGCCGCTCCCGGACAGCGTCCGCACCCCGTCCGACCTGGTCGTCCCGGGTCTCGTGGTGGGGGTGGCGCTGCTCGCCGCCGGTGGTCTGCTGATGACGCTCTACCGCCGGGGCCGCCCGGCCGGGGCGTCCGCGCTGGCCGAGGTGTCCCGGCTGCTCCCGGCCGGCGGGGCGATCCCGCGGCCGCGCCGGGCCCGCGACGACGGCGCCGCACCCGCGCGGGCCGCGCTCGCGGTCGGCCCGCCCGACCCGTGGGACGAGCTCGCCCGGGCACCGCAGGTGCGCCCGCGGACCGGCGGGGCGCACGCCGCGCCGGGCGAGGACACCGTCGCCGACCTGCTCGCCCCGGACGGCCACCCGCCGAACGGCTTCGCACCGGACGGTTACCCACCGGACGGCTATCCGGCCGACGGCTTCGCGCCCGACGGCTTCGCGCCGGACCCGTACGCACCGGACGGCCTCGAACCCGATCCGCCCGGTCCCCTCGACCCGGACCCGACCGGCCACGACCCGCTCGGCGGCGTGTCCGGCGCACATCCACTCGAACCCGACCAGGACGCCCACCCGTCCGGCGAACGTGAGCACGCGTACCGCCGTCGCGGGTCCCGATCCACCGGCTCGCACCGCGACCGGACCGCCCCGAGGAGTCGTCACCGATGAGCCCGTCCACCACCAACCGCCGCCGAACGGCCGCGGCCGCCGCCTTCGTCGCCTGCCTGCTCGTCGCCGGGCCCGCCGCCTACGCGGCGGGTGCCGCGACCGCCGACCGGGACGGCCCGGCCGCGGAGAACATCGCCGAGTCCCTCTCCGGGACCGGGCTCACCGGCTCCGGGCCGCGCTCCGGCTCGAAGTCCGGCGGGCACGACCACGGGACGTCGTCCTCCGGGCAGGACCCGGACGGCACCGGCTCGGGCACCGACGGTGCTGATGGCGCCGACGGCGCCGACGGTGCTGACGGTGCCGATGGCGCCGATGGTTCCGGCGGCTCGGGCCAGGACCCGGCCCCGGAGGGCCAGGACGACGGCAACGGCCAGGACGACGAGGCCGGCAACAACGACGGCCCCGACCAGGATGCCGCGGCCGCGCTGGAGATCCTCGCCTCCGACTGCTCCGCCAGCCGGCTCACCGCGCACAACGGCTTCCAGGAGGCCCCGCGCTGCGTGTCGACCGCGTTCGGTGAGGTCGCCGACGCCGAGCGCAGCCCGTCGCTGCTGATCACCGAGGCGCCGGACCGGGTCGCCCCGGGCGAGCCGTTCTCGCTCACCGTCAGCACCCGCAACCTGGTCCGCGACCGGTTCCTCGCCGCGGCGCAGGGCGGCTACTACGTCGAGTCGTCGCTGCTCGACGGCGAGGGCCTGCAGCGCGGCCACTTCCACACCGCCTGCCGGATCCTGGCCGACCCGGCCGAGGCCCCGGACTCCGCCCCGGCCCCGCTGTTCTTCGAGGCCACCGAGGACGGCGGCGGCGGCACCACCCCGGACAGCGTCACCATCGAGGTCCCGGGCGTCGACCAGGCCGGCGAGCTGCAGTGCTCCGCTTGGGCCGGCGACGGCTCGCACCGCACACCGATGATGCAGCGCGCCAACCAGACCCCCGCGTTCGACTCGGTCCGGATCGAGGTGGGCTGACATGCGGATCACCGGGCCGCTGCTGACGCTGGCCGCGGTGGCCGCCGTCGGTGCCGGGGTGGCGACCGCGAACGTCGTCCTGACTGCCCAGCCCGCGCAGCCCGCGGAACCGGCCGCCGTCGAACAGGCCACCGGTGCGCTCGCGCTCGGCTCGCCGCTGCCCGAGGCCGCACCGGCCGGGCCCGTCCTCTACTCGGGATGGTCGGCCGACCGCGAGGTCAGCGTGGACATCACCGTCGAGGACGGCCTGGCCAAGGCCTACGTCTGCGACGACGCGAGCGTCGAGTCGTGGATGCGGGGCCCGGTCGCCCAGGACGGCCCCACCCGGATGACCGCCGACGACGGCAGCTGGGTCGAGTACACCGTGCAGGACGGCACCGCCACCGGCACCGCCTCGACCGGCGGCCGGACCTGGGAGTTCACCGCGCCGACCGCCCCGGCAGGCACCGAGCCGCCGGCCGGGGCACCCGCAGCCCCGGCCGCCCCCGCGGCCCCGGAGGCCGGCGGCGGCTACGGCGGGGGCGGGTACTGATGGGCCGCGGCGCGCGGCACGCCGATCACGGGACCACCGATCCGTTCGGCTTCGCGCCGATCGTCCCGAACCCGCGGACCCCGGAGGACAGCGGCGGCTCCGCCCCGGTCGATCCCGCCCCGCGGGAGTGGCTCGAACCGGTGCCGCCGCCGCGCCGCCGCAGGGCCCGCCGCCCGCGGCCCCGCGCCGCGCGGCCCGATCCCGCCCGCGACGACCGGTGGTCCCCCGGCCCGCCGGGCGACGCCGACCGCCGGGCGGGCACCGCCGGGCGGCGGCGGGCGAACGCCCCGGGGGAGCTCTTCGAGCCCTACGGCCGGAGCGCACCACCGGGGTACCCGGCCGACGACCGCGCCGACCCGCGGAGCCGGACCGGGGAGCAGGAACCGGTCGGGGACCCGCCGCGCCGCCCGGCGCGGGACGCCGGAGCCGTCGCGCCCGGCCGCCCGCCCCGGGACGCCGGCCACGAGAGGTCCCCGGCCGGGTCCGGTTCCCGGCGGCGCACCGGCGCCGCCGGGGGCCACCGCGGACCCGGCCGGCCGGAGCCCGGCCCCGCTGCGACCGGGCTCGCCGAACGCCCCGCCGGCCCGGCCACCGCGGCGGCCCCCGCGACGGACACAGCGGCGGCCCCCGCGACGGACACAGGGACGGACACAGCGACGGACACCGCGGTGGAGCAGCGCGGGCCGGCCGGCCCGTCGCTGCGCGCCGTGATCCTCCCGGTCGTGATCGGGTCGCTGGTCGCGGTGGCGCTCGGCGTGTGGGCCCGCCAGCACGAGGGGACCGGGGTCGCGGTGAACCTCGCCGGGTTCTCCAGCGGCGCCGCCGCCAAGGCGTGGCTCGGCTCCGCGGCGCTGCTGCTGGCGATCCTGCAGGGCGTCACCGGCCGGATGCTGCGCCGCGGCTACGCCGATCCGTCGGTCGCGACGGTGCACCGGTGGTCCGGCCGGATCGCGGTGCTGGTGACCGTCCCGGTCGCCGCGCAGTGCCTGTACGCGTTCGGCTGGTCCGGGGCGACACCGTCGGTGCTGCTGCACTCGGTGCTGGGCTGCGTGTTCTACGGCGCGTTCGTCACCAAGATGCTGCTGCTGCACCGGCGCGGCGTGCCCGGCTGGGCACTCGCGGTGGCGGGCGGCGTGCTGCTCGCCGTCCTCGCCGGGGTGTGGCTCACCTCCGCGCTGTGGTTCTTCACCGGCCAGGGCCTCGTGTTCTGAGCCCGTCCGGCCCCGAATCCCGATCCGCACCAGGAGGCCCCGCATGTCCCCGATCACCCGCCGCAGGCTGCTCGCCGGCGTGGGCACCGCCGCCGCGGCGTGCTGCGCCGCGGGCTGCTCGACCTACGGCACACCCCGGGCCGCGGCACCCGCCGGGACCGGCGCCGCCCCGGAACCGGCCGCCCCGGTCCCGTCCGCCGAACCGCAGGCCGCCGCCGAGCAGGGCCTGGCCGCGGCGTCCGACATCCCGGTCGGCGGCGGCCGGGTGTTCGCCGAGGACGGCGTCGTCGTCACCCAGCCGCAGGCCGGGACGTTCGCCGCGTTCGACGCGACCTGCCCGCACGCCGGCTGCCTGGTCGACCAGGTGACCGCGACCGGCATCAGCTGCCCCTGCCACGGCAGCGTCTTCGACATCGACGGCGGCGCCCCGCTGGAGGGCCCGGCCGGCGCGCCGCTGGCGGCCCGCCCGGTCCGCGTCGAGAACGACCGGATCGTGCTGGCATGAGCGGGCCACCGGCCGTGAACGGCGATGCGGCGTCCGGCCGGTACCGGTGCGCCGACGAGCCGAACGCCTACCCGCCCGCCGTCCCGCCGGACCCGCTCGGCGGAGTGCACTCTCAGGAAGCGAACCCACCCCGGTACGACCTCGTAACGTCCTGCCCCGTCGGTGCCGCGACCCGCTCCCCGCACGGGGTCGCGGCGGACACCGGCGCCGCCGTCCGGCGTTGCTCCCCGCCGCCGGACATCCCCCGGCAGGCGTCGTGGTCCCCGGTCGTGGCTCCGAACCCCCGCCGTGCCCGGGCCCTCGACCCCGGGCACGGCGGGACCTCGACCCCCGGAGGAACCGTGCCCGCAACCCCGGCCGACACCGAGCCCGCGGGCCCCGGCCCGATCGGCACCGCGGATCCCGGCCCGGCCCCGGAGCGCGGCCACGACGGCGCCGCCGACCACGGCGAGCGCTGGATCGACCGGCTCGGCTGGGAGGAGGTCGCCTGATCCGGGCGGCCGGCCTCAGCCGTCCGCCGTCCCGGCCAGGAAGGCCCGCCGACAGCGCGATCTCCGGGGCGGTCCGCGCCCCGAGGTCCAGACCGGCCGGCCCGTGCAGCCGGGCCACGTCCGGCTCGGCGACACCGGCGGCGACCAGGTCGGCGCGGACGGCGTCGGCCCGGCGCCGGCTCGCGACGACGGCGACGTACGGGACGCCGGCCGCCAACGCCGCGCGCAGCACCGGGATCTCGTCGCGGCCGTGCGAGGCGACGACCACCCCGGCCGTGTCCGGCGCGACCGGCTGCTCCGGCGCCGGCCAGGCGGTCACCTCGAACTCCAGGCTGCGGCCGACCCGGGCCAGCGCCCTGGCCACCGGCGAGTCGCCGACGACGGTGACCATCGTCGGCGGGACGATCGACTCCAGGAAGATCTCCAGGGTCCCGCCGGACAGGCACGGGTTGCCGACGGTGCGCAGCCCCTCGACCGGGTCGCCGCCGTCGTCGCCGTCCGGGGTGATCCGCAGCAGCCCGGACTCGCCGGCCCGCAGCAGCCGCAGACCCTCCGACCGGACGGTCGACTCGGCACAGGAACCGCCGACGAAACCGTCGATCGTGCCGTCGGCGAGCACCACCGCCCGGTCGCCGGGCTTCGCGCTGGTCGGGCGCTCGGCACGGACCACGGTGGCGAGCACGAACGGGGTCCGGTGCGCGCGCAGGTCGCTGACCCTGGCCAGCATCTCGCCGCTGGTCACCGGGCTCACCGGATCGCCAGGTCGGGGCGCAGCGGGCGGCCCTGCACGGCCCGCCACACCTGGGCCGGGGTCAGCGGCATGTCGGCGTGCCGGACACCGATGGCGTCCAGCAGGCCACCTTGTCGACGCCCGGATGGCCGGCCAGGTGCGCGGCGGTGTCCCGGTCGTTCGTGGTCACCACGTTCACGGTCCCCGCCGGGAAACCGGCCTGCTCGATCAGCTCGGCGAAGCGCAGCGTCGAGGCCGGGGAGTGCTCGGACGGCTTGACGACGACCGTGCAGCCCGCGGCCAGCGCGGGCGCCAGCCTCCAGGTCATCAGCAGCAGCGGCGAGTTCCACGGGGTGATCGCCGCGACCACGCCGATCGGCTCGCGGCGGGTGTAGACCAGGTAGTCCGGGTTCGGCGACGGGATCTGGCGGCCCTCGATCGTCGGCGCGATCCCGGCGAAGTAGTGGTACCAGCCGCCCAGGCCGGTGAGCTGGCCGATCATCTCCCGGTAGGGCTTGCCGGAGTCGGCGACCTCGGTGCGGGCCAGCGCCTCCGCGTGCTCGGTGACCAGGTCGCCGAGCCGGCGCAGGCAGGCCGCCCTGGCGAACGGCGTCATCGCGCCCCACTCGCCGTCCAGCGCGGAGCGGGCCGCGGCGACGGCGGCGTCCACGTCGGCGGGACCGCAGTCCGGCACCGACGCCCACGGGCGTCCGGTGTACGGGTTCCGGGTCTCGAAGGTGGCCCCGGACGCCGCGTCGGTGGGCCTGCCGCCGATCAGCATCCGGAACGTCTCGAGCTCGGCCATCGGTGGTCCTCCGGCTGCGGCGACGGTGCCTCGCCCGGAACCCTACGAACCCGGACCGCCCCGCGCAGCGTCCGACCGGACGAAGGGAGGGCACGATGGGGGCATGGCACTGGACCTGCATCACGTCGCCGACGGCCCCGAGTCCGCCCCGGTCGTCCTGTTCGGACCGTCGCTGGGGACCGACCTGCACCTGTTCGACGCCCAGGTGGCGGCCCTGTCCGACCGGTTCCGCTGCGTGCGCTTCGACCTGCCCGGGCACGGCGGGTCGCCGGACGTCACCGACGACCTGACGATCGCCGAGCTGGCCGAGGGTGCGCTGGCCGTCGTCGGGGACACCGACTTCCACTACGTGGGCGTGTCGATCGGCGGCGCGATCGGGCAGTGGCTGGGCGTGCACGGCGGCGAGCGGGTCCGCAGCATCGCGGTGCTGGCGACGGCCGCCCGGTTCCCGAACCCGGAGGCCTGGCCGCAGCGTGCGGCGACGGTGCGCGAGCAGGGCACCGAGGCGATGGTCGCGTCCCGGCCGGGCACCTGGTACGTCGAGGACTGGGCGCGCCGCGACCCGGCGGGGGAGAAGCGGCTGCTGGACATGCTTCGCGCCGCGAAGCCCGGCGGGTACGCGGCCTGCTGCGCGGCGGTCGGCGCCTTCGACATCCGCGCCGAGCTGGGCTCGGTGTCGGTCCCGGCGCTGGTGGTGGCCGGCGCCGACGACCCGGCGACGCCGCCGGCGACGCTGCGCGAGATCGCCGACGCCGTCCCCGGCGCCGAGTACGCCGAGATCGCCGACGCGGCGCACCTGCTGAACTACGAGCGCCCCGACGAGGTGAACGCGCTGCTCGAACGGCACCTGGCCCGGGTGTGACCGCTCAGCCGCGGCCCGCCCGCCGGGCCCGGTAGGCGGCCACGTGCGCCCGGTTCGCGCAGTTGCCGGTGTCGCAGAACCGCTTCGAGCGGTTCCGGGACAGATCGACCAGCACGGCGTCGCAGTCCTCGCCGGCGCACCGGCGCAGCCGGGACAGGTCGTCGCCACGCACCAGCTCGACCACCGACATCGCGATCTCGGCGCCCATCCGGTCGGCCAGCGGGGCGTCGCGCGGGGTGACGTGCAGGTGCCAGTCCCAGCCGTCGTGCCGGGCCAGCCGGGGGCGCGCGTCGGTCTCGGCGAGGATCGCGTTGACCAGCTCGACCGTGCGGTCGCGGTCGGGGGCGGCTGTGCCTGTTCCCGCTGTGACCGTTCCCGCTGTGCCCGTTACCGGACCGGCGGGGGTGCCCGAGTCCGGGCCGGTGTGCGCGGCGGGGGGCCAGAGCGCGACCAGCCGGTCCCGGAGCGCCCGGACGGCGGCCCGCTCGTCGTCGGTGCGGGCGCGGTCGCCGGTGTACGGCTGGCCGTCCATCCAGGTCTCGAACAGCGTCGCGTCGCCCAGGACGTCCGGGTCGGTCAGCCCGGTGTTCACCAGCGACGCGGCCGCCGCGAGCACGACCTGGGTGTCATGGGCGAATTCCATGTTGACCCCTGACATCTTCGGTTCCTAGTGTCAGGAGTCTATGAGTACTTCGGTCGTGACACGGGACCACCTGGTCCGCGGACTCGCGTGGGCGCTGGTCTCGGCGGCCGCATACGGTTTCTCCGGCCCGCTCGGGGCCGCCTTCCTCGACGCCGGCTGGTCGCCCGGCCTCACCACCCTGATGCGGATCGCCGGCGCCGCGCTGCTGCTCCTGCCGGTCGCGGTGGTGCTGGCCCGCAGGCACCGGCCGGACCGGGCGGCCAGCCGCAAGATCGTGATCTTCGGTCTGTTCGCGGTGGCCGGGGTGCAGCTGTGCTTCTTCCACGCGCTGCAGTACCTCTCGGTCGGGGTGGCGTTGCTGCTGGAGTTCCTCGCCCCGGTGCTGCTGGTCGGCTGGACCTGGATCACCAGCCGGCGCACCCCGTCGGCGATCACCCTCGCCGGGTGTCTCGTCGCGCTCGCCGGTCTGGTGTTCGTCGTGGACCCGTTCGGGCCGCAGCGCGTCGAGCTGGTCGGGATCCTCTGGGGACTCGCCTCCGCGGTCTGCGTCTGCGTCTACTTCGCGCTGCCCGGCGGGAACCGCGAGGGCCAGGTCCCGCCGCTGCTGATGATCTCCGGCGGGATGGTCGTCGGCGCGGTCTCGCTGACCGTCACCGGGCTGCTCGGGATCACCCCGTGGGAGACCGGCGCCCCGGTCGGGACCCTCGGCGGCGCCGAGCTCGACTGGCTGCTGCTGCTCGGGATGCTGGTCGTGCTCGCGACCGCACTGCCGTACGTCACCGGCATCCTCGCGATCCGGCGCCTGGACACCCGGGTCGCGTCGTTCGTCGGATTGTCCGAGGTGCTGTTCGGGGTGCTCGCGGCCTGGTTGCTGGTGGCCCAGCAGCCGACGCTGATGCAGCTGCTCGGCGGGGTGCTGATCCTCGGCGGGATCGTGCTGATCCGGCGGGCGGAGAACCGGGCCGCCGCGACACCGAGCGAGGTGGCGATCGACGGGTGACTCGTCGTGGGCGGCGGGAACACGTACCGTCAGTGTTTCGGTGACACCGTGACACGAAGGTGGGGCGCATGGCTCTTCCCGGCCGATTCCGCACCAGCTCGTTCTGTCTCGGCGGTGAGTGTGTCGCGGTGTCCGTCACCCGGGAGGGTGTCGAGGTCGCGGTGAGCTCGGATCCCGATCGCGCGCTGCACTTCTCCGCGCCCGAGTGGGAGGCGTTCCTCGCCGGTGTGCGGGCCGGCGAGTTCGATCTCCCGCGCCCGTAGTGCACACCCCTTGACCTCGCTGCACACCCGCTGCGGGGGGTGTGCAGCGCAGCGAAGGGGTGTGCGGGGGGTGGGCTGCGACCCGGCGATGGGGGTGCACTACCGTGCCGCCACCGGTGTTCCGGAGCACACCACCCTGCGGCGTCGCCGTCTGGAGTCCGGTGTGGACCGGAGCCCCGGGCAGGCGTGGCTCCCCGTAGGCCCAGCGAGATCGAGGTCGTCGTTGTCCGAGAACCGGTTCGTCACGAGTTCCTTCTGCTACGGCGGCGAATGCGTCGCGGTCGCGGCGCCCGAAGGTGGCGTGGTCGTCCGCTCGACGGTGAGCGGGGCCGAGGTGAGCTTCAGCGACACCGAGTGGGCGGCTTTCGTCGCCGGCGTGCGCAACGGCGAGTTCGACGTAGATCGCCTGCGCGGCTGACCGGCTCTCAGTTCGCGAGACGGTTCAGCAGCGCCGCTCGGGTGGCCTCCGGGGTGAGGGCGTTCGCGAGCACGTTCTGCCAGACGGCCTCATAGCTCGCGACGGTCTGTTCGGCGTCGTAGTACAGGTCGTTCTCCGTGCTCTCGACGTTCACCACGGGCCAGTCGTTATCGGGATCGCGCGGGTCGAAGATCGAGAACGTGCTGGTCGCGCGGGTCCATCCGGCCGTGAACGGGAGCAGTTGCACCGTTACGTTCGGCTGAGTCGCGCGGTCCAGGAGCGCGTGGATCTGTCCACGCGCGACCTCCGGGTCGGTCACGCGGTGCAGTGCGAGCTCGTCGAGTACGAGATGGACGTCGAGCGGCGGCGCGTCGGCCCGGCCCGGTTCGATCAC
The DNA here is from genome assembly GCF_058448985.1 of Pseudonocardia sp. DxW. Lineage (NCBI taxonomy): Bacteria > Bacillati > Actinomycetota > Actinomycetes > Pseudonocardiales > Pseudonocardiaceae > Pseudonocardia > Pseudonocardia sp. DxW. The sequence continues at coordinate 190,536 of NZ_JBZFLK010000008.1, read as the reverse complement.
GTCCTGGCGGCGCATCTTGATCTCCACCAGTCGTTCGATCTCGCTACCCGGTAGGTTCGGCTGCGTCACGGCGAGCAGGTCTCGCGCGTACGCCTCAGTCTGCAGCAGGCCCGCGACTGGGATCGAGAAGGTGCGCTTCGCACGCGCCTCGGTTTCCAGAGAGAGCAGCAGATCCAGATCTGCTCCGGCGACCACCGCGCTGAGCGGCTGCCACCACCCCGGCGACTTCGCCTCCGTCGCCCAGTCCAGCACCCGGTCCCGCTGCTCGACGGGGGCCTCGTAGATGTCCAGCAGGTCCCGCACGTCCCGGAACTTCGGCTCGACCGCACCCGTCTCGATCCGGCTGAGCTTCGACGGCGAGATCTCCAGCCGCTTCGCCACCTCGGCGAGCTGCAGGTTCCGGTCACTGCGCAGCCGCTTGAGGACGTGACCGAGGCGCCGCCGGATGACGACGGGGCCGTGTGTGACGGTCATGTCCACTCCTCCACGCCCGGGCCTGCGATCATGTTACCGGCTGTTCCCGTGCAATTGCATGGGTCGGAAATTGCATCGGGTCTGGTGCAGGCGGTTGTTCGCACGCATACTGTCCTCCTGATCCTGAGCAGCGGCAACAGCCGCTGAAGGGGGTGCGCCATGCACGACCATGACGGCACCACAGTCAGTTCCCGGAAGCACGGTCCGGCCATCCGCGAGCGGGGGTGGCCCCGATGACGACCTATCTCGTCGCCGGCGGCGGCATCCTCCTGATGTTCTGGTTCGCCCTGCTCATCGGCACGTCACTGGACACCGAGGGACAGCGCCGCGAGTGGAAGCGGGTGGCAGAGCAGCGCCGGGCCGCCTGGGAGGAGCGCCAGGGGGAACGGCGCCCGCTCGAACCCGACGGTCTGTGCCTCGACTGCCCGCTGCGCAGATGAGACGGCGCGGGCACCGACACGGCGCGGGCACGTCGCCGAGATGCACGTCAGCGGGGTCGCGGGGCACCCACCGGCCCGCTGAGCTGCAGCTCGGCGAGTGAGGCGGACTCAGGCGTCCCAGCTGAAGAGCGGATCGCCCGGCCGGACCTCGCCGGTCGCGTGGGCGTGGGTGCCGTCCGGTGCGGAGTCCATCAGCACCACCGGGCAGATCGCGGACAGGCCGCGAGCGCGCACCTCGCCCGCGTCCATCGTGACGACCGGCCGGCCGGCGGTGACCCGGGCGCCCTCCTCGGCGTGTACGACGAAGGCGCCGAGGCCGACCGTGTCGATGCCGAGATGCACCAGCACGCCCGCGTCGTCGTCACCGACGACGACGTAGGCGTGCGGGTGCAGCTTCGCCAGCGTCCCGGAGATCGGGGCGACGGCCTCGACCAGCCCGCCCGGCGGCTCGATCGCGAGACCGGAGCCGAGCATCTGCTCGGCGAACACCGGATCGGGCACGGCGGTCAGCGGCGCGACCCGCCCGGCCAGCGGCGCCGTGACGTGCACGGTCACAGCAGGTCCCCGATGTCGTCGGCGATCATGTCCGCCTCCGGCCCGACGACGACCTGCACGACCGTCCCGGAGACCACCACGCCGTGCGCGAGCCGCTGCAGCGCCGCCCGGTCGACCAGCCCGGGATCACGGACCTCGGTCCGCAGCCGGGTGATGCAGCCCTCGATCTCGACGACGTTCGCCGCCCCGCCGAGGCCGGCCAGGATCGCCCCGGCCCGGTCGTCCGCCATCGTGTCGCCTTCCCGTGGTGCCGGAGGGGGCCCGGGATGCTCCGGGGCCTGGGATCACGGACCGTGCGCGGTGCCCGGTCCGTGATCAGCTCGCGGGGTTCAGCCCGCGGCGGCCTGGCGCAGCGCGTCCGGCGTCGGCTGCTCCAGCGGCTGTCCGTTGACCCGCACGGTCGGGGTGCTCTGAACGTCCGCCTGGAACGCCTGCTGGGTGATGCCCTGAGCCCACGTCTCGTAGCGCTCGTCCTCGACGCACTGGGTGAACTCGGGGCCGGCGCCGGCCTGCTCGCCGAGCTGCCCGAGCTGCTCGGTGGTCAGTCCCGGGCCGCCTTCGGTGGGCTGGTTGGCGTAGAGCAACTTCTCGAACTCGGGGAACACGCCGGCGTCGGCGGCACAGCCGGATGCGGCCGCCGAGCGGGAGGAGTACCGGTCCGTCGACGCCCGGTCCAGGATCGCGATCGGGTGGTAGATGATCTCCGCCTGACCGTTGTTTCGCAGCTCGTCGAGTGTCGATCCCGACATCTCCTCGAACTGCTTGCACGCCGGACACTGGAAGTCGAGGTAGACGTCGATCTTCGTCGGCGCGTCGGGGTTCCCTGTCGGGACGCCCTGGGCGGTCGCGTTCTGCGGCACGATCAGCTCGGCCGGCTGGTTGTTCCAGTACACCCCGAACCCGACGAGGGCGGCGAAGGCGACCACCACGATGATGCCGAGCACCGTCGCCTGGGACGGCCCGTTCTTGGCGGTGAGCGGGTTCTTCCCCTTCCCCGCGCTCCTCTTTGCGGCCATCATCCGTCCTCCTCGGGGGTGGTCGTCACACCCTTGTTTGTACTGGGCGGTTGTGTTCGACGCCGCTCCGGGGTACCGCGGTCCCGGGTGGTCGAGGTTTGACCTCGTGTAGAACCATGGAGGAGTGAGCATCGACGGCGCCGTGGACGTCCGCAGGGTCGAGCTGCGGATCGACGGCATGACCTGCGCGGCCTGCGTCGGGCGGGTGGAGCGCAAGCTCGGCAAGCTCGAGGGCGTCCGGGCGACCGTCAACCTGGCGACCGAGCGGGCGACGGTCGAGTACCCGGCCGGCACCGACGTCGAGACGCTGCTGGGTACCGTCCGCAAGGCCGGCTACGGGGCCACCGAGCTGCGCCCGGGTGTCACCGACACCGGCGACGCGGCCACCGAGGACGACACCGCGCTGCGCAGGCTGCGCACCCGGATGGCCGTCGCGCTGGTGCTGTTCATCCCGCTGGCCGACCTGTCGCTGGCGATGTCGCTGGTCCCGTCGCTGCGCTTCCCGTACTGGCAGTGGGTGGTCGTCGCGCTGGCGCTGCCGGTCGTGGTGTGGGCGGCGTGGCCGTTCCACCGGACCGCGTTCGTGAACCTGCGGCACGGCACCACCTCGATGGACACGCTGGTCTCGCTGGGCGTGATCTCGGCGTCGGCCTGGTCGCTGGGCGAGATGGCGTTCCTGGACACCCGCACCACGCTCACCGGGTGGGACGCGGTGCTGCACCCGTCGGGCCCGCTGTACCTGGAGGTCGCGGCGGGCGTCACGACGTTCGTGCTGGCCGGGCGCTACTTCGAGGCCCGCGCCCGGCGCACGGCCGGCCGGGTGATGCGCTCGCTGGCCGCGCTGGAGTCCGACGAGGTCACCCTGCTCGTCGACGGGGCGGAGACCCGGATCCCGGTCGGCCGGCTGCGGGCCGGTGACCGCTTCCTGGTCCGGCCCGGTGAGCGGATCGCCGCCGACGGCGTCGTCGCCGAGGGTGCCGCGGCCGTCGACACCAGCGCGATGACCGGCGAGCCGGTCCCGGCCGAGGTCGGCCCGGGCGACGCGGTCACCGGCGGCACCATCCCGGCCGGCGGACGCCTGGTGGTCGTCGCCGAGCAGGTCGGCGCGGACACCCGGCTGGCCCGGATGATCGCCGCCGTCGAGCGGGCGCAGGTGCAGAAGTCGGCGACCCAGCGGCTGGTCGACCGGGTGTCGTCGGTGTTCGTGCCGGTGGTGCTGGTGCTGGCCGTGCTGACACTGGGCGGCTGGCTGCTCGCGGGCGCCGGCTGGGCGGGCGCGCTCGGCCCGGCGATCGCCGTCGTGATCATCGCCTGCCCGTGCGCGCTGGGGCTGGCCACGCCGACCGCGCTGATGGTCGCCACCGGCCGCGGCGCCGAGCTGGGGATCTTCGTGAAGGGCTACCGGGCGCTGGAGACGACCCGGGCCGCCGACACCGTCGTGCTCGACAAGACCGGCACGCTGACCACCGGCCGGATGACCGTCACCGACGTCGCCGCCGCCCCCGGGGTGGACGCCGATCTGCTGCTGGCCCGGGCCGCGGCCGTCGAGTCCGGCTCGGAGCACGCCATCGCCGCCGCCGTCCGCCGGCACGCCCGGGACGCCGGGCTGGCGGTCCCCGAGGTCGGCGAGTTCGTCGCGCTGCCCGGCCTCGGCGCCAGCGGCACCGTCGACGGCGTCGCGATCACGGTCGGCCGCCCGCCCGCCGACACCGGTGCGCTGGCCGAGCGGATCGCCGGCTGGGAGGCGTCCGGGCACACCGTGGTCGCCGTGCAGGTGCGCGACGAGCTGGCCGGGGTGATCGCGTTGGCCGATCCGGTGAAGGAGTCCGCGCCGGTCGCCGTCGCCGAGCTGGTCGCGATGGGCCTGCGGCCGGTGCTGCTGACCGGTGACCGGCCGGCCGCGGCGCACGCCGTCGCGTGGGCCTGCGGGATCGACGACGTCGTCGCCGGGGCGCTGCCCGACGACAAGGTCGACCACGTCCGCGCGCTGCAGGCGCAGGGCCGGACGGTCGCGATGGTCGGCGACGGGGTGAACGACGCCGCCGCGCTCGCCGCCGCGGACCTGGGCATCGCCGTCGGGTCGGGCACCGACGTGGCGCTGGAGGCGGCCGACGTCGTGCTGGTGCGCGACGACCTGCGGGTGCTCCCGGCGACCGTCGAGCTGGCCAGGGCCACGATGGGCACGATCCGCGGCAACCTGTGGTGGGCGTTCGGCTACAACACCGCCGCGATCCCGGTCGCGATGGCCGGGCTGCTCAACCCGCTGCTCGCCGGCGCGGCGATGGCGATCTCGTCGTTCCTGGTGGTGACGAACAGCCTGCGCCTGCGCAAGGCCGCGAGCTGGGCCGACGAGACCCTGGGATCGGTCCGTACCTCGGACCGCGAGACGGAGTACGTCGAGGGCTGATCGGACTCAGCCCGCCGGCAGATCCCAGTGGGTTCCGTAGCGCCCGGTCAGCTCGCGCACCGCGTCGTCGTCCAGCCAGCGCGCCGGGGTGCCGGTGAGCAGCACCACCACCCGCGCCGCCTCCTCCAGCTCGACGGCGGCGTCGACGGCCCGGTCCAGGCCGGTGCCGCCGGCCAGCGACCCGTGGTGGGCGAGCAGCGCCGAGGTGAACCTGCCGGGCAGCGCGGTGAGCCCGTCGGCCAGCGCCTGCGAGCCGGGCGCGGCGTACGGCGCGAGCGGGGCCTGCCCGACCCGCATCACCAGGTACGGCGTCGCGGGCGGCAACGCCGAACCCGCCGAGAACGGCGGCAGGCAGGACGCGGCGACCACGTGCGGCGAGTGCAGGTGCACCACCGCGGCGAGATCGGGCTCCCGCCGATACATCGCCAGGTGCAGCGGCACCTCCTTGGACGGCCGCGCGCCCGCGACGTGCGTGCCGTCGGCGTCGGTCACGCTCAGCAGGTGCGGCTGCAGGTCGGCGAGGCCGACACCGGTCGGGGTCACGACGACGGCGTCGCCGGAGCGCTCGGAGAGGTTCCCCGACGAGCCCGGGCTGAGCCCGAGCGCGGCCAGCCGGTGCCCGGCCGTGCACAGCCGTTCCGCAACGGGGAGCAGGTGGGCCGGGACGTCGCCGGTCACCGGCCCGCCCCGGCGGTCCACGCCCGCACGAACAGGTCCTCGCCGCCGAAGTTGCCGGACTTGAGCAGCAGCGCCAGCGGCTCCCCGGACCCGGATCGCTCGGCGAGCGACCAGGCGACCCCCGGGTCCAGCCGGGGCCCGACGGCCAGGCTCCGCACGCCGAGCGCGGCGACGACCGCACCGGAGGTCTCGCCCCCCGCGACGGCAATCGCGCGGACGCCCCGGTCGACCAGCTCGCGGGCCAGCGAGGCCAGCGCCTGTTCGAACAGCGGTGCGTCCGCCGGGTCGGCGACGTCGCCGGGCTCGGCGGTCGCGTGGACCACGACCGGGCCGTCGGCAGCGCCGGCGTCGAGGACCCGGTCGGCCAGCGCGGCGTGCTCGGCCGCGGCGTCGGCGCGCAGCGCGGCCGGATCCAGCTTGATCCCGCGTCCGGCGGCGACACCGGCGCGGACCTGCCACTGGGTGGCCTGCGAGGCGCTGCCCGACAGCACCACGCGCGGCCCGTCCCCGACCGCGACGGCGACCTCGGCGACCTCCCGCGGCCCGGACAGCCCTTGCGCGACCGCACTGCCACCGGTCAGCAGCGGCAGGTCGACGGTGGCCTCGACCAGCGTCACCAGGTCGGCGTCGCGCACGGCGTCGGCCACGAGGTAGCGCGCCCCGGCGGCCACGGCCTCGTCCAGCGCCCGGCGCAGTGCCTCCGGGCCGGCCTCGACGTGGCCGAGCCCGACGTGCCCGACGGCCGCGGCGCCGTCGCGGACCTGGGGTGCCAGCAGCCGGACCAGGCTGGAGTCACGCATCGGGGTGAGCGGGTGATCGCGCATCGGGGACTCGTCGAGCGGATCGGCACCGACGAACAGGTGTCCGGAGTAGACGGTCCGGCCGTTCGCCGGGAACGCCGGTGCCACCACGGTCCAGCGGGACCCCAGCGCGTCCTGCAGGGCGTCGGCGACCGGGCCGATGTTGCCGGCCGGGGTCGAGTCGAACGTCGAGCAGTACTTGAACAGGAACCGGGTGCACCCGGCCTCGCGCAGGCCGTCGAGCGCCGCGAGCGACTCCGCCACGGCCTGCTCGACCGGGGCGGTGCGGCTCTTGAGCGCGACGACCACCGCGTCGGCGTCGTCGACCGATGACGGCGGGCCGTCGGCCATCACCTCACCCGGTACGACGGCGGTGCGGAACCCGGACGAGGTCAGGACGATCGCGAGATCGGTCGCGCCGGTGAGGTCGTCGGCGATGGCGCCGAGCTGGGGCACGGTCTCCTCCTGGGGTGGTGGTGGGGTGACTCAGACGACTCCGGTCACGAGCAACAGGTACAGCACGGCGAACCCGGTGACCCCGGAGATGATCGACGCGACGCCGATCGACCGGATGCCCTGGCCCACCGTCATGTTGGACAGCGAGGTGGTGACCCACCAGCCCGACGAGTTTGCGTGCTTCATGATCTGCGCCCCGGTGGCGCAGGCCAGGTACACCGCGACCGGCGACAGGCCCAGCGTCTCGATCAGCGGCTGCATGATCGCGGCGGCGGTCATCACGCCGAGGATGTTCGACCCGGTGATCGTGCACACCGCGGCGGCGACCAGGAACGGGATGATGATCGGTGAGATGGCGATCTCCTGCACCCCGCCGGCGATGTTCTCCGCGACCCCGGTCTCGCGGATCGTGAGCGCCAGAGCGCCGCCGACGCCGGTCAGCGCGAGCGGCATCGCGGCGATCCGCAAGCCGCTCTCGAACAGGTCGTTCAGCATCGCCTTCTCCTTCCAGCGCCCGCCGAACAGCGGCAGCGACAGCAGGCAGGCAAGGAACAGCGCCATGGTGGGCTCGCCGACGAACTCCAGGACCGTCCGGACCGGGCTCCCCTCGGCCATCAGCGGGCCGAGCAGCGACGCCGAGCTGATGAGGGCGATCGGTGCGACGATCGGGGTCAGGCAGGCCAGGAGCGTGGGGCTGCGGACACCGGTCCGCTCCTCGGTGGTGACGTCGGTATTCCCGGACCCACCGGCCCCGCTCCCGCCCGTGGGGTCCAGGTTCTCCACGAACTCGGGCTTCGGGTCGACGTGCGTCTTGAGCAGCGACAGGTAGAGGGTCGCGGTGATGATGCCGGGGATGCCGACGGCCAGGCCGAGCAGGATCGCCTCGCCGGTCGGCACGCCGAGCAGCGCGGCCGAGGCCAGCGGGCCCGGTCCCGGCGGGATGACCGAGGTCATCACGTACGCACCGATGTAGAGGATCGGGCCGAGCTTCATCATCGAGATCCCGGTGCGGGCGGCCAGCGCCGACACGATCGGAATCAGCATGACCACGACCGAGTCGGCGATCAGCGGGATGCCCACGATCGACGACGCGAGTGCCACCGCCCACGGGACCTTGTTCTCGGAGAACAGCTGCAGGCAGCGCTCGGTGATCGTCTGCGCGGCACCGGAGAGCTCCAGCATCTTGCCCAGCACGCAGCCGAAGATCACCAGCAGGCCCACGTTGGCCAGCGTGTTGCCGAAGCCCTCGGTGACCAGTTCGATCGTCCCCACACCGCCCATACCCAGCGCCAGGCCGAGCCCGACGACCACCACGAACAGCGTGGCGACGGGGTGGACCTTGAAGCGGGCGATGAGGACGACGAGGACGACGAGCGCGAGCAGGAACGCGCTCAGGATGTAGATGTCCGACACGACGATGTATCCGATCGGGGGTGAGAAGGTGAGCGGAAAGGTCAGCTCGGCGCGCCGGCGTGCCAGGCCCCGAGCAGTGCGGGATCGGGATCGGCGAGGTCGTCGATCCGGACCGGCTCGCCTGCGGCGACGTCGCGGGCGAGCGTGGTGTGCGCGGCGAGGTAGAGCGGGGCGGCCCCGGCCGGGGCCGCGCGCACGTCGAGCAGGACCGGGGCGACGCCGTCGACGTCGTGGTGGTGCCCGCCCATCGCGAGCGTCCGGCCCGCCGGAAGCGCCGTCCGGGCGCGGCCGCCCAGCACGACGTGCCGGCCCCGGTTCGCGGGCGCGGCGGCCGCGCCGCGCGCGGCGACGTCGAGGATCGACAGCGGGGTCTCGACGCCCATCAGGTGGTAGGGCAGGTACAGGCAGGCGTACCGGCCGTCCCGGCTCACCACGTGCCCCTTCCCGGCGAGCGTCTGCCAGGTCACCGGGTCGTGCGTGCGGACGACGACGAACACACCGCCGGCGAAGCTCGCCTCGTCCGGGCGGCGCAGGACGGTGAACACGTCCACGACGCCGGGCCGCGAGACGATCCCGCCGTGCTCGGCCAGCGCGTAGACGTCGGCGAGCTCGGCGGTCCGGGCCACCGGGTAGTGCAGGGTCTCGACGTCCGGGGTCAGGCCGGTGGCATCGGCGACGACGGCCATCTCGCAGAGATCGGCGGCCGCACTGCGACCGATCGCGGCGACCGCCTCGGCCCGGGCGCGCAGCGTGTCGCCGATCGCCGCGGTGCGGCTCAGCAGCTGCTCGGGGTGGTCGACCGTGATCTCCTGCTCGAGGTGCCGCAACCGCCCGGTGGCCGGGTCGAGGACAAGGTCGTACTCGCCGGACTTGCCGACGGCGACCACCTCCAGCCCGACCTCGCGGGTGCGGGCGAACCACTCGACGAGGTTGGCGGGCTGGTCCCCGGCGCCGGGCACGTAGCCGAGCCCGCGGCCACCGGCGCGGCGGGCGAGATCGGCCCCGGCGACGGTCTCGACCTCCTTGGAGACCATGACGACGTGCCGGTCGTGCTCCAGGGCGTCGACGGCGGCCCGGTACCCGGCGGCGGGACTGCCGGTGGCCTCGACGAGCACGTCGTGGTCGCCGCCGGAGAGCAGGCCGGTGTCGGGCACCACGGCGACCGTGCCCCGGGGACGCGCGGCGAGCTCGTCGGCGCTGCGGCAGACGGCCAGCTCGTCGGCGCGGAAGCCGAGCTCGCGGCACATCGTGACGGTGCCGTCGACGTCGAGATCGCACAGCACCGCCGGCTCGCCCCTCGGCGTGAGCCGGGTCTGCGCGAGCAGGGTGCGGCCGAAGCCGCCCTTCGCGCCGGTGAGCGCGTAGCGCACGACCGGACGGTTCATCGGGCCTCCTCACGACGTCCGGTGGCGACAGCACGGCGTGGTCGGCGAGCACCGGTCGGACGACAGCTAACACAGGAATTCACATCTGAGTCAACTATTTTCACGTATGAGCACAGACGCGGTACCGTGCGCTACCGTTCGGGATCGTGCGACGAGGTGTTTCGGAGGTGGCCGGGTGATCCCCGACCAGCGTCGTGAGCGGCTGCTCGTCGAGCTCCGGGGGGCGGGCGTGCTCTCGGTCCGCGAGCTCGTCGAGCTGCTCGGGGTCTCGCACATGACGGTCCGCCGCGACATCGCATCGCTCGAGGCCGAGGGTCGGGTCGCGTCGGTACCGGGCGGGGTCCGGCTGATCGACCAGCTGCACAGCGAGCCGCCGTACCGCGCGAAGGCGTCGGTCCGGCTGGACGAGAAGCGCGCGATCGCCCGGGAGGTGGTCGGCCTCATCGGCAACGACCAGGTCGTCTACCTCGACGCCGGCACCACCCTCGGGCAGGTCGCGCCGCTGCTGTGGTCGCACACCGGGCTCACCGTGGTGACCAACGACCTGACCACGGCCGTGCTGCTCAGCGAGCACCCCGGGCTGGAGCTCTACCACGTCGGCGGCCGGGTCGACCGGGCCAACCGGTCCACCGTTGGGGAGCTGACCGCGCGTGCGGTCCGCGAGCTGAACCTCGACGTCGCACTGATCTCGACCAGCTCCTGGGACGAGCAGCGGGGGAGCACCACGCCGCACGAGGGCAAGGTGCCGGTGAAGCAGGCCGTGATGGAGGTGGCAGCCCGGTCCTACCTGGTGGCCGGCTCCGACAAGTACGGCCGGGTGGGCACCTTCCGGGTCGCCGATCTCACCGGGTTCGACGCCGTGGTGACCGATTCCGGCCTGCCCGCGGCGGTCACTGCCCGGCTGCGCGCCCGCGGGGTGGTGCTGCGGACCGCCCCGCTCCCCGGCGCCCCGGCCTACGCCTGATCCTGCCGATCGCCCGTCCGGAGTTCCCGGCGGCAGCATTGACAAAAAGATCTGTCAATGCTCCCCTGGGTGCGTGCCCACCGACGCGGTCGACGTCATCGCCACATCCGGTGCGGCGATCGCCGCGCTGGATCCCGTCCGTGCGCGGCTGCTCGCGGAGCTGGCCGAGCCGCGCTCGTCGAGCGAGCTGGCGCGGATCCTGGAACTGCCCCGGCAGCGGGTGAACTACCACGTCCGACGGCTGGAGGAGCACGCCTTGGTCGCTGCGGCCGGCGAGCGCCGCTGGGGCGGGATCACCGAGCGACTGCTGGTCGCGACCGCACGCGGCTACCTGGTGTCGCCGGAGGCGCTCGGACCGGCCGGCGCCGCCGAGCCCGGCCGGCGACCGGACCGGCTGTCCGCCGGATACCTGGTGTCGGTCGCCGGCCGCGCGGTCCGCGAGGTGGGCGCACTGCTGCGGCGCTCGCGGACCGCCGGCAGGCCGGTCGAGACCTTCGCCCTCGACGTGGAGATCACCTTCCCGACACCCGCTGCGCGGGCGGCGTTCGCCCGTGACCTCGCCGACGCCGTCACCGGCGTCGTCGCCCGCCACCACGACGACCGGGCCCCCGGCGGCCGGTCGCACCGGCTCGTCGTCGGCGCCTATCCACTGGAACGTGAGGAGCACACCGATGTCTGAGATCCGCTCGTCGATCGACGACGAGGACGGCCGCTACCGGGCCGTCACCGAGCTCGAGGTGCCCGGCACCCCCGAGCAGATCTGGGAGCTCATCGCGACCGGTCCGGGGATCGAGGCCTGGTTCGTCCCGGCAGAGGTGGAGCCGGGGGTCGGCGGTCGCTACGTCACCCGGCACGGGGACTTCGGCGACTCCGAGGGCTTCATCACCGCATGGGAGCCGCCGCACCGGCTCGCCTACGAGGAGCCGGACTGGCAGGGGCCGGGCATCGAGGTCCCGGTCTGGAGCACCGAGATCCTCGTCGAGGCGGTGTCCGGGAGCACCTGCGTGGTCCGCCTTTCGTCGGGGTTCCTTGCCGGCGGTGACGCCTGGCACGACGACATCGATGGGACCTTCGCCGGCTGGTCGGGGGCGCTGCGCAACCTGCGTCTGTACCTGACCCACTTCGCCGGACTCCCGGTGACGACGCTGTGGATCCGCCACGAGCTCCCGCCCGGCGCAGTGGACGTGATCACCGCCGCCGGGCTGCGCGAGGGCCGGGTGGGCGCCCCGGCCGCCACCGCCGCCCCGGCCCCGACGCTGAGCGGGACGCTCGAGCAGCGGACCGACGACTCGGTCGTCGTCCGCACGGCCGAGCCGTGCCCCGGCATCGCCGAGATCACCACGCTCCGCCACGAGGGCACCTGGGTGGTGTTCGGCTGGACCCTCTACGGCGAGGACGGGCCCGAGGTGCTCGACCGGGAGCGGGCCGCCTGGGCGTCCTGGCTGGCCGGTCAGATCACCCGCACCGGCGGCTGAGCACCGCTCAACCGCCCTGGCGCAGCTTCGCCAGCATCTCGTTGTACGCCTTGAGCTCGGCGTCGTCGTCCCGGTCGGCCTGCCGGTCGGTGCGCACTGCCTCCCGGGAGTCGTCCCGGGACCACTGGACCACCAGCGTCACCATCACCAGCAGCATCGGCAGCTCGCCGGTGGCCCAGGCGATCCCGCCGCCGACGCTCTGGTCGGCCGCCAGATCGAGCCAGGGCAGCCCGACCTGCGCGTAGAAGTTCTCGCCGAGCACGTTCGACGAGCTCATCACGGCGATCCCGAAGAACGCGTGGAACGGCATGGTCGCCAGCAGCACCGCCAGCCGGCCCAGGTGCGGCAGCTTGTGCGGCGCCGAGTCGACGCCGATCAGCGGCCAGAAGAACAGGTAGCCGACCAGCACGAAGTGCAGGTTCATCAGCTGGTGCGTCCAGTGGAACCGCAGCGCCTCGTCGAACAGCGAGGTGAAGTACAGGACGTAGAACGACCCGACGAACAGCACCGCGGCGCAGCCAGGGTGGGTGAGCACCCGGGCGGCCCGCGAGTGCACCGCGGCCAGCAGCCACTCGCGGGGCCCGGGCGGGTTGCCCCGGCCGGCCGGGCGCAGCACCCGCAGCGCCAGCGTCACCGCGCCACCCAGACTGAACAGGATGGGGGTGAGCATGTTCAGCGTCATGTGGCTGATCATGTGGACGCTGAACATGGCCGGGGAGTAGAAGCCCAGCCCGGACGACGTCGCGAGGAGCAGCGCCGCGCAGCCCAGCATCCAGGCCCAGGTCCGGCCGACCGGCCAGCGCACCCCGCGGGCGGCGAGCCGGCGCACCCCGAGCGCGTACAGCGCGGCGAGCAGCAGCGCCCCGGTGCCGAACACGATGTTCCAGCGCCACTCGACCAGCAGCGTCAGCGCGGTGAACGGCCGCTCGACGTTCCAGCCGACCAGCGTCTCCAGCGCGGTGTCCGGGCGGACCAGGAAACGCGGCGGCACCAGCCGGGTCCCGGCGACGCCGAGCGCGGCGACCAGCGCACCGGCCACCGCGAGGACCGGGAGCAGTCGGCCGGCGGCGTCCGGCCGGACCGACGACAGCGACCGGGCCAGCACCGCCGTCCCGGCCACCAGTAGCACCAGCAGCACCGCGGAGGCGGCCACGGTCGTCGCGTAGGCGGACCCGGCCCACGGCCCGTTCCAGACGACGACGACCTGGAAGACGATCTCGCCGATCAGGTACACCGATCCGGCGGTGACGAGCACCGCCCGGCCGCGTCGCCCGGCTGCACCGGTGAGCGGGCCGCCGTGGATCCGGTAGGCGGCCAGCGCGGCGGCGACGCCGAGGAAGACCACACCGGCGACGGTCCGGAGCATCACGCCGTCGCCGCTCCAGTCGTGTGCCATCCCGGTCGCGGCCGGGTGCACCGCGGCCGGGAACAGCGCGGTCGCCGCGGCGAGGATGCCGAGCGCGGCGGTGGCCTTCCAGCTCAGGACGTACCCGGCGCCCGCGGCGACCAGCAGCAGCACGAACCCGGACAGCGTCCAGCCCATCGGCTCGTTCAGCGTCGCCGCCGCGCCGAGCCAGCCGAACGGCCCGGCGGTGGCCAGATCACCGAGCGAGGTGCCGGACATGTCGGCCACCGACAGCCAGCCCGCGGCGATCCCGGCGACGCCGCCCAGCAGCGCGGCCAGGCCGCCGCGGCGCAGCGCCCGGTAGCCCTGCACGTCCACCGTCCCGGACGTCTGCGGTGCCGCCACGAATCCGGCGACCAACAGCGATCCGGCGGCGAGCGCCATTCCGGCGACCGTCGCGACCCGCGCCAGCACGGTGCCGATCCGGACCACGTCGTCAGGCACGGGCAGCCCGCCCTGGCCCCAGTAGCCGTCGTCGCCGATGGTGAGGGCGACCGCGACGCCGCCGCAGACGGCGACCAGCAGCAGGGTCGCCGCCGTCGTGAACGGCCGGAGGTCGCGACCGCGCCGACCGGTGCCGTCACCGGTGTCCGGTCGCGCCCTGGCGGCTGCCGGCTCCGTGCTCGCGCTCACCGAGGTTCCTCCGCAGGTCGTGCTGGACGGGCCGATCCTCGGATGCGGCCCGCGGTCTCACCCACGATGGTCCCCGATGGCCCCCGCCCGCCGCCGCCCCGGGTAGCGGACGCCACCGGGGCAGGGCCCGCGGTCAGTTCCCGTCGGCGCCGGTGACGCTGCGCCACCACTGCTGGACGCTGTTCCAGAAGCCCTGCGCGCCCTCGGTGATCTCGTCCGGGTTCGGCAGGTTCGTGGGCAGGTCGGGCAGCTCGGTCGGGATGTTCGTCGGCAGCGTGGGCAGCTCGGTGGGGATGTTCGTCGGGATCGGGAATCCGCCGTTGCCGCCCTCCTCCTCGGTGGTCGGGGCGGGCTCGGTGGTCTCCTCGGTCGTCACCGGCGCGCTCGTCTCGGTCGGCGCGGGCGCCGGGGCCTCCTGGTCGTCCCCGCCGAACAGCAGGAACCCGATCAGCAGCACCAGCAGCGCGACGACGAACGCGCCGATCGCGATCCACTTCCCGGGGCTCGACGAGCCGAGATCGGCGTTGCCCGGCTCCGGCTCGGGCTGCACCGGGGCGGCCGGGGCGGGGCTCGCCGCGGCCAGCATCTCGGCGACCCGGTGGCCGTCCGGCCTGCGCTGCGGGTCGGTGGCGGTGGCCGCGGAGATCGTCGAGCGCAGCGGCTCCGGCACGTCGGCGGGCACCACCGGGGCGCGGTGCACCCGCTCGGCGGCGCCCTGCAGGCCCTCGCCCTGGTACTCCTGGCGGCCGGTCCACGCCTCGAGCAGCACCAGGCCGAGCGCGTAGATGTCGGCGGGCGGGCCGACGTCGGTGCCGCGGACCTGCTCCGGCGCGAGGTAGGCGGGCGTCCCGATGATCTCGCCGGCGGCGGTGTGGCCGTCGGCGCCGAGCAGCGCGGCGATCCCGAAGTCGGCGAGCCGGGCCCGGCCGTCGGAGTCGATGAGGATGTTCGACGGCTTCACGTCCCGGTGCGTGACGCCCTGGCCGTGCACGTAGGCGAGGGTCTGCGCGATCTCGGTGCCGATCCGGCGGATGTCGTCGGGCGGGAGGTCCTCGGCGGCGATGACGTCCTTCAGCGACGGCCCGTCGACCAGCTCCATCACCAGGTAGGCGCGGTCCGGCTCGACGGCGAAGTCGTGCACCGCGACCAGCCCGGGATTGCGCAGGTTGGCCATCACCTGCGCCTCCTGCTCGAAGCGCTGGTCGGCGGTCGGGTCGTTGCCCGGGCCGAAGATCTTCACCGCGACCGGGCGGTTCAGCCGGGTGTCGGTGGCCCGGTGCACGTCGGCCATGCCGCCCTGGCCGATCAGTCCCTCCAGCCGGTACCGGCCGCCGAGCAGCTCCGGCTCGGTGACCGGCGCGGGCATCATCCGGGTGGCGTCCGGGCGGTTCGGGCGGGCGGCCCCGTAGGCGGCGGTGGGCGGCGGCCCGACCCGGCGGGTGGGGTCGCCCGCGTCCATCCGGCGGGTGCCGTCGGGTGCGGGGGGACCGACCCGGCGGGTGGCGTCCTGACCCGGTGCGGCGGCGTGCCGGGTCGGGTCCTGCGGACCGCCGGGGCCGCCGGGGCCACCGGGGCCACCGCGGCCGCCGGGGCCGTGCGGCGGCGGGGCGGCGGCGCGGCGGGTCGGGCCGGGGTCGGCCGGGCGGGATCCGCCCCGGCGGTGGTTCCCGGTGCGCCACGCGTCGGGCGCTGCCCGGCGGGTCGCGTCCCGGTCTTCACCGCGGCGGGTCGCGTCCCGGTCTTCACCGCGGCGGGCCGCGTCCCGGTCTTCACCGCGGCGGGCCGCGTCCCGGTCTTCACCGCGCTGCACTGGCCCTCCCGAGGTCTGCTCGCCACCGGCCCCGGGACGGAGACGGCACGCAACGTGGGGCGACGCTACCGGCCCGCGGGTGCCGTGCGCTGCGACGGCACGCGGGCGAGCCGCGGTATCACCCGCTGGCGGCGATCCGGGCGAGCAGCTCGGCGGTCGGGCCGGGATGGACCTGGACGCCGATGTGCGAGGCGTCCAGGTCGTGCACGGTGAACGGGTTGTCCGGGGTCAGCGCGTCGGCCTCGGCGATGTAGCGGTCCTGCAGCGCGACCGGCAGCGCACGGTCGGCGGGCAACCGGACGTAGTGCCGCGGGATCCGGCCCCACCCCTGCGCCCCGGCCTGTACCAGGGAGTCGTCGATCAGGATCGACTCGTCCGGGTCCTGCACGTGCAGGTAGGCCAGCAGCTCGTCGCGGGTGCCGTCGGCGAGCAGTGCCTCCTGCAGCAGGTCCAGCATGTCCGGGTCGGCGGTGCGCCAGTTCAGCCGCAGCCCGCGGATCGTGGTCGGGTTCGCCACGACCAGCGCGGTGGTGCGGTGCAGCAGGCTGTCCGCGTTCTCCGGCGCGATCTGGTAGGCGCCGGAGTCGGCGTTCACCGGGCAGTGCGCCGAGATGTAGACGAGCCGGTCCACCAGCTCGGGGTGGCTGTTGCCGACGGCGTTGAGGGTGAGCCCGCCGCGGCTGACACCGGCCAGCACGACCGGCCCGTTCTTCTTGGCACGGCGCAGCACCTCGGCGACCGAGGCGACGTCGTCCGGCGTGCCGATGCCCTTCATCCCGCTGGACTCGGAGCCGAGCAGGGCCCGGTCCTGGGAGCCGAGGTAGCCGCGCGGGATGCGCGCCCCGGCGCCGTGCCCGGGCAGGTCGACGGCGAGCGCCCGGACCCCGCGCAGCGCGAGCTCGCGCACCACGCCGTTCCAGGACGAGGCGTTGCAGCCCATGCCGTGCACCATTACGACGGTCGGATCCCCGGTAGCCACGGTCGGCCATCCTGCCCCGGGCCCGCCCGGGCACGCCAGGCTTTCAGCGCGCGACGGCGGGGGTCCGCAGGTCGGCGGCCGGGAACGGCGGACGGTCGTCGAGCCGGACCGAGAGCTTCCCGGCGGCCCGCCAGGCCCGCGCGGTGAGGTCGGTGTCCTCGTCGGTGACCAGGTTGCCCATCACCCGCAGCGCGACGGTCATCAGGCTGCGCGAGCGCATCCCGATCGGCCCGGCGAGCGGGAGCAGCCGCGGGACGGTGATCAGCCCGGCGAGCCGCCGGGCGATGGAGAAGGCCAGGCCGTAGTGCGAGCGCAGGGTGGCGGGCCAGGCGGTGTCCAGGTCGGCGCCTGCGGTGAGCAGCTCGGCGACCAGCCGGCCGGTCTCCAGGCCGTAGTCGATGCCCTCGCCGTTGAGCGGGTTGACGCAGCCCGCGGCGTCGCCGATCAGCGCCCAGTTGCGCCCGGCGACGCCGGACACCGCGCCGCCCATCGGCAGCAGCGCCGAGCGCGGGAGCTCGACCTTGCCGTCGAGCTGCCAGTCGGCGCGGCGGGCGTTCGCGTAGTGCTCGACCAGCGAGCGCAGCTTGATGTTGGCCGGGCGCCGGTCGGTGGCGAGGGTGCCGACGCCGATGTTGACCCGGCCGTCGTTGAGCGGGAACAGCCAGCCGTACCCGGCGAGCACCTCGTCGTTCTCGCCGCGCAGCTCCAGGTGCGAGCTGATCCACGGGTCGTCGTGCCGCCCGGAGCCGATGTAGCCGCGGATCGCGACGCCGTAGGCGGTGTCCTGGTGCCACTCCCGGCCGAGCACCCGGCCGAGCGTGGAGCGCGCCCCGTCCGCGACGACCAGGCGTCGGCAGGCGATCCGGCGCCCGTCGGCGAACACCACGGACTCGACCCGGTCGCCGGCGAACACGACGTCGACGGCCTTCGCGCCGTCCATCGGCACGGCGCCGGAGTCGAGCGCGGCCTGCCGGATCCCGGCGTCGAGCTCGGTGCGCGGGATGGCGGAGCCGTGTGCGGGCAGCGAGCCGCCCGGCCAGGGCAGCTCCAGGACCTGCCCGAAGCCGTGTGCACGCAGGCCGCGGTTGGTGCCGTGCGCGTCGACCCAGTCGCCGAGGCCGAGCCGGGAGAGCTCGGCGATCGCCCGCGGGGTCAGCCCGTCGCCGCAGGCCTTGTCCCGCGGGAACTCGGCGGCGTCGGCGAGGACGACGTCGAGACCGTGCCGGGCGGCCCAGGCCGCCGCCGCGGAGCCGGCCGGTCCGGCCCCGACGACCAGCACGTCGGTGCGTTCGTGAGCGGGATGCGCCGGGGTGTCGGGGACGGCGGGCGACGGGGCGGGGCTCATGGACCCAGTGTCGCAACCGGCGGGCCGGGCCCGCCGCCGAGCGTGCCCCCGGTCACGGGCGGACGGTCCGGTCGAGCACGACGTCGTGCGCGTGCCGGGCCCGCTCCGGGTCCCGCAGCGCCAGCTCGTAGGTGCGCGCCCCGGCGGTGACGGCGATCCGGGTGGAGGGGACGAAGCCGCCGGCGGGGGAGCGCCCGGACAGCACCGACACCGCGTCGATCCGGGCGTACGGGATGGAGGTGAGCGCCGTCCGGTTCCCGCCGAAGACGTTGTCCTGCAGTAGGACCCGCAGGTCGGTCAGGCCGAGGAAGCCGGCCCCGGGATCGACCGCGTCGTACACCGCGACGATCCGTTCGCCGGGCAGCAGCGCGGCGGCGACCGTGTCCAGCTGGTCGCGCTCGTCGAACACCGGGCCGGTCACGACCGGTCCCACGCCTCGGCCGCGACCACTGCCAGGCCGAACAGTCCGGACCTGGCGTCGTGTGCCGTCGTCCAGCCGCGGTGCTCCCACTCGGGGCCGGCCAGCGAGTCGGCGGCCAGGAACACCTGGCCGTAGCCGATCCCGAGCCGCCGGGCGGCGGCGACCAGCGCGGACGCCTCCATGTCGACGACCGCGCAGCCCTCGTCCCGGCGCCGGTCGATGCGGCCGGGGGTCTCCCGGTAGACGGCGTCGGTGGTCCAGCAGCGGCCGACCACCCAGGGGATGCCCGCGTCGCCGAGCGCCCGCTCCAGCACCGCGATCCCGGCCGGATCGGCGTCCAGGGTGCGCGAGGGCGGCAGGTAGTGGAACGACGTGCCCTCGTCACGCAGCACGCTGCCCAGCACCACCGCGTGCCCGAGGGTCAGCTCGTGCCGCAGCGCGCCCGCCCCGCCGACGCCGACGATCCGCCGCACCCCCATCGCGACCAGGTTCTCCAGGAACATCGCGGCCAGCGGCGCCCCGACGCCCGGGTGCAGCACCGCGACCGGTCGCCCGGCCGGGCCGTGCGTGCGCCACACCGGGGTGCGGCCCAGCTCGGTGCGCAGCACGGACAGCGCGCGGGCGTCGCCGGCCCCGAGCGCGTCGACGACCTCGGGGAACCAGCAGAGCACCGCGGTGTCCGGCATGTCGGGCGGGCGGCGCACGAGCGAGGTGGCGCGGATGACGCCCTCGTCGGCCAGGTCGTCCTCGATCAGTGGCAGGTCCACGGGGGAGATCCTGCCCGGTGATCACCCGTTGTGGAGTGCAGCGTTCGCAGGGCGGCTCCCGTGCTCCACGACGGGTGATCACCGGCGGGGCAGTATGGTCGGACGGTGAGGGCCCCGCGAACCGCGGGCCGGTTGGACGGTGGAGCAGGCATGGCCGGAGAGTTCCGCGGCCCGCCCCCGCGAGGGGGCAGCCCGGGCTGGGCGAACCAGCCGGCGCGCGGCCCCCGCCCGCTCCCCGGGCGCGGCGGGCGGCCGATGCCGCCGCCGTCACCGCCCCAGCAGCCCCAGAATCCCCGGCAGCCGCCGCCGGCCCGCGGCCGCGGCCCGCTGCGCTCCCCGCCGCCCGGCCGGACGTCCCGCTCAAGCGCGCCGCCCCGCGGCACCGCGATGCCCCGCCCGGCCGGTCCCGCCGGTCCCGGCCCCGGCGTGCACCCGGCCTCGCTCGCCCCCCGGGACGGGCGGATCACCAAGGGGCCGACGCTGCCCGACTGGCGGCGGGCGCGCGGGATGCTGCGCGGCCGCTGGAAGGCCGTGCTGATCGTGCTGCTGGTCGCGTTCGTCGGGTTCGGGGTCTACCTGGACCAGAACATGACCCGGGTCGAGGCGCTCCCCGCGGAGAGTGCGGGCAGCGGCTCCGGCACGAACTACCTGATCGTCGGCTCGGACAGCCGGGAGGGCCTGTCCGCCGAGGACGAGGAGCGCCTGGCGACCGGCGACGCGGCCGGCCAGCGCACCGACACGATCATGCTGCTGCACAGCGGCCGGTCCGGCGACGTGCTGGTCTCGCTGCCCCGCGACTCCTACGTCCCGATCCCCGGGTACGGCAGCAACAAGATCAACGCCGCGTTCGCGTTCGGCGGCCCGCAGCTGCTCGTGGAGACCGTCGAGCAGGCCACCGGACTGCAGATCGACCACTACGTCGAGGTCGGGTTCGGCGGCTTCGTCGGCGCGGTGGACGCCGTCGGCGGCGTCGAGATGTGCGTGGACGAGGCGATGAACGACCCGCTCGCCGGGCTGGACATCGAGGCGGGCTGCCAGGAGATGGACGGCCAGACCGCGCTCGGCTACGTCCGCACCCGGGCCACCCCCGGCTCCGACTTCGACCGGGTGCAGCGGCAGCGCGAGTTCCTCTCCGCGCTGCTCAGCAAGGCGACCAGCCCGCTGACCCTGCTCAACCCGTTCCGCACCGTCCCGCTGGCGTCCGCGGTCACCGAGACGATCACCGTCGACGACTCGGACCGGCTGTGGAACGTCGCCGGGCTGGCCTGGGCGATGCGCGGCGCGTCCGGCAGCGACGGGGTCCAGACGACGGTGCCGATCGGCGGCAGCGCGGGCGGCTCGAACCTGCGCTGGGACCGGGAGCGGGCATCGGCGCTGTTCGGGGCGCTGCAGAACGACCAGCGCCCGCCGGAGTCGAGCTTCGGCCCCTGACCTCAGGCGGTCTTGCGGCTGCGCCGGCGGGTGGTGGCCGGCTTCGCGTCGTCGGTGCCGGTGGACGCGTCCCCGTCCGTGCTGCCGGACGTGCTGCGGGAGCGGGTGCCCGACGACGTCTTCCGGCCGGACGAGCCGGAGCCGCTCTCCGCGGCGGTGCCCGAGCGGCGGCTGCGGGTGCCGGTCTTCGCCCGGCCCGACGAACTGCTCTTCGTGCCGCCGGAGCCGGAACTGCCCGAGCTGCCGGAACTGCTGGAGCTGCCGGAACCCTTTCCGCTCGACCGGGCGGCGTCCACGCTCGCCTGCAGCGCGGAGAGCAGATCGCTCATCGAGTCGGCGCCGTCGTCGGACCGCTCCGCGGCGGGCGCGGGCCGGGCGTCGCCGTCGGACCGCTTGGTCTCGATCAGGTCGACCATCGCGTCCCGGTACTCGTCGTGGAACTCGGCCGGATCGAAGTCGGCGCCCATCGACTCCACCAGCGAGGCCGCCATCTGCAGCTCCTGCGGGCGCAGCTCGACGTCGGTGTCCAGCACGTCGAAGTCGGGTTCGCGCACCTCGTCGGTCCAGATCAGGGTCTGCAGCACGATCACCTTGCCGCGCACCCGGAGCAGCGCGAGGGTCTCGCGCTGGCGCAGCGCCACCTTCACCACGGCCGTCCGGTCGGTCTCGTTCAGCGCCTCGCGCAGCAGCGCGTAGGGCTTCGCGGCCTTCGTCTCCGGTTCGAGGTAGTAGGTCTTGTCGAACAGCATCGGGTCGATCTGGTCGTTCGGCACGAACTCGACCACGTCGATCTCGTGACCGGTGGAGACCGGCAGCGAGGCGAGGTCGTTCTCGTCGAGCGTGATCAGCTCGCCCTCGGGCGTCTCGAAGCCCTTGACAATGTCGGCGTAGGACACCTCCTCGCCGCACACCTCGCAGGTCCGCTTGTAGCGGATCCGGCCGCCGTCCTCGCCGTGCACCTGGTGGAAGCGCACGTCGTGGTTCGACGTCGCCGAGTACACCTTGATCGGGACGCTGACCAGGCCGAACGACACGGCCCCGCTCCAGATGGCACGCACTGGCTCATCCCCCTCGCCCCGGCGTTCGGTGACAGCATGACGGTGTGTTGCCCATGCTCGCCACCCCCGGACCGCTCCCGACCGGTCCGGGCTGGTCGTTCGAGGTCAAGTGGGACGGCATGCGCGTGCTGGCGTCGGTGACCGAGGGCCCGGCGGGCCCCGGCGGCGCGGCACCGGTACTGCGCCTGCGTACCCGTTCCGGCCGGGATGTCACCGCGAACTTCCCCGAGCTCGCCGGACTGGTGGAGCTGGCGCCCGACGTCGTGCTGGACGGCGAGGTCGTCCTGCTCGACGACGGCGCCCCCAGCTTCGCCGCGCTCGCCCACCGCATGCAGGGGGTGGTGGGCCCGGCCGCCGCGCAGCGCCGCCCGGTCACGTTCATGGTGTTCGACGTGCTGCGGCTCTACGGGGTGCCGCTGCTGGACCGGCCGCTGGCCGAGCGCCGCGCGACGCTGGACCGGCTGGACCCGGCCCGCGTCCCGCAGGTCGAGGTGTCCCCGCGCTACCCGGACGGCGCGGCGCTGCTCGCGGTCACCGCCCAGCGCGGGCTGGAGGGCGTCGTCGCGAAGAAGGAGACGTCGGTGTACCGGCCGGGCCGGCGCAGCCCGGACTGGGTGAAGGTCGCGCACCGGCACTCGCAGAGCTGCCTGGTCGGCGGCTGGCGGCCGGAGCGGACCAGCGGGAACCGGATCGGCGCGCTGCTGCTCGGCATCCCCGGCCCGGACGGGCTGGAGTTCGCCGGCCGGGTCGGG
Organism: Pseudonocardia sp. DxW; assembly: GCF_058448985.1. NCBI lineage: Bacteria > Bacillati > Actinomycetota > Actinomycetes > Pseudonocardiales > Pseudonocardiaceae > Pseudonocardia > Pseudonocardia sp. DxW. Next base: position 167,872 of record NZ_JBZFLK010000008.1, on the reverse strand, counting down.
TCCGGCCTCGCCGGGTCCGCGGTGCAGCAGGTGCTCGCCGCGCGGCTCGGGCCGCTGGAGTCCGGCACGCCGCCGTTTGCGACGGCGGTCCCGCGGGTGGACGCGGCCGGGGCCAGATGGTGCACCCCGTCGGTCGTGGTGGAGGTCGCGCACCTGGGCCGGACGCAGGCGGGGCGGCTGCGGCAACCGGTGTTCCGCGGGGTGCGCGACGACGTCGACCCGTCCGACGTGCGCCGCGAACCCGGATGATGACACGATCATCACTCTTCTGCGCACGCGGTGCGGCGGTGTGCAATGGCAGTCCCGTGACGTCGAACCCCCGAGGCGGAGGTGTGCATGGCGATCATGCTCAGCTGGCGTGCCGATCCGGACGCCGACGGCGCCGACGGTCTGGAGTCCGCCCGGATCACCACCTCCGGCGGCGGTTTCCGCGCGGTCGGCCGGATGATCCGCGGCATCCGTGACCTGCCCGGCGGCGTGCTGACCGCGTCGTACCGGCTGGTCGTGGCCGGTGACGGGACGCTGTCCCGGCTGGCCGTGGACGTCGCGACCGCCGGCGGCGAGCAGCAGCTGACGATCAGCCGCAGCACCGACGGCGTCTGGCTGGTCGACGACGGCTCCGGCGGCACCCGCGGCGAGTTCCACGGCGCCCGCGACGTCGATCTCGCGTTCAGCCCGGTGTTCAACGCGCTGCCGGTCCGCCGGCTCGGGCTGCACCGGGACAAGGGCGAGCACGTCGTGCCGATGGTGTTCGTGGACCTCCCGACGCTGCGGGTGGAGGCCACCGAGCAGACCTACCGCACGGTGCGGGTGGGCACCGGCTCCGAGCCCGCCGTCGTCGGCTTCGAGGCGGGCGGCACGGCCGCGGACCTGACCGTCGACGCCGACGGCTTCGTGATCGGGTACCCGGGCGTCGCCGCCCGCACCGAGCTGCCCGCGGGCTGAGGCTCAGTCCTTCGGGCGCTCCACGACGTCGCCGCGGCGGCCCAGCTCGCGCAGCTCGGCCAGCACCGCCGACGGCTCCCCGTCCAGGGCCACCGGCAGCTCCAGCGGCTCCCGGGTGGACGCCCAGCGCATGCGCGCCTCGTGGCCGGCCCGGACGGTGGCGGCGAGCCCGCCGGTGGAGGCCAGCGCGCCGCGCATCGCGCCGAGCCGGCCCAGCGCGTCGTCGACGGCGGCCAGCAGCGCCGCGCGGTTGCCCTCGCACATCGCCAGCACCAGCTCGGGCCGGGTGCCGGCGACCCGGGTGCCGTCGGCGAACGAGCCCGCGGACAGCGCCAGCGCGAGATCGTCACCCTGGTCGCCGGCGCCGACCGAGGCCAGCACCGCGGCGAACAGGTGCGGCAGGTGCGAGATCCGGGCGACCGCGATGTCGTGCTCGTCGGCGACCGCGGGGACCACCCGGGAGCCGCAGGCCCAGGCCAGCCCGGCGACGTCGCGCCAGACGTCGAGGTCCAGGCCGTCGTCGGCGGCGACCACCCAGGCGGCGCCGTCGAACAGGTCCGGATCGCCGGCCGCCCAGCCGGACTCCGCGGTCCCGGCCATCGGGTGGCCGCCCACGTAGCGGGCGCGCGGCGCGAACTCGGCGACCGCGTCGGCGACGGCGACCTTCACGCTGGCCGCGTCGGTGAGCCGGCAGGTGGGGGCGACGGCGTCGATCCGGCGCAGCACCGGTTCGAGCGCGGTCAGCGGGACCGCGACGACGACCAGCGCGTCGGCCGCGGCGGCCCGGGCCAGCGCGGCGTCGGTGTCGGTGGTGACGTCGAACCCGTCCGCGACGGCCGCGGCGGCGGTCGCGTCGGAGGCCGCGGTGCCCCAGACCTCGCGTCCGGCGCGCGCCGCGGCACGCATCAGCGACCCGCCGATCAGTCCGGTCCCCAGCACGCACACCGCTCGCATGCGTCCGGAGGGTAGAGGCCCCCGGGTCGGGCGCCTCAGCGGCCCGTCGCCAGGAAGGCCGCGCCGCGCGGCGAGATCCGGTACCCGGTCTCCAGGCTCTCGGTCAGCCCCAGGTTCTTGAGCTTCCGGACGTCGAGCTTCAGCGGGTCCCGCTCCCGCCCGAGCCGGCCCGCCAGGTCGGCGGCCCGCTCACCGGGGTACTCGGCGACGCAGCGCAGGGTGTCCCTGGTCCACGGGCCGTGCCGGGACGCCCGGTCCAGCCGGTCCAGCCGCCGGACCAGCTCGTCCAGCTCGTCCGGGCCGGTGGGCGAGGTGTCACGCAGCGCCACCCGCGGATCGGCCCCGGCGGCGCGCAGCCGGATCCGGAACACCGGGTCGCCGGGGTCGCCGCGGAACGCCCGGCGGACGGCCGCCGCGGAGCCGGCTCCTGCCGCGCGGGCGTCGTCGTCGGTGATCGAGGACGGATCGATCTCGTCCACCGCGACGATCTCGACGACGCCGGCCGCGGTGCGCAGCGTCGAGCCCGCGCGGACCCGGGCGCTCGTCCAGCGGCGGTAGGCGCGGTCGATCCCGCCGTCGGCGACCCCGCGGGCGACCGCGACCGGGAGGATCATCGCAGTGCCCGTTCGACGGCGCCGGCCAGGTCGAGCAGTACGTCGTCGCCGATCGTGACGCCCACCAGCTGGACGCCCGCCGGGAGCCCCGGGACCGGGACCGGCAGCGCCACCACCGGCAGGTCCAGCAGGTTGAACGGCGAGGTGGTCTCCAGCAGCGCGGGGCGCACCGCGATCTCACCGTCCGGTGTGGACACGGTGCCGGCGCCGATCGGGGTGGCCCGCAGCCGGGTGGTGGGGCAGAGCAGGACGTCGCAGCCGAGATGCCCGGTCAGTGCGGCGGCGAGCCGGCGCCGGGTCCGCTGCGCGTCGACGTAGGCGTGCGCCGGGACGTCGGCGTGCGGGGCGAGGCGCTCGGCGGTGGCGGGCTGGTACTCGTCGCGGCGTCGGGCGAACCACTCGCGGTGCGTCGCGAACGCCTCGGCGCCGGTGATCACCGGGTAGGTCGCGGCCAGCTCGTCGACGCCGGGGGTGTCCTGTTCGGACACGTCCGCGCCGAGCCCGGCGAGGGTGCCGGCGACGGTCCGGACCGCGTCGGTGATCGCCGGGTCGTGCGGCCGCCACCAGGGGCCGGTCGCCACCCCGATCCGGTACGGCCGGGCGGTCGCGGGCCCCGGGCCGGCGGGCACGGCGCCGGCGAGCGCGGCGCCGGCGAGCGCGGCCCGGGCGAGCGTGAGCGAGGCGGCGTCGGCGGCGAGCAGGCCGACCGTGTCGAACGACTCCGCCAGCGGGAACACCCCGCCCCCGGGCAGGGTGCCGCGGCGCGGCTTCCAGCCGGCCACCCCGCACAGCGCGGCCGGGGTGCGCACGCTCGCCCCGGTGTCGGTGCCGACGGTGAGCGGCAGGTGCCCGGCCGCGACCGCCGCCGCCGGGCCGGATGACGAGCCGCCGGTGATCCGGCCGAGATCGTGCGGGTTGCGGGCGGGCCCGGTCGCCGCGACGTCGCCGACCGGGCCGTAGGCGAACTCGTGGGTGTGCAGCTTCCCGACGACGACCGCGCCCGCGGCCCGGAGCATCGCCACCACCGGGGCGTCGGCCCGGGCGGGCGGGGCGTCGCCGAGCAGGCGTGAGCCGCAGCGGGTCGGCAGCCCGGCGACGTCGACGAGGTCCTTGATCCCGACCGTCACCCCGTGCAGCGGGCCGATCCGCTCGCCGCGGAGCGCGAGCGCCGTCAGCTCGGCGGCCCGGGCGCGGGCCCGCTCGCGGTCGAGGACGATGACGCTGCCGGTGCGGTCGGCGTCGAGCCGGGCCAGGACGTCGTCGAGGTGCTCGGTGGGGGAGAGCTCGCCGGAGTCCAGGGCCCGCACCAGATCGGGGAGCGGAAGCACGTCGTCCAGCGTGCCGTCCGGTGGCGGTTCAGGCCAGTGCGTCCTCGCACCCTTGGCGGGGCCGCGCACCCTTGGCGGGGCGTCGTCCCTCGGCGCAATGCAGCATCCCTGCCCGTCGTCGCACCCCGGGTCCCGCCTCGCACCCCTGGTTCGGCGCCGCACCGGTTCCGAGGGGTGCGGCGTCGCGCCAGGGGTGCGACCGAGCGCGGGTAGGGGTGCGATGTCGGGCCAGGGGTGCGGTGCGCCGCGCGCCGAACCGACAAAGCCCTGGCCCGCCCACGGCTGACGCCGGGCCGTGGTTGACGCCGGGCCATGGCCGGCATCGGGCCCGCGGCCGACATCGCACCCGCCGCCGACGTCGAGCCCCCGGCCGGCACCGCCCCCGCGGCCGACGCGCTCGCGGCCGGCTCAGGTCAGCGCGGCCAGCGCGAGGGCCGCGTAGACGGCGACCCCGGCGGGGAACGCGGCCTCGTCGAACACCACCCGGTTCGAGTGGTTCGGCGGCGCGTCCGCGGCGGCGACCCCGGGTGGCCGCGCCCCGAGGAACGCCAGCGATCCCGGCACCCGCGCCAGGACGTAGGAGAAGTCCTCGGCGCCCATCAACGGGTTCGCCATCGGCACGCAGGCGCCCTCGCCCAGCACCTGCTCGCCGACCCGGACCAGCGCCGAGGTCGCCGGGCCGTCGTTCACCGTGACCGGGTAGCCGGTGGTGATCCGGACCTCGGCGGTGCAGCCGTGGGCCAGCGCCAGGTGCCGGCAGTGCTGCTCGATCTCGTTGTGCAGCAACGCCCGGACCGGCTCGGACAGCGTCCGCAGGGTGCCGGTCAGCTCGGCCGTCTCGGGGATGACGTTGTCGGTCGTCCCGGCCTGGATCCGGGCGACCGTGAGCACGGCAGCGTCGTGCGGGGCGACCCGCCGGCCCAGCAGTGTCTGCAGCCCGCCGACCATGGCCGCGGCCGCCGGAACCGGGTCGCAGGCGTCCTGCGGTGCGGACGCGTGCCCGCCGCGGCCGGTCACCGTGACCGTCAGCACGTCGGCCGCCGCCATGATCGGTCCGGGCCGGTGGTGCAGCTCCCCGCTGGGCACGGTCGAGGAGATGTGCAGGGCGTAGGCGAGCTCCGGGCCGTCGTCGAGCAGTCCCTCGTCGATCATGTGCCGGGCCCCGTGGAACCCTTCCTCGCCCGGCTGGAACATCAGTAGCACCCGACCGGCGATCCGGTCCCGGTGACCGGCCAGCAGGCGGGCCGCCGACGCCAGCATCGCCGTGTGCGTGTCGTGCCCGCAGGCGTGCATCGCGCCGTCGGTCCCGGACGCGAAGTCCAGTCCGGTGTCCTCCTGCAGCGGCAGCGCGTCCATGTCCCCGCGCAGCAGCACCGTCGGCCCGGGCCGCGTTCCCTCCAGGACGGCCACCACCGAGCTGCACGACCGGCCGGTCCGGATCGTCAGCGGCAGGTCCCGCAGGGCGGCGAGGACGGCGTCGCGGGTGCGCGGCAGATCGAGGCCCAGCTCGGGCGCCCGGTGCAGCTCACGGCGCAGCGCCACGGTCCGCGGCTGGAGCGTGCGCGCCTGCGCGATCAGCCCGTCGGGCAGGCGGGACACCGACGCGTGGGTGATGGGCATGGACCGATCGTCGTCCACCGTCGTCCGCCGGGCGACCCGCCGGACCGATGTGACCACGCATACCTGGTCGTGGCGTGGCTCACACGACGTTCTGGACGTACCGTTGTCGACGTGCCAACCCAGAGCGTCGAGGCAGCCCCGGACACCCGGGGTGCCGCCCTGCCCGGATTCGCGGTCGCCGCGATCCGCGAGGAGGGGCGGTGGCGCTGTGTCCGGCTCGATGCCGAGGCGCTGGTCGATCTCGACGCGGCGATCACCGCGCTGCGCGCGCAGCGGTCCACCGGGGCGGTGCTCGGCCTGCTCGACGTCGACGACGAGTTCTTCGTCCTGCTGCGCCCGTCCGCGGGCGGCGTGCGGCTGCTGATCTCCGACGCGGTCGCCGCGCTGGACTACGACGTCGCCGCCGACGTCCTGGACCTGCTGCGGGTCGAGCTCCCGCCGGACGACGACGTGCTCGACGACCCCTGGCCGGAGGGCGACCTCGGCATCCTGGCCGATCTCGGCCTGCCCGCCGACGAGCTGGAGGTCCTGGTCTCGGACCTGGAGCTCTACCCGGACGAGCAGCTCGACACGATCGCCCGGCGCTGTGGCTTCGCCGGCCAGCTGGACGAGATCGTCAACTCCTGAGCGTGTTCCGGCCCGCCGACGAGGCAGCTGTCGTCCGCGCGCTGCAGGTGGCGCGGGCGGCGACGGCGACCGGTGACGTCCCGATCGGCGCGGTCGTGCTGGCCGCCGACGGCTCCGAGCTGGCCGCCGCGTGCAACGCCCGCGAGGCGCTCGGCGATCCCACCGCGCACGCCGAGGTGCTCGCGCTGCGCGCCGCCGCGCAGGTCGTCGGCTCCTGGCGGCTCACCGGCGCGACGCTCGCGGTGACCGTCGAACCGTGCACGATGTGCGCCGGCGCGATTGCCCTCGCCCGGATCGAGCGGGTGGTGTTCGGCGCCTGGGAACCGAAGACCGGCGCCGCCGGCTCGCTGTGGGACGTGCTGCGGGACCGCAGGCTGACGCACCGACCGGAGGTCGTCGGGGGGATCCGGGAGGGCGAGGCGGCGGCCCTGCTGGAGTCGTTCTTCGCCGATCACCGGGGCTGACCCCCCGCCCGATTCGCGCGGGGCCGTCTAGTAGCCTTCTCGGCGGTAGCGTGTCCGAGCGGCCGAAGGAGCGCGCCTCGAAAGCGCGTGAGGTTCACGCCTCCGTGGGTTCAAATCCCACCGCTACCGCCAGGTCAGAGGGCCGGATCCCCGAGTCGGGGGTCCGGCCTCTGTCGTTGGTTGCTGCGCCCGGTGGAGCGCTCCCGCCCGTCACCGTCCGCACGGGTTCGTCGCATCCGCACGGGATCCGATCCCGTGCGAACAAGCCGGACCCGTGCGGATCTCGTCATGAGGGGCGGACGCCCGGCTCCGGTGCCGCGATGCAGTGCGGGCACAGCGGTCCGGGCGGGGTAACCAGTGCACACAGCCTGATCTGCGCCCCGCACACGACCGGGACGATCTCGATCCGCGCGGCCAGAGCCGCGCCGTAGTCGAGGTCCGTGGCGTAGTGGGTCCGCCGATCGGCCGCCGACATCAGCTCGACGCGCCCGCCGGACCGTCCGCACGGATCGAGGTCCCGCCGGTCGGTGCTTCGTGGTCTCCGCACCGCGCCGAGCGTGGCGCCCCGTCCCGGGGGCCGGGCAGAGTGTCCGCGTAGACACCGTCCGGACTACACCGGGAGACCACAGGTGACCAGGCGCGCGGAGTTCGCCGCGGAGCTGGCCCGCCTGCGCGCGGCGTCCGGCCGGTCGCTGGCCGACGTCGCCGACGCCGCGCACGTGAACCGCACCCATCTCAGTCACGTCGAGCACCTGCGCCGTTGGCCGTCGCGGCCGGTGGTCGAGGCGCTCGACGTCGCACTCGGCGCCGACGGCAACCTCCTCGGCCGGTGGCTCGACGCCGAGCGGGCCGGCGCGGCGCCGCCGATCCTCGCGACGGCCACCGATCCCGATCCGATCCCGTGCGAACGGCCCGATCCCGTGCGAACACCGGCGGGGGTGCCGTAGGCCGCCGAGCAGCGGGGTCAGTGCGGCGGGACGGTTTCGGTGCCCAGCACGTCCTTCCGGATCTTCCCGATGGTCGTGCGGGGCAGCTCCGAGCGCACCAGCACCCGCTCCGGGACCTTGAACCGGGACAGCCGCTCCCGGCACCAGGCGATCAGCTCCTCCCGCCCGGCCTCGTGCCCGTCCCGGAGCACGACGTGCGCGACGACGATCTCGTCGTACACCGGATCGGGCATCCCGTGCACGGCGCTCTCCAGCACCGCCGGGTGCCCGCCGAGCACCTGCTCGACCTCGCCGGTCGACACGTTCTCCCCGGCCCGTTTGACCAGGTCACCGGCCCGGTCGACGAAGTAGGCGCGGCCGGTGTCGTCCAGCCGGACGAGATCGCCGGTGCGCAGCCAGCCGTCGTCGAACAGGGCGGCGGTGGCGTCGGGACGGCCGTCGTAGCCGGGGGTCAGGTCGACGCCGGGGGTCCCGCCGATCTGCAGCTCGCCGGGGGTGCCGGGCGGCACCGGGGCGCCGTCGGCGTCGACGACCCGGACCTGCACGCCGGGCAGCGGCAATCCGATCGAGTCCCAGCGGCGCCGCTCGTCGAGCGGGTTCACCAGCGGCGGGACGACGGTCTCGGTCATCCCGTAGAGCTGGACCAGCGGGGCGCCGAACCGGGCCTCGAACGCGGCGGCCTGGGAGCCGGACAGGTTCTGCGCGAACAGCACCAGGCGCAGCGCGTTGGCCGCGTCCGCCGGGTCGGGCTCGGAGCGGGCGAGCAGCATCCGGATCGGCGCGGCGAACAGGCTGGCCAGGGTCGGTTCCAGCACCCGGGCCTGGCGCGGCCAGCCGGTCGCGGAGAACCGCGGCGTGAGCGCGATCGAACCGCCCGCGACCAGCGCGGACATCAGGCAGTAGTACTGGGCGTTGCCGTGGAACAGCGGCAGCGTGACCAGCCACCGGTCCTCGGCGGTGACGCCCAGGTGCGCGGCGACGGCCCGGCCGGCCCGCAGGTAGTTGGCCGGGGTGACCTGCACGCCCTTCGGGGCGCTGGTGGTGCCGGAGGTGAACATGATCGCCGCGGTCGCGGCGGGCCGGTGCGGCGGCGGTGGCGGCGCGTCGGCCCGGCGGGCCGGCAGCTCGTCGGCGTCCAGCACGGGCAGGTCACCGGCCGCGGCGACGACCGTGGCTCGCAGCTGCGGATCGGCGACCGACAGCGTCGCGTGCGAGTCGGTGAGCTGGTGCGCGACCTCGGCGGTGGTGGACAGCGGGTTCACCGGCACGACGACGGCGCCGAGCCGGGCGCAGCCGAACCAGACGTCCAGGAACTCCGGCCGGTTCGCCGTGATCAGGTGCACCCGGTCACCGGCGCCCACCCCGAGCCCGGCGAGCAGGCCCGCGGTCGCGTCCGCCCGCCGGACCTGCTCGGCGTAGCCGATCCGGACCGGCCCGTCGTCGCCGTCGAACAGCAGGAACGGCGCGTCCGGCCGGGCGGTCGCGGTGGCCGTGAGCAGGTCGTACGCGTCGTGGATCATCGCGGGAGCGTCCTCCGGGGTGGTCGGGTCAGAGGGTGCCGGGGAAGCCCTCCAGTGCGGCGATCTTCGTCAGCACGGTGAGCCGCTCCGGTCGCTCGACGGTCGGGTCGAGGTGCTGGTAGGTGTTCAGCACGTTCTGCGCGAGCCGCCCGGACTCCGGCAGCTCGGCGAACCGGCCGAGATCGATCGAGGCGACCGCCTCGTCCACCCCGATACCGTCCTCGTACCGCTTCCGCGCCTCGGCCTCGACGAATACCAGGTACTCGCGCATGTCCGCGACCTCGGGCTTCCCGCTGACCGGGCCGTGCCCCGGCACCACGGTGTCGATCTCCATGTCCAGGATCAGGTCCAGCGCCGCCACCCAGCGCTCGATCGGCCCGGCCCAGGCGATCGGCGTGCCCCCGACGAAGACGACGTCGCCGGCGTAGAGCAACCGGGCGTCCGGCACGTGCACCAGCGCGTCACCCGGGGTGTGTGCCGGGCCGACCTGGATCAGCCGGACCTCGCGGCCGCCGACGTCGACGCTCTCCTCCCCGGTGAAGGTGCGGTCCGGCCCGGTCATCGTGATGCCGTCGAGATCGAAGGGCCCGAAGATGTGCCGGGCGAAGTCGCCGAGCGCGCCGTCCAGCTGCTTCACCCCGGTGACGGCGTCGGCCGCCTCCTGGGTCATCAGCGCGGCGGCCGCGGCGGTGGCGACGATCTCGACGTCGCGGGCGGCGAGCAGCTCGTTGCCGAAGGTGTGGTCCGGATCGTGGTGGGTGTTGACCAGGGTGCGCAGCGGGAACTCGTCGACGACCGGGGCGATGCCGTCGAGCATCGCCCGGGTGAGCGTCAGGTCGAACAGGGTGTCGACCATCAGCGACGTCCCGGAGCCGGTGACCAGGCCGGCGTTGCTCCAGCCCCAGCTGCCGTCCGGCTGCAGCCAGGCGTGGCAGCCGCGACCCAGGTCGTGCAGCCCCCGGCGGTAGTCCGATGTGCTCATGGTGCTCCTCATCGTCGGTGGGTGCCTCAGCCGACCGGATCGCCGTGCTCGTCGAGCACCTCGATCGCGGCGAGCGGGCAGGCGTCGCGGGCCTCGAGCAGTGCGGCGGCCCGCTCCGGCCCGGGGTGGCTGTCGAGCAGCTCCACCCAGCCCCGGCCGTCCAGGCCGAACACGGTGGGCGCGGCCCGGGCGCAGGCGCCGCTCCCGGCGCAGAACTCCGGATGGACGACCGGGATCACAGGATCACCGGCCGGCTCTCCCAGCCGCGGGCGACCGAGTTGGTGGTGCGGCGGACCGCCGGCACGGTGCCGGGCCGGGCGTCCGGGAAGGACCGCAGGATGCTCTCGAACACGACCTGGCCCTCCAGCCGGGCCAGCGGTGCGCCGACGCAGAAGTGCACCCCGTGGTAGAAGGCCAGGTGCTTGTTGTCCTCGCGGGGGACCAGGAAGGTGTCCGGCGCGTCGAACCGGCGTGGGTCCCGGTTGGCCGCGGCGGGGCTGGGGAACAGCATCGTCCCGGCCGGGAGCGTGCGGTCGCCGATCTCGACGTCGGCGGTGGTCTTGCGGATCACCAGGTGCAGCGGCGGGTCGATCCGCAGCATCTCCTCGATCGCCGCGGGCAGCAGCGACATGTCCGCCTCGATCCGCCCGCGGACCTCGGGGTGGTCGAACAGCAGGGTCAGGCCGGCGCCGATCAGGGTGGTCGTCGTCTCGTTGCCGGCGACCAGCAGCAGCGCCAGCTGGGCGAGCAGCTCGATGTCGCCGAGGGTGTCGCCGTCGATCGTCTCGGTCTGCACGAGGGTGCTGATCAGGTCGTCGCGGGGCTCGGCTCGGCGCGCCGCGACCAGCTCGCCGAGATAGTCGAACAGTTCCAGCGAGGTGGCGATCGCCCGGTCCCGGCGCGGTCCCTGGACGACCGGGTCGAACGTGGACGCGTAGGCGTAGGACCAGTCCCGGAACCGCGGGCGCATCTCGTCGGGCACACCGAGGATCGCGGCGATCACCGCGACCGGCACGTCCGCGGCGAAGCCGGGCATGATGTCGAACTCCTCGCCGCGCGGGTAGCGGTCGATCAGCTCCGCGGTGACCCGCTCCACCAGCGGGCGCCAGCGCTGCACGGCCTGCGCGGTGAAGACGTGCCGGAAGGTCGACCGGATCCGGGTGTGCACCGGCGGATCGGCGAACATGAACAGCCGCGACGCCGCGTCCAGGAAGCGCAGGTGCTCCGGGTCGGACGGGTCGTGCATGCTCGGGGCGGCGTCGTGGAAGACGTCGCTGGAGAAGAGCTTCGGGTCGGCCCCGATCCGCCGGACATCGGCGTAGCGGGTGACCACGTAGGCGCCCAGCACGTCGGACCAGTGGACACCGTCGCCGGTCTCGCGCAGCTCGGCGTAGAGCGGGTAGGGATCGGCGAGCCCGCCGAGGAACAGCGACTCCACGGGGGCGGACGCCTGCGGGGCAGGGGTTCCGGCGGGGGGTGGGACAACGGACACGAGGTCCTCCGTCTTCGTTGACGTCGGGTGATGGGGGGTGGGCGGGGTCGAGCTCGGTGCCGGAACTCAGTGCCCGGAACTCAGGGGCACCGGTGGTACGGCCGGGCGGACGGTCTGCCGGGTCTCGCCCAGCGCCGTCGCGGAGAGCACGACCTCGTCGCCGGGGGCGAGCCACCCGGTGAAGGCCCCGAGATCGGGCGTGTCGACGTGTTCGAGCAGGCAGCCGCCGGGCACGGTGCCGGACCCGATCACGTCGCCGGGCACCAGGTCGGTGCCGCGGGAGAGGAACGCGAGCAGCTCGCCCCAGCTCCAGTCCATGCCGGACAGCGAGCCGCGGGCGATCTCCCGGCCGTTCACGGCGGCGGCGACCTCGAACCCGGGCGGCACCTCGTCGGCGGTGACCAGCGCCGGGCCGAGGGTGATCGCGCTGTCCTTCGACTTGCCCATCCCGATGCCCTGCGCCATGTCGCGCAGCTGGTGGTCGCGGGCGGTCCAGTCGTTGTAGAAGGTGTAGCCGACGATGTGCCGCGCGGCGGTGTCCGGGTGCAGATCACGGCCACCCCGGCCGACGACGGCGCCGACCTCCAGCTCGAAGTCGAACCAGCGCGATCCGGGGGCGATCGGGACGTCGTCGTGCGGGCCGATCACGGCGGCCGGGTTCCCGAAGTAGAAGGCGGGGGTCTGCGACCAGGCCGGGTGCAGGTCGGCGGGCCGTCCGAGGGCCCGGTAGCAGCCGCGCAGGTGGTCCAGGAAGCACAGACCGTCCCGGACCGAGGGGGGTCGCGGGATGGGTGCCAGCAGCCGGACGCCGGCCAGCGGATGCACCTCGGCGGGCGCCGACCGGGCGGTGGCACCGGCGTCGGCGAGCCGCTCGCCGTCGTCGCCGAGAAGTCCGAGCAGGGTGACGCCGGCGGGCAGGCCGCGGACCGTCTCCCCGTCCAGCAGCCCGGCGCGCGGGCCGGACCCGGCGTCGTAGGTCACCCACCTCATGGGTTCGCCCGTCGGAGCACGTCCCGGATGGTCGTCGTTGATGCCACGGTGCACCGTCCCTCTCGCCTGCGAAGCCGTACTCAAGTACAGATTCGGTGTGGCCGAAGGTAGGCCCGGAGCCGCGACGAAGCAAGACCCGAGTACAACTTCGTCCGTCGAGCTGTGCTGTACTGAACCGGATGGAGTCCACCGCGGTGCACGCCCCGCCGCCGCTGACCCGGCGCACCCGCAAGCGCAACGAGCGCCGGGACCGGGTGTACGCCGCGGCCGTCGAGTTGTTCGTCGAGCAGGGTTTCGACGCGACCTCGATGGACGAGATCGCGCTCCGCTCCGGGGTCGCCCGGACGACGGTGTTCAACCACTTCCCGCGCAAGGCGCTGTTCCTCGACGAGTGGGCCCGCCGGCGCCGGGAGGCGGCGGCCCGTTCGCTGGACGCCGCCGATCCCGCCGGACGGTCGCTGCGCGAGCTGCTCGGCGGCTACCTCGCCGCGCTCGCCGCGCTCAACGTCGCGACCCGCGGCGAGACGACGGCGCTGATGGAGGTGGCCCTGCGCAACAGCAACACACTGCTCGGGCACGACCTGGGCGAGGAGCTGGCCGAGCTGATCGCGGCCGGTGGGGCGCGGTTGCGTCCCTCGGCGGACCCGACCCGGGTCGGCCGCCTGCTCTCGCTGGGCTACTACTCGGCCGTGGTGCGCTGGATCCACGTCGAGCCGCCCCCGTTCGATCTCGCGGCGGAGCTGGCGGCGCTGCTGGACACCGTGCTCGACGGCGCGCTGGCCGACCGGGGCTGAGCCCCGGCACCCCGGCGTCCGACCACGGTCCGACGCGCACGATCCGTCCCTGCTCCGATGCCCCGTACCCCGGCCCCGGGAGACGCTGTGGACACGGCGCCGGAACCCGGCGCGGAACGGAGGAGCAGGAGATGACCACCATGACGACCGACCCGACCGGCCCGGCCCCGCGCAGCGCGGGCGACCCGGACGCCTACCCCGTGCTGACCGTGCTGATGCTGATGCTGGGCGGCTTCGTGCTGCCGGTCGTCGGCTGGCTGGCCGGCGTGGTGATGCTCTGGACCGGCCGGGCGTGGACGGTCGGCGAGAAGTGGCTGGGCACGCTGGTGTGGCCGGCGGTCGTCATCGTGCCGGCGGCGCTGCCGGTGCTCGGCGTGCTGTCCGGTGCGGGCGGGGCGCCGGCCTGGACGATCGCGATCGGGCTCGTGCTGGCCGCGGTCGCCGTGCTCGTCGTGCTGCCGTGGACCTTCGTCCGGCTGCTGAGGGCCGGCCGCCGCTGACGCCGGAACGGGCGTCTACCCACCGAAGGAGGTGGCCACGCTCACACGAACAGGTCATCGCGAAATCCGCCACGCAACGTGTTAATGCGGATTAACATGACGAATGTCATCCGCATCTGCGGAATCGTGAGATTCGACGGTGGCCGATCTAGCTGCGAGAACCCGGCGGATGACCGCACGTGCTGCGGAGAAGTACCCCGGATCGGGGTCGAACCGCTGCGCGCATCCCTGCGAACGGGCCCTCGTTTCGCCCTCGACGGACTCCGGCGAGCGGCTCCCCTGCATCACAGTCGCCGGAGGTGATGGAGAGGACGACGATGTCTGCCCCGACTCGTGCACGCACACCACGCAGCGACGTCAGCCGACGGCGCTTTCTCGGCTACCTGGTAGCCGCGCCCACCCTGGTCGTCGCGGCCGAGCTGGGTCGCCAGCAGCTGTTCGCCCCGCCCGGGGCGTCGGCCGCGGCGATCCCCTCGCCGCCCCAGGTCGCCGATGTCTACGACCTGCTCGACGCGGTCCGCGACTCCTCGCGGCCGACCGCGAACCTGGTCCGGGTCGAGGTCAACCGGGACGGCACGGTGTCGTTCCAGCTGCCCCGCTCGGACAACGGCCAGGGCATCGTCACCTCGACCGCGATGATCATCGCCGAGGAGATGGACCTGGAACCCGAGCAGGTGATCGTCACGCTCGCCGACTCCCGGCCGGAACTGGTGTTCAACCAGCTCACCGGTGGTTCGAGCACGACGTTCTCCACCTTCACCCCGATCCGGGTCGCCGCGGCGCTCGCCAAGGGCAGGCTGCTCGACGCGGCCGCGCACATCCTCGGGCAGGACGTCGACACGCTCACCAGCCGTGCCGGCCTGATCACCGGTGCCGGCGGCAGCGCGATCCCGTTCGGCGAGCTCACCGAGGCCGCGGCCAGCGACGTCACCCGCGAGGTCCAGGTCGCGCTGAAGCCGCGTGAGGACTTCCGGGTGATCGGCACCCCGCGGACCAAGAACGACGCCCGGGCGATCGTCACCGGCAAGAAGGAGTTCATCGCCGACCTGAAGATCCCGGACGCGCTGCCGACGCTGATCTGCCGCGGCCCGAACCTGAACTCCGCACCGCTCGGCGTCGCGAACGCCGACGAGGTCCGGGACATGCCGGGGATCACCGACGTCGTCGAGGTCAGCACCGGGGTCGCGGTCCGCGCGCACACCTACGGCCAGGCCGTCGACGCCGTCAACGCGCTTCGCGTGCGCTGGGACGCCGGGACGATCGAGGGCGAGGACGACGAGTCGATCCTGGCGAAGGTCCGCGCCGCGGAGCTCCCGCTCGCCGTGCCGTCCGTTCCCGGCGAGACCGTCGAGGGCGAGTTCGCCTTCTACTTCCGCAGCAGCTCGGCGTTGGAGACGAACACCGCGATCGCCGACGTCCGCGACGGCAAGGCGACGATCTGGACCTCGCTGAAGATCCCGATCACCGTGCAGTACGACATCGCCGAGCAGCTGGGCCTGCCGGTCAACGCGGTGACGATCCACATCGTCCAGGGCGGCGGCTCGTTCGGCCGCAGGCTGTTCGGCGACGCGGCCAAGGAGGCCGCCGAGATCTCGCAGAAGATCGGCAAGCCGGTCAAGCTGATCTGGAGCCGGGCCGACGATTCCCGGCAGGGCCGGGTACACCCGCTCGCCACCTCGCGGATCCGCGCGGTCGTCGCCGGTGAGTCGGTGGTCAGCTTCGAGCAGCGGCACACCAGCGTGGCCTGCGACTTCGGGCACGGCTTCGGCGACGCGGTCACCGCCGCCGCGGCCAAGGCGCCGCTCGGCCAGGTCGGCGTCGCGGAGGCGATCTGGGAGCTCACCCAGAACACGCCGTACGACTTCGGTGTGCAGACCCGCACGCTGTCCGAGGTGGACATGCGGTTCAACACCGGATCGATGCGCAACGTGTACTCACCGGACGTCGGCACCGCGCGCGACCTGATCGTCGACCAGATCGCCGCGAAGATGGGCAAGGACCCGTACGAGTTCCGCCGCGAGTTCCTGCGCAACGACGCGATGCGCGCGGTCCTCGACAAGGTCGCCGAGGAGGGTGACTGGGGCCGGTCCATGAAGAACGGGACCGCCCAGGGCCTCGGGTTCCACGTCGAGTACAAGAGCTTCGCGGCCTGCCTGGTGGAGATCGACTGCCGGCCGGAGACGGTGGGCCGGGAGATCCGCGCCGCCCGCTCCGGGCCGCGGATCACCAAGGTCGTGTTTGCCAGCGACGGCGGTCTGGTGATCAACCCGCTCGGCTACAAGGCGCAGATCATGGGCGGCATCAACGACGCGATCGCGATGACGCTGACCTCCGGGCTGCACCTGGTCGACGGGCACTTCGTCGAGGCCAGCTGGGACAACTACTTCTACACCCGGCAGTGGAACACCCCGCCCGAGATGGACATCTTCATCGTCGACAGCGGGCGGCCCGAGCCGGGCGGCGTCGGCGAGCTCTCCGTCGCGCCGACCTGCGGGGCGATCGCGAACGCCTACGCCCGCGCGACCGGGACGGTGCCGCAGTACTTCCCGATCATGCACAAGGACCCGCTGCCGTTCGAGCCGTACCCGACCGTCCCCCCGATCCCGCCCTCGCCGACCAACGGTCTCGAGCTGGCCCGTTGACGCGTCGCCCGATCTGAGGAGCTCCCACCACATGTCCACACACACCTTCACGCTCAACGGCGAGCGCGTCTCGGTCGAGGTCGCCGACGACGTCCGCCTGCTGTGGGTCCTGCGCGACCTGCTCGGGGTGACCGGGCCGAAGTACGGCTGCGGCATCAACGTCTGCAAGGCCTGCACCAGCCACATCAACGGCAAGGCGTTCAACCCGTGCGCGACGCCGGTGGGCGCGCTGTCGGAGTCCGACGAGGTCACGACGATCGAGGGTCTGGCCGACGGTGACGAGCTGCATCCGATGCAGCAGGCGTGGATCGACAACGACGTGGCGCAGTGCGGTTACTGCCAGCCGGGTCAGATCATGGCTGCGGTGTCGTTGGTGCGGCGGTGCAAGGAGGAGGGTCGCAAGATCGACGACGCGGCCCTGGACGAGATCCGCAACATCTGCCGGTGCGGGACCTACAACCGGATCCGCGAGGCGATCAGGGCCGGCGCCGACGCCATGTGAGACGCCCACGGTGACGCGCCGGGGTCGTCGCGTCCGCCGCCAGGGCTCCCGGCGGCGGACGTGACCCCCTTCGGACGACACCCCCTCAGCGGTTCGGTGTCAATCAGCGACCCTCACCCGGACGGGTGGTTCACCTCACAGGGCGAAACGGCGGTCGTGCGGGGCCGCGGAGGGTTTTTTCTCCGCAGATGCGGGTAAGGCTCCCCTGAGTGGCACCTCGTTGACCTGCGAAGAACGTGATCGGCCGCGAGCGGACGCGCGGATTCGATCGACACCGGAAGGGCCTACCGGCGCGTAACCGTCGAACGATCGGCCTCGTTGCCTGCCCCGAGAGCCCATGGCGCCCCCGCTCCCCGCACGCGGGGCGCCACGTGGGTCACCGCAGCACCCTGGAGAGGACAACGATGCCCGCTCATCGCGCCCCCGCCCCCGAGCGTCCGGCGTCCGACGGCCCCCGGTCGAACGTCAGCCGACGCCGCTTCCTCGGCTACCTCGTCGCGGCGCCGACCCTCGTGGTCGCCGCCGAGATGGGCCGGCAGACCCTGTTCGGTGGCGGCGTGCCGCAGGCCAGCGCCGCGGCGATCCCGTCGCCGCCGCTGCCCGCCGAGGTCTACGACCTGCTCGACGCCGTCCGCGACGCGGCCCGGCCGACCGCGAACCTGATCCGGATCGAGGTCAACCGGGACGGGACGGTCTCGTTCGCGCTGCCCCGCTCGGACAACGGCCAGGGCATCATCACGTCCACCCAGATGATCATCGCCGAGGAGATGAACCTGGACCCGGACCAGGTCGTCGTCACCCTCGCCGACGCCCGCCCCGAGCTGGTGTTCAACCAGCTCACCGGCGGCTCGGCGACGACGTTCTCCACCTACACCCCGATCCGGGTCGCCGCCGCGCTGGCCCAGGGCAGGCTGCTCGACGCCGCCGCCGCGCAGCTGGGCCAGGAGAAGAGCGTCCTCACCAGCCGGACCGGCCTGATCCTCGGCCAGAACGGCGAGGAGCTGCCGTTCGGCGAGCTCACCGAGCTCGCCGCGAGCCCGGTGGACGACGCCGTCGAGGTCGTGCTCAAGCCGCGCGAGGAGTTCACCGTCATCGGCACGCCGCGGACCAAGTCCGACGCGCGGGCGATGGTCACCGGCCGGAAGAAGTTCCTCACCGACCTGCAGATCCCGGACGCGCTGCCGACCGTGATCTGCCGCGGCCCGAACCTCAACTCCGCCCCGACCGGCGTGAACAACCTCGACGAGGTCCGGAACATGCCGGGCGTCACCGACGTCGAGCAGGTCCGCACCGGCGTCGCGGTCCGCGCGGTCACCTTCGGCCAGGCCGTCGATGCGGTCAACGCGCTCGACGTGAGCTGGGACGGCGGCACCGTCGAGGGCGAGGACGACGAGTCGATCCTGGCCGCGGTGCGCCGCGCCGAGCTGCCGCTGGCCGTGCCGCAGGCGCCCGGCGAGACCGTCGAGGGCGACTTCGTCTTCTACTTCCGCAGCAACTCCGCACTGGAGACCAACTGCGCGATCGCCGACGTCCGCAGCGGCTCGGCCGAGCTGTGGGGCCCGTCCAAGAGCCCGATCGCGGCCCAGGCCGAGATCGCCCAGGAGCTGGGGCTGCCGCAGAACGCGGTCACCATCCACGTCACCGAGGGCGGCGGCTCGTTCGGCAGGCGGCTGTTCTTCGACGCGCTGCAGGAGGCCGCCGAGGTCTCCCAGGTGATGGGCAAGCCGGTCAAGCTCATGTGGACCCGGGCCGACGACTCCCGGCAGGGCCGTGTGCACCCGCTGGCCACCACCCGGGTGCGCGCGCAGGTCACCGGCGAGTCGGTCTCCAGCTTCGAGATCCGGCACACCAGCGTGTCGACCGAGGTGAACCCCGGCTTCTCCGAGGGGATCACCGCCGCGGTCGCGAAGCTCCCGCTCGGGAACTACTCGGTCTCCCAGGCCATCTACCTGACCACGCAGTCCAACCCGTACAACGTCGGCGTCGCGACCTCACTGCTCAACGAGGTCGACATGCGCTTCAACACCTGCTCGATGCGCAACATCTACTCGCCGGACACGGCCACCGCCCGCGAGCTGATGATCGACCAGGTCGCCGCGAAGCTCGGCAAGGACCCGTACGAGTTCCGGTCCGGCTTCGTGAAGCTCGACCGGTTCAAGAAGGTCGTGGACCGGGCCGCCGAGGAGGCGGACTGGGGGAAGTCGATGCCGGAGGGCACCGCCCAGGGCATCGCCATCCACCAGGAGTACAAGGGGATCGCCTGCGCGGTCGTCGAGCTCGACTGCCGCCCGGAGACGGTGAACCGCCGGATCCGCGAGGCCCGGACCGGGCCGCGGGTCACCAAGGTGACCTACGTCGTCGACATCGGCCTGGTGATCAACCCGCGCGGGCTCGAGGCGCAGATGATGGGCGGCATCAACGACGGCATCGCGATGACGCTGACCTCCGGGCTGCACCTGGTCGACGGGCACTTCGTCGAGGCCAGCTGGGACAACTACTTCTACACCCGGCAGTGGAACACCCCGCCCGAGATGAACATCGTGATCATCGACGACTCCGAGGCCCCGGAGCCCGGCGGCGCGGGCGAGTTCGGCGTCGCCGCCACCTGCGGGGCGATCGCCTGCGCCTACGCCCGCGCGACCGGGACGGTGCCGCAGTACTTCCCGATCATGCACAAGGACCCGCTGCCGTTCGAGCCGTACCCGACGATCCCGCCGGTGCCGCCCGCCCCCACCAACGGCCTCGAGCTGGCCCGCTGAGAGCAGGAGCTTCCCCATGCCCACACACACCTTCACGCTCAACGGCGAGCGCGTCTCGGTCGAGGTCGAGGACGACGTCCGTCTGCTCTGGGTGCTCCGCGACGTCCTCGGGGTGACCGGGCCGAAGTACGGCTGCGGCATCAACGTCTGCAAGGCGTGCACGTCGCACGTGAACGGCAAGGCGTTCAACCCGTGCGCGACGCCGGTGGGCGCGCTGTCGGAGTCCGACGAGGTCACGACGATCGAGGGTCTGGCCGACGGTGACGAGCTGCATCCGATGCAGCAGGCGTGGATCGAGAACGACGTGGCGCAGTGCGGGTACTGCCAGCCGGGTCAGATCATGGCTGCGGTGTCGTTGGTGCGGCGGTGCAAGGAGGAGGGTCGCAAGATCGACGACGCGGCCCTGGACGAGATCCGCAACATCTGCCGGTGCGGGACCTACAACCGGATCCGCGAGGCCATCAAGACCGGCGCGGACAACATGTGATCGTCGTGCGGCGTGGTCCATACGCCGCACGTCACTAGGCCGTTAGAGTGACGGCCTGCTCGCTCCCCAGACGAAGGACGGATTCGATGAAGAACCGGATGCGACGCTCGCTGATCGCCGTCGGCGCCCTGGGCGCCGTGGCCTTCCCGCTCGCCGGGATCGCCGCGGCCGACGAGGGCGCGGAGGACGCCACCACCGGCTTCCCGAGCACCCAGAGCCCGACCCAGGCGATCGACGCCGTCGGCTCGCTGGTTGACACCGCGCAGTTCGGCTTCGTCGATGCCGCGGACAGCTACCTGCCGAGCAACCGCCCGGACGGCGTCAACGGGACCGAGACCGAGTTCCCGGCGATCACCCCCGGCTACGTCGAGGGGCCGGTCGGCGGGCTCATCAAGAACGGACCCTTCGAGTAAAGGGGCTCCCCGGTCGGCGGGGCCGCATCCCACACGGGGTGCGGCCCCGCCGTCGTTCCCGGGCCGCCCGGTCCTTCAGTACTGATTTCAGTACTGATCCTTCAGGGCCGGTCCTTCAGTGCAGGACCTTCAGGCCCACCACGCCGGCGACGATCGCCAGCAGGCACAGCAGCCGCGCCGTCGTTGCGGGCTCGCCGAGCGCCACCATCCCGTAGATCGCGGTGCCGACCGCACCGATCCCGACCCACACCGCGTACGCGGTCCCGACCGGCAGCTCCCGCAGGGCCAGCGCCAGACCGCCCATGCTCAGGAACAGCGCGCCGCCGAACAGCAGCGACGGCCCGAGCCGGGAGAAACCCCGGCTCTGCGACAGCGCCGCCGCCCACACCGTCTCCAGCACACCCGAGACCACCAGGTAGATCCACGCCATGACGCACGTCCTCCCGAAGGGTGCGTCGTCTTGGCGGTCCGGGTACGGCGCGTCTCGTCCGGGGTGCCGCCGTGCGGCGGTCCGGGACCCAGCATGCCGGACCGGCCCGCCCGGGGGACCCGATGGTGACCGATCGGACCGGGCCGGCCGGGACGCGGGTTCGTGCGACCCTGGTGCCATGACCGACACCGGCCCCGGCGGACCGATGGCCGAGCTCCGCGAGTGCTGCGCGCCGCTGGCGTTCGCCCCGCTCCCCGGGTTCGCGACCGCGCCGCCCACCGGCCCCGGCTGGGTCCCGCTGGCCCGGATCGCCGATCCCGGCGACCCGATCCTGGACCGGCTGCTCGACGCCCGCCGCGACGCACCGCCCGGCCCGCGCGCCGTGCACACCCTGCGCGACCTGGTCCGCGAGCTGGTCTTCGCGACGGCGGGCTCGGTGTACCTGTCCGGGACCGCCCCTGCGCCGTCGCCGCAGCGCTACCTCTGCCGGGTCGAGTCCGGCGCCGTCACCGGGCGGGTCCTGGTGGTGGACGGCGCTCCGGCCGCCGATCGCGAGCTGGCCCCCGCGTTCGTCGGCACCCTCGCCCCGCTCGTCGGGTTGCTGGGGGAGCGGACCCGGGTGGGCTCGCGGACACTGTGGAGCTACGTCGTCGACATGCTCCACTTCGGGATGATGAACGTGGCCCGTCAGCTCGGCAGGGAGCGCGCACCGGCCTGGCGGCGGGCCGAGACGCTGGCCGGGCACCTGTTCGAGGCCGGGCTGCCGCGCCGCTCGGTGCCGGCCCTGGTCCGCTACGGCGCCACCGACGACCAGGTGTGGGGCGTCCGCGGCGCCTGCTGCCTGGACTTCACCGACGGCGTGCACGGGATGTGCCTGACCTGCCCGGTGCTCGACGCCGGGGAGCGGGCCCGGAAGTGGGCCGCCTCCGACCTCGCTGGACGGAAGTAGGGCTCACCTCTACCGTCCGAATCGTGCTGCTCGCGCCGGACCGCCCCCGCACCGTGACCGCCCGTCCGCGCTCCGCCCTGGACCGGCGGGGCTTCCTCGCCGCCGGCGCGCTCGCCGGTCTGGCCGCCGCGGCCGGGTGCTCGCCCGCCGCCCCGGCCGGTGACGCCCCGGACGGCGGCCGGACGGTCGAGCATCCACTGGGGACGGCGCAGGTGCCGGTGGCGCCGCAGCGGATCGTGTCGCTGGACAGCAACGGCGGCCTGCAGGTCGCGCTCGAGGCCGGGGTGCCGCTGATCGCCTCCGAGACGTTGCAGGGCGCCGCCCCGGTGCCGCCCTACCTGCCGGCGCCGGCGGCGGACTTCACCCCGCTCGGGTTCAACCAGCTCAACCTGGAGCAGCTGGTCGCGATCGGCCCGGATCTCATCATCGGCAACACCCAGCGGATCGAGGAGCACTACGACCGGCTCGCCGCGATCGCGCCGACCGTCGCCTACGAGAACGCCGGGCGCGGCGCCGTCTGGCAGGAGGCGGTACGCACCATCGGCGACGTGCTCGGCGCGGGCGAGGAGATCGAGCGGCGGCTGGCGGCCTACGCCGAACGCCTGGACCAGGTGCGGTCGGCGCACACCGGGGTGATCGACCGGTACACCGTCGCACTGCTCCGGTTCACCACCGACGAGCTGCGGATCGTGCGCGGCCAGATCTTCGGATCCGCCGTCCTGGCCGACGCCGGGCTGACCCGTCCGCCGTCCACCGACCTGCCCTCGCCGCAGCAGACGCACGTGCCGATCGGCGACGAGTCGGTCGGTGTGCTCGCCGACGCCGACGTGCTCCTCTACTTCCTCGGGGGCGGCGGCCTGGTCGACGAGGCGGACGCGACCTTCGAGCGCTACACCGCCGGCGGGCTGTGGGAGCAGCTGCCCGCGGTGCGGGCCGGCCGGGTGGCGCAGGTCGATCCGCTCGCCTGGTGGGACGGGTACTCGGTCTCCGCCGGGCTGGCCTGCCTCGACGAGCTGGATCGCGTGCTCGGCGGGCTCCGCACCTGATCTCAATCTCCTGTCCTTGCCGTGTGGCGGCTCGTGCCACATAGTGTTCGCCATGCCTAACTCGCGCTGGCTGCCGCGGCGAACTTCGGCGCTCGCGGCGGTCCTGCTCGCGGTCGCGGTGCTGGCCGGCGCGTGCGGCCAGGGGCCGGCCCCGGGCGCCGCCGACGACGACCCGCGGCCGGTGGTGCTGGCGACCTTCACGGTGATCGCCGACATGGCCCGCGAGGTCGGCGGCGACCGGGTCCGGGTCGAGTCGATCACCCGGCCGGGCGCGGAGATCCACGACTACGAGCCGGTGCCCGGGGACCTGGTCCGCGGGGCCGGGGCGGATCTGGTGCTGGACAACGGCCTGGGCCTGGAGCGCTGGTTCGAGCAGTTCGTCGACCGCTCCGAGGCCACCTCGGTGACCGTCAGCGAGGGCGTCGAGGTGCTGCCGATCGTGGCCGGCGAGTACCGCGACCGGCCGAACCCGCACGCCTGGATGTCGCCGGTGGCGGGGGAGCGATACGTGCAGAACATCCGGGACGCGCTGATCGAGCTCGATCCGGCGGGCCGCGACGTCTACACCGCGAACGCCGAGCGCTACGCCGCCGAGATCCGCCGGGTCGGCGAGGACCTGCGGACCGAGCTCGGCGCCCTGCCCGAGACCCAGCGGGCCCTGGTGACCTGCGAGGGCGCCTTCTCCTACCTGGCCCGCGATCTCGGCCTGCGCGAGGCGTACCTCTGGCCGGTGAACAGCGACGCCGAGGGCACCCCGGACCAGATCGCGAGCACGATCGGCTTCGTCCGGGACAACGCCGTCCCCGCGGTGTTCTGCGAGAGCACCGTCAACGACTCCGCGCAGCGCCAGGTCGCGGCCGAGACCGGGGTCCGCCTCGCCGGCCCGCTCTACGTGGACTCGTTGTCCGAACCGGACGGTCCGGTGCCCAGCTACCTGGAGCTGCTCCGGCACGACGCCCGGGTGATCGCCGACGGGCTCACCGGGGGTGTCCGGTGACGGTGCTCGACGTCCGCGGGGTCTCGGTCCGCTACGGCGAGGTGACCGCGCTCGACGCGGTCGACCTGCAGCTCGGCACGGGCACCGTGTGCGGCCTGCTCGGGGCCAACGGCTCCGGCAAGTCCACCCTGTTCAAGGCCACGATGGGCCTGCTCCGGCCGTACGCGGGCACCGTCCGGATCCTCGGCGGCGACGTCCGGTCGGCCCGCCGGTCCGCCGCGATCGCCTACATGCCGCAGGCCGAGGCGATCGACCCGGACTTCCCGGTCACCGCCCGCGAGGTCGTCCTGACCGGGCGCTTCGGCCGGATGGGGATCGCCCGCCGGGCCCGCGCCGCGGACCGGGCGGCCGTCGACGACGCGCTCGCCCGGGTCGGGCTGGCCGATCTCGCGGGCCGCCAGATCGGTCGGCTGTCCGGCGGGCAGCGCAAGCGCGTGTTCCTGGCCAGGGCGATCGCCCAGGACGCCCCGCTGCTGCTGCTCGACGAGCCGTTCGCCGGGGTCGACCGCGGCACCCAGGAGGCCATGACGACGGTGCTGCACGAGCTGCGCGACGACGGCCGGACCGTGCTGGTGTCCACGCACGACATCGCGGGCGTCGACACGCTGTGCGACCGGGCGGTGCTGCTGGCCGGCCGGCTGCTGGCCGACGGCCCGCCGTCCGCCGTCGTCACACCGGAGGTGCTCGGCCGGGTGTTCGGCATCCCGCCGGTCCGCGAGGGGGAGGCCCGATGATCGCCTGGATGCTGGAGCCGCTGCAGTTCGGGTTCATGCAGCGGGCGCTGCTGGTCGCCGTCGTGGCGGGCACGGTCGGCGCGCTGCTGTCCTGCTGGCTGACCCTGGTCGGATGGTCGCTGATGGGGGACGCGGTGTCGCACGCGGTGCTGCCCGGGGTGGTGCTGTCCTACATCGTCGGCATCCCGTTCGGCGTCGGCGCGTTCGTCTTCGGGGCCGGCGCGGTCGGGCTGATCGGGCTGGTGCGCCGCACCTCGCGGGTCAAGGAGGACGCCGCGATCGGCGTCGTGTTCACCGGGCTGTTCGCGCTCGGGCTGGTGCTGATCTCGCGTACGCCCAGCGACACCGACCTGTCGCACATCCTGTTCGGCAACCTGCTGGGGCTCTCCACCGGTGACGTCGTGCAGATCGTCGTGCTCGGGCTGGTCACCGTCGCGGTGGTGCTGCTGCGGCACCGCGACTTCACCCTCGTCGCCTTCGACCGGGTGCACGCGCACGCGATCGGGATCGATCCGCGCCGGGTCGAGGCGCTGCTGCTCGGGCTGCTCGCGCTGGCCGTCGTGGTCGCTCTGCAGGCGGTGGGGATCGTGCTGGTCGTCGCCGTGCTGATCATCCCGGGGGCGACCGCGTACCTGCTGACCGACCGGATGGAGCCGATGCTGGCGGTCGCCGTCGCGGTGGCCGTGCTGTCCGGGGTGGTGGGCAGCTACGTCAGTTACTACGTGAACGTCTCCACCGGCGGATCGGTCGTGCTCAGCCTCGCCGTCGCGTTCGTGCTGGCCTACCTGTTCGGGCCGCGGCACGGGATGATCGCCCGGTACCGCGGCGCGCGTCGGCCGGTGCCGGCGGGCAGCTGAGCGGCCCGGGCCCTGCTCAGCCGTCCTCCAGGACGGTCAGCGCGCCGCTACCGGCCAGCGCCCGGTGTACGTCCCGGGTCCGTCCGCGGCGGATCCGGACCCGGATGCCGTCCCGGCCGACCGCGACGAGGGTCTCGATCGCGGCGGTGCTGAGGTGCTCGACGCCGGACAGGTCCAGCACCACGCAGGGGACCGGCCCGGTCAGCTCCCGCAGGAAGCTGCCGAGGGCGGCGGCGGACGCGCCGTCGACCGCGCCCAGGCAGCACACCACCAGACGGCCACCCGGCCGGTGGAAAGCCGTCGCGCACAACGCGCCGGTGGCCAGCCGGTACGTGGGGCAGGTGCCGGTCGCGGTGGTCTCGGGCAGGGGCATCGTTCGTCACCGTCACCGGGTCGAGGCGGGCGGGGCGGTGGCGGGACCTCATGGCGGTGCGGTCCCGCCACCGATCGCTGGGACACCGCCGCGGCTGATTCGTCACGCCGACGAGATATCGCCCACAGCGGGGCAACCCGCGCAGGAAGGGCCCCGGGGCGTGTTCGCCCCGGGGCCCTTCCTGGTGTCCGCGAATGCGGACCTCGTCAGCTGTCAGCCGATGCTGTCGCCAGCCCCGGAGGACTGGGCGCAGGCGTCGGACTGGTCGGTGACCGAGTCGCCGCTCTTGGCCGAGGCGCTGCCCAGGATGCCGAGGGCACCGGTCAGGCCGTTGCCCGCCGCCGCGTCCTCGATCGGAACCTGGACACCCAGCACGTTGACCGGCACGTTGTTGTTGCAGACCTGGACCGGCACGTTGACATTGTTGCCGTTCAGACCCGCGATGAGGCCCTTGGCGTCCTTGTCGATCTCGCTGCCGCCGTCCGAGGCGAACGCCATCGGGCTGATGGCGAGCAGGGCCGCCGCCGATGCCGCAACGACGATTCCAGCCTTCTTCAGCACAGTTTGCTCCTGATGTGTTGTGGCCGTGCCCGAGAGCCCGCCCCTCCGTGTCGGCACAACGAACAGGTGGGAGCCCGTACCGACTGCCGAGAATGATCGCGATCCGTTGGCCTGCAATGCAATGCGCGCAACCCCATCGGGGTAATGAATCACCGTCGGTGCCGATACTCGCTGAATTGAGTGAAATTATTCGGCCGGAATGCGACCGGAACGGGAGATTCCGGCGACCCGGGGTGACGGGATCCCCGATCGGGAGATGTCGAACGAGCGACAGCTTCCGGTCACGGAGGGTGCGGTCCCGCCCGTGGCACGATGACGGGCATGGGCGGGGGCCGGACGGAGGAGCAGCGGCTGCGCGACATCGTCGTCCTCCGGCGGGTGCGCGACCGGATCGACCGGGAGTACGCCCGGCCGCTGAACGTCGAGGCGCTGGCCCGCGGGGCGCACATGTCGGTCGGTCACCTGAGCCGCGAGTTCCGCCGCGTCTACGGCGAGTCGGTGTACTCCTACCTGATGACCCGGCGGATCGAGCGGGCGATGACCCTGCTGCGCCGCGGGGACCTTACCGTCACCGAGGTCTGCTTCGCGGTGGGCTCGTCGTCGCTGGGCACTTCAGCACCCGGTTCACCGAGCTGGTCGGTGTGTCCCCGAGCGTCTACCGGCGCGACCACTCGCAGGCCGCCGAGGGCATCCCGCCGTGCCTGGCGAAGCAGGTGACGAGGCCGGTCCGGCACCGGTCAGGAATCGAGAAGCCCGGACCGGACGACCGTCCCTAGGGTCGTCGCCATGAGCCTCAGCATCCACTACGCCTTCCTCCCGCACACCGACGCCGACGCCGCCATCGGCTTCTACCGCGACACGCTCGGCTTCGAGATTCGGCAGGACGTCGGCTACCAGGACATGCGCTGGATCACCGTCGGCCCGACCGGCGGGGCCGGCACCTCGATCGTGCTGCACCCACCGGCGGCCGATCCCGGGGTCACCGACGCCGAGCGCAGCACGATCCTGGAGCTGATCGCGAAGGGCGCCTACACCGCCGTCACGCTGGCCACCGACGATCTCGACGGGCTGTTCGAGCGGCTGCAGGCCGCCGGCGCCGACGTCGTCCAGGAACCCATCGACCAGGACTACGGCGTGCGCGACTGCGCCTTCCGCGACCCGGCCGGGAACCTGATCCGGGTCAACCAGGTCGGCTGAGCCCGGGGACCCGCGGCCCCGGCTGCGGGACGATGGGGTGATGCGTCCCGACGCCGGACAGGTGCTGCACTTCTCCGAGGACCCGACGATCACCGTGTTCGCGCCGCACGTCGCCCGGACCTCCCGGCAGGCGGCCGCCTACGGGTGGGCCGTCGACGCCGAGCGGGCACCGGCCTACTGGTTCCCGCGACAGTGCCCCCGGGCGATGGCCTGGACCACGCCGCGCACGACGACCGCCGACGCCGCGCACATCATCGGCCCCGGCGCGGGCTCGCGCGTGCACGCCGTCGAGTACGCGTGGCTGGACCGGATCCGGAGCGTCGAGCTGTTCGCCTACCGGCTGCCCGCGGAGCCGTTCACGCCGCTCGGGGAGCCGGAGCCGCACGCGCACGTCGCGACCGCGACGGTCCGGCCGCTCGGGCCGCCGGAACCGGTCGGCGACCTGCTCGCGCTGCACGAGGCGGCCGGGATCGGGCTGCGGGTGCTGCCCCGGATCGGCGCGTTCTGGGCGGCCGTCGCGGCGAGCACGCTCGGGTTCAGCGGGATCCGGCTGGGCAACGCGCAGGCCTAACCCCTACCGTCCGCCGGTGTTCTTCTCCTGGGAAGCGCTGACCGTGGACGCCCGGGACCCGCGGGCCTGCGCCCGCTGGTGGGCCGAGACCCTCGGCTGGGAGGTCGCTCCGGACGGGCTCGAGGTGCGTCCGCCGGACGGACGGCGTCCGAGCCTCTTCTTCGAACCGGCCGCCGAGGCAAGACGACGAAGAACCGTCTGCACCTCGATCTCCGTGTGCAGGACCGGGCCGCTGCGGTCGAGCTCCTGGAGGCCCGCGGTGCGACGCGCGTCGACATCGGACAGGGCGAGGCCGCCGAGTGGATCGTCATGCGGGATCCGGAGGGCAACGAGTTCTGCCTGCTGTAGTCGCGAGCCGGGAGATCCGCGGGCCGGTGCGCAGCGTCAGGCCGCCGCAGACTCCGCGGCGTCGACGGTGTTCCGGAACAGCATCGCGACCGTCGTCGGTCCGACGCCGCCGACCCGTGGGGTGATCGCCCCGGCCGTCCCGGCGCAGGACTCGTCGACGTCGGGCAGCAGCCGTCGTCCGTCGTAGCGCACCCCACCGCCGATGACGACGGCACCGGGCCGGGCGTGCTCGGGCCGGACGATCCCCGGCGCCCCGGCGGCGGCGACCAGGATGTCGGCGGCCCGGGTGTGGGCGCCCCAGTCCGGCACCCCGGTGTGCACGACCGTGACGGCGGCGTCGGCGGTCTCCCGCTTCTGCGACAGCAGGATCGACAGCGGCCGGCCCAGCGTCGCGCCCCGGCCGAGCACCACGACGTGCCGTCCGCGGACCGGGATGTCGTAGTGGTCGAGCAGCGCCTCGATCCCGGCCGGCGTGCACGGCGTCGGTGCCGGGAGCCCGGCCGCCAGCCGGCCCAGGTTGACCGGGTGCATGCCGTCGACGTCCTTGTCCGGGTCGACGACGGCGAGCGCCGCGCCGTGGTCCAGGTGCGCCGGGAGCGGGTGCTGGACGAGGACGCCGTGCACGCTCGGGTCGTCGTTGAGGGCGCGGATCGCGTCGTGCAGCTGCTGCTGTGTGGTGTCGGCGGGCAGGTGCACGTGCGGGGAGCGGAAACCGAGCGCGGCGGCCCGGCGCTGCTTGATCCGGATGTAGCCGGCGCTCGCGTCGTCGTCGCCGACCAGGATCGTCGCGAGTGAGGGGACGGTGCCGCGCTCGCGGAGCGCCCGGGCCCGGGCCGTCACGGACGCGAGCACCGCCTCGGCGACGGGTGCGCCGGGCAGCAGGCGCGCGGGGGAGGGGGAGATCGTCATGGGACCGCCTCGGCGGGCACCCAGGCGGTCGGCACCCGCGATCCGGCTTCCCGATGGTTCCCCATCCTCGTCCCGCCAGTCGCGCTGCCACCCACCATGCCCGACCGGTCGCGCCCCGTCGAGTGCGCGATGACCTGCCCGGTTGACCGGTCCTGTTGAACTCGCATACACTTTCCATATCGAAAATTGATGCAGACGGGAGAACGACATGTCCGAGACCCCCGAGCTCGACCAGGTCGCCGAGGCGCGCCGCAGGCTCTCCGTGCACGCCGAGCTCCCGCGGACCTACTGGGCCCTCTACGGGATCGCGCTCGTGCTGATCGCGGGAATCCCGATCTGGGCGTCGTACCTGCCCGGCGGGCTCCCGGGCGTCCAGTGGGCCCTGCTCGTGGTGGCCCTGGCCGCGGCCGCCCACGCGGTGATCGGCCGCCGCCGGTCCGGGGTGTACCTCCCGCGCCGGATCGGCGCCTACCCCGGCGCCCGGCGGCTGTGGCTCGCCGTCCTCGTCGTCACCGTCGCCGGGCTCGTCGCTATCCAGCTCCTGGTCGGGAACGGGCTCCGGCCGGCCGCGCTGGCCCTGCTGGTGGTCGTCGCCGTGGCCGTCTTCCTGGGGCAGGTCCGGATCCGTGCCCGGATGCGCGACGACATCGCGGCCGGCCGGGTCACGCCGTGAGCGGTGACGCCGACGACACGGTCGCGGGCGAACGGCACGCGATCTTCGAGACCGGCCCCCGGCTGGCTCTGTGCGCACTGCTCCAGGGCGCGGACTGGGTCGAGTTCGGCACCGTCCGCGATCTCGTCGGGGTCAGCGACTCCGCCGTCTCCAAGCACAGCCGGACCCTGGAGGAGGCCGGCCACCTCGAGGTCCGCAAGGGCTCGGTCGGTCGGCGGCCGCGGACCTGGCTGCGCCTCACCCCGGCCGGTCGCGCGGCCCTGCGGGGTCACCTCGCCTGGCTGGACGGGCTGCGCAGCGCCATCGACAGCCCACCGCCGGCAGGTTCCTGAGCGGCGGACGGCAGGTCCGTCAGTCGATGACCTTGATGACCCGGGCCGGGACGCCACCCACCACGGTCCGCTCAGGTACGTCGCGGGTGACGACGGCTCCGGCTGCGACCACCGCGTCGTCGCCCACGCACACGCCCTGCATGATCATCGCCGAGGCGCCGACCCACACGTTGCGTCCGATCCGGATCGCCCTCGTGGTCACCCCGGTCCGCCGCTCCTCCGGGCTCACGGGGTGGCCGGAGGAGATCAGGCTGACGCCGGGCCGAGCATCACGTCGTCACCGATCTCGATGCCGCCGAGATCATTGAAGCGACAGTTCTGATTGATGAAGACGTTCCGGCCGACCCGAATTCCGACCCCGCGGTCCGAGTAGACCGGCGGTATCAGGTGGAACGAGTCGTCGACCGCCTGGCCTGTGAGATTGCTCCAGGCCTCGCGAATCTCCTGCTGGTCCGCATAGCGGAGGGAGTTCAGGTCCTCGGTGCGGGCAATTGCACGTCGGACCTTGTCGGCGAAGCTCACTCGTCCTCCTGTGCTGACCGCGTCGATCGGACCGGATCGCAGTTCACCAGGTCGCACCACGACGAAGAAGTGCCGGTCCCGGGAATCGACTCCGACGAAGGGCGCCAGGCGCGGCGCGATGCTACCGGCGCCGGCCCTGGCGGGCCGGGTGCCACTCCGCCCTGAGGCACCAACCACGTCGCGTGCCGGACGGCCGGGGCGGGGCCGCCCGGATCGGGGGTCTCCGGTGGGAGCCGGCGGCGCCGGGTCCCGGGCTGACGGCCGTCTCGCAACAACGCCGAACGCCGGGCCGCCCACGAGGGGCTGCCCGGCGTTCTGCCTGCTTCGGCTGGCGGAGGATACGGGATTTGAACCCGTGAGGGATTGCTCCCAACACGCTTTCCAAGCGTGCGCCCTAGGCCACTAGGCGAATCCTCCGCGGAGAAGGCTACCTGCCGTCTCTCCCGAACCGTCACCGCCCCCTCGCGCTGCGGGGTCCCCGGCGTGGCACACTGTCCGTGGACCCCGTGCGGCGTCCATCCTGTGAACTCCCCCAGGGCCGGAAGGCAGCAAGGGTCAACAGGCTCTGGCGGGTGCGCGGGGTCCCCTCATGTTCCGGGCCGGTGTCGCGGCCGGTCCCGCGCCTCGAGGACTGTCGGACCCCCTCGGTAGCCTCGCGGCCGTGGCTCTGGCTCTGTACCGCAAGTACCGCCCGGCCAAGCTGGCCGACGTCGTGGGGCAGGAGCACGTCACCGAGCCCCTGTCGACGGCGCTGACCGCGGGCCGCATCAACCATGCGTACCTGTTCTCCGGCCCGCGCGGCTGCGGGAAGACGTCGTCGGCAAGGATCCTGGCGCGCTCGCTGAACTGCGTGCAGGGGCCGACGCCGGACCCCTGCGGCGAGTGCTCCTCGTGCGTGGCACTGGCCCCGGAGGGGCCGGGCAACATCGACGTCGTCGAGCTCGACGCGGCGTCGCACGGTGGCGTCGAGGATGCCCGGGAGCTGCGCGACCGCGCGTTCTACGCGCCGGCCGAGTCGCGCTACCGGGTGTTCGTGGTCGACGAGGCGCACATGGTCACCAACCAGGGCTTCAACGCGCTCCTCAAGATCGTCGAGGAGCCGCCGGAGCACCTGGTGTTCGTGTTCGCCACCACCGAGCCGGAGAAGGTCCTGCCGACCATCCGCTCGCGGACGCACCACTACCCGTTCCGGCTGATCCCGCCGGGCACCATGCGCTCGCTGCTGGAGCGGATCTGCGGCGAGGAGGAGGTGACCGTCGCCCCGCCGGTGTTCCCGCTGGTCATCCGGGCCGGTGGCGGCTCGGCCCGGGACACGCTGTCGGTGCTCGACCAGCTCCTGGCGGGCGCCGGTCCGCAGGGGGTGACCTACGAGCGGGCGGTCGCGCTGCTCGGTGTCACCGATGCGGGGCTCATCGACGACACGGTGGACGCGCTGGCCGCGGCCGACGGCGCCGCCGTCTACGGCGCGGTGGACCGGCTGGTCGAGGCCGGTCACGATCCGCGCCGCTTCGCCTCGGACCTGCTGCAGCGCTTCCGCGACCTGATGCTCGTCCAGGCGGTGCCCGACGCCGCCGAGCAGGGCCTGGTCGACGGCGCCGCCGACGAGCTGTCCCGGATGGCGGACCAGGCGGCCCGGGTCGGCCCGGCGACGCTGACCCGCTACGGCGAGATCCTGCACCAGGGCCTGATCGAGATGCGCGGGGCGACCGCGCCGCGGCTGCTCCTGGAGCTGCTGTGCGCGCGGATGCTGCTGCCCGCGGCGACCACCTCCGACGGCGGCCTGCTGGAACGGCTGGAGCGGATCGAGCGGCGGAACGCGATCGTCTCCGATGCCGCCGTCGTCGGCCCCGGCCCCGGCCCCGGCGCCGACGACGGCGGCCGGGCCCGGCAGTTCGTGCGGCCCAGCGAGCGGCCCGCCGAGCCGGGTCCCGCGGCGGGATCCCGGCCCGCGCCCGCCGCACGCGACGACGGTGCTGCGCAGTCCCGGCCCGAGGGGGCCGGTTCCGCTGCACCGGAGCCGATCACCGGACCGGGCGCGGCGCGTTCCGCGGAACCGGCTGCCGGGGATGCCGGCGGCTCGGGCGCCGCGCGTTCCGCGGAACCGACCGCTGCCGGGCCGGCCGGCCGTGGCACCGGTGACCCCGCCGGACCGGGCGCTGCGCGTTCCGCGGGACCGACCGGAGCGGGGCCGGGCACGGGCGAGCCCGCCGGACCGGGCGCTGCGCGTTCCGCGGAACCGACCGGCGCCGGGCAGGCCGTACCGGGCGCGGGCGATCCCACCGGGCCGGGCGCGGTCGACCCGGCCGCGGGCGACCCCACCCGGCCGGGCGCTGGCGATCCCACCCGGCCGGGCGCAGGCGATCCCACCGGGCCGGGCGCGGGTGACGCCGCCGGACCGGGTGCGGCGCGTTCCGCGGAACCGGCTCCGGACGGACCCAGCGAGCAGGTCCCCCCGACCCCACCGGCGATCACCCCGGCCCCGCCGCGGGACGGGGCACCGCCGGACGCCGTGCCGCCGGCGTCCGCGCAGCCCGCCCCGATGGCGGCCTCGCTGGACGCCACCGCCGTCCGGCGGGTCTGGCCGGAGATCCTCGCCGCGGTCCGCAAGCGCAGCCGCAGCACCGAGGCGCTGTTGGTCAACGCGACCGTCCGGGCCGTCGACGGGGACACCCTGGTGCTCGCGATCGGGGCGCCGCCGCTGGCCAGGCGGCTCTCCGAGCAGCGCAACACCGACGTGATCGGTGACGCGCTCCGGGCCGTCCTCGGCGTGCAGTGGCAGGTCCGCTGCGACCAGGGCGAGGCCACCGCCGCCCGCAACCGGCCGGCCGCCGAGCGCCCGCAACGCCCGATCCCGCAGCGCCCGTCCCAGCGGCCCGGCGGCAGCGTCCAACAGGGCGGTGACCAACAGGGCGGTGACCAACAGGGCAGTGACCAACAGGGCAGTGACCAACAGGGCAGTGACCAACAGGGCAGTGACCAGCAGCGCGGCGGCCGTCCGGCCCGGCGCCTGACCGGACCGGACTCCGACATCCCGCTGCCGCCCGAGCCGCCCCCGGACGACGCCCCGCCCGACCCGAGCGAGACCGGCGGCCGGTCCGGCGGTGCGGCCCGCCCGGCCCGGCCGGGGCCTGTCAGCGAGGCCGAGGTGGAGGAGTCGATGCTCGCCGAGGCCGCGGCCGAGGCGGCGACGCCCGGCGTTCGGCGGGACCCGGAGGCGGCGGCACTGGAGATCCTCACCACCCACCTGGGCGCGCGCACGATCGACCCGAAGTGACCGGCGGCCCTCAGCGCCCGAGGTACCCGAGCACCCCGGCGCTGACCGCCTCCGCGTACCGCTCCCGGCCCTCCGGGGTCGACAGCACCCGTGCCTCCGCGGCGTTGCGCATGTTCCCGGCCTCGACCAACGCCGTCGGCACGGTCGAGTGGTTCAGCCCGGCGAGATCGGGGCGGCCGTCCAGCCCGTCCTGCCCGATGTAGCCGGCCGGGGTGAAACCCCCGGCCCGCAGCGCGTCGCGCAGGGTGGTGGCGAGCCGCAACGCCTCCGGGCCGGTGCCGTGCACCGGCGGATCGGCGTGCGCCACGTGGAACCCGGCCGCGGCCGGCGCCGCGCCGTCGGCGTGCAGCGACACCACCGCCGCGGCCCCGGCCCGGCCACCCGCCGCGCCGCGCTCGTCGACGCAGGGGCCGACGCCGTCGTCGTCCGGCCGGGTCAGCACCACCCGCACGCCCGCGGCCTCCAGCCGCTGCCGGACCCGCTCGGCGAGGTCCCAGTTGAAGGCGTGCTCGGGGTAGCCGTCGTCCGTGGCGGTCCCGGTGGTGTTGCAGGCCTTCGTCCCGCCCCGGCCGTCCGGCACCGGACGGTTGATCGCGGCCGGGTCCGCGGCGTTGCCGCCGTTGTGCCCGGGATCGAGCACGACCACCGGCGGCGGCGCGGGCGGGACGGGTTCCGGGGTGCCGGACGGGGTGACCGGGGCGGCCGGGGCGGCCGGGGCGGCTCCGGCGCACGCCGCGCAGAGCGCGACCGCGGCCAGGACGACGGCGACGGGACGGATCGGGGCGTGCACGGTCGGAGAGCCTGACACGGCTACCCTGGTGTGCGGAGACGTCCGCGCCGGCCGTGTCGGGGGATTCCCCCGTGACCGCGAGCCGGGAGCAACAGCGAGGGGTACGCGTGCAACCCGGTCAGCCCGACATGCAGATGATCCTGCAGCAGGCCCAGAAGATGCAGCAGCAGCTGCAGGAGGCACAGGCCGAGCTCGCCGCCGCCGAGGTGACCGGCCAGGCCGGCAACGGCCTCGTCGAGGTCACCGTGACCGCCGGCCTCGAGCCGCGCTCGGTGAAGATCGACCCGAAGGTGGTCGACCCGGACGACGTGGAGACGCTGCAGGACCTGGTCGCCGGTGCGCTCGCCGACGCCGTCCGCCGCGCCCAGGAGCTGCAGCAGCAGAAGATGGGCCCGCTCGCCGGCGGTCTGGACATGGGCGGCCTGGGCCTCCCGGGCGCCTGAGGTGTTCGAGGGGCCGGTCCAGGACCTGATCGACGAGCTGGGCCGGCTGCCCGGCGTCGGCCCGAAGAGCGCCCAGCGGATCGCGTTCCACCTGCTGGCGGCCGACCCGGCGGACATCGCCCGGCTCCAGGAGGTCCTGCAGACGGTCAAGCAGGGCGTCGCGTTCTGCGAGGTCTGCGGCAACGTCTCGGCGGACACCCGCTGCCGGTACTGCTCCGACGCGCGCCGCGACCCGACGCTGGTGTGCGTGGTCGAGGAGCCCAAGGACGTCCTGGCCGTGGAACGGACCCGGGAGTTCAAGGGGCGCTACCACGTGCTCGGCGGCGCGCTGGATCCGCTGGCCGGGATCGGACCGGACACGTTGCGCGTCCGGGAGCTGCTCGCCCGGCTCGGCGGCACCGGCCCCGCGTCCGACGAGACCGCGATCGCCGAGGTCATCATCGCCACCGACCCCAACACCGAGGGGGAGGCGACCGCCACCTACCTGGTCCGGCTGCTGCGCGACTTCCCGGGTCTCACCGTGACCCGGCTCGCGTCCGGGCTACCGATGGGGGGCGACCTGGAGTTCGCCGACGAGATGACGCTCGGCCGGGCGCTCGCCGGCCGCCGGGCGCTCTAGCACCCGCAGAGCAACTGCACGGCAGCCGCACAGCAGCCGCACAGCAGCCGCACAGCAGCCGCACAGCAGCCGCACAGCCCGCAGAGCACCTGCACGGCCCCGGACACGACGACGGCCGGTCTCGCCGGGTACGCCCCGGACGCGACCGGCCCCGGCGCGCCGGCCCCCACCGGGCGCGCCGTCCTGCCGACCCGTCAGTCGGTGTCCTCGTCACCCCAGGCGTCGACCTCGTACGGGCCGCCGTGCAGCTGCCGCTGCCGCCGCTCCCACGCCAGCCGCCGCTCGGCGGCGATTCGCCTGCGGGCCCCGGCCCGCCTGGAGTCGATCACGCCGATCACGATCGCGGTGATCCCGAGCACCACGATCCCGACCGCGGCCAGCATCACCAGTGCGGTCATGGCGTCCACCGCCCCGCGCCGGCCCGCGGCCACCCCACCCGTGCCGTGCCGATCGAAGCCGTGCCGATCGAAGCCGTGCCGATCGAGAATGTGCCGATCATGTTCCTCCCCCTTGGTGTGTGTGCTGGTCGTCCCTCCCGGCCGTCGTACGTTTCCGAACTGTGCTGTGTGTCACTTTCAGCACCTCCCAGGGTGCCCGACCTCCCGCCCCTGTGCAATTGCATTCTCGATGAAAGTTGCACGGCGCGGCGGATTGCACGAGCCGGAGGTGTGCAGTGCACTGACAGCGGGCGCCCTCCGACGACACCGACAGCGGCTGGCCCCGACGACAGGAGGACGAGGTGGAGCAGGAGCCCACCGGCGCCCGGCGCCGGCTCGGCGCGGAGCTGCGCCGCCTGCGGCTCAACGCCGGGTTGAAGCTCGAGGACGCCGCCCGCGGGCTGCGGTGCTCGGCGTCAAAGATCAGCCGGCTGGAGAACGGGAAGGGCGTGCCCCGCCCCGTCGACGTCGACGCCCTGCTGGCCCTCTACGGCGGCGTCGAGGGCATGGAGGCGGAGATGCTCCGCCGGCTCGTCGCGCAGAGCCGCACCCGCGGCTGGTGGGAACCCTTCACCGAGGGCCTGCGCACCGAGCGCTACGTGCTGCCCGCCCCCGGCCGGTACGCCGCCGTCGAGACCGACGCGACCGGCGTCGACGCGTTCGACCTGTCGGTGCTGCACGGCCTGCTGCAGACCCCGGACTACGCCCGCGCGGTGCTCGCCGCGCGGCTCCCCGGCCACGACGGCTGGGAGATCGACCAGCTGGTGCACCTGCGCCGCCGCCGGCACGAGGCCCTCACCTCGGACCCGCCGCTGCGGCTGCGCTCGGTGATCGACGAGTCGGTGCTGGCGCGGGCGACCGGCGGGCCGTCGGTGATGGCCGACCAGCTCGACCGGCTGCTGGAGCTGTCCCGGCTGCCCAACGTGATCCTGCTGGTCCTGCCGTTCTCGGCGGGCGTGCAGCGGGCGCACGCCGGGCGGTTCTCGGTGCTCGCGATCCCGGACGAGCTGGGCTCGGACCTGGTGCACACCGAGGGCCACGCCGGCGAGTCGTTCCTCGACACGGCGCGGGACCTGGAGACCTACCGCCGGGTGCTGGCCGACGCGCGGGCGGACGCGCTGGAGCCGGAGGCGTCCCGGGCGCTGATCGCGCACCACCGCGACCGGCACCGCGCCGCCGCGGTCGCCGCCGCCGGCTGATCATGACGATCGCCGCACCGGCAAGGTGAGGCTTGCCGAACCCGTGGCGCCTTGATTCACTCCGCCGGTGACCGTACGTCCGCTTCGTCCCGTCCTGTTCCTGCTCGCCGCGGCCCTGCTCGCCGGCTGCTCCGCGGCCCCCGGCGAACAGCCGGCGCCGGATCCGGGCGGGCGCGAGATCGCGCACGCGATGGGCACGACCACCGTCCCGGAGTCGCCGGCGCGGGTCGTCGTGCTGGACAGTCAGGAGCTCGACGTGGCGCTGTCGCTGGGCGTCGAGCCGGTCGGGGTGGCGAGTGCCGCGGCGGACGGTGCGCTGCCGTCCTACCTGGAGGTCCCGGACGGGATCACCGTGGTCGGCCCGATGGCGATCCCCGACCTGGAGGCGATCGCCGCGCTCGCGCCGGACCTGATCCTGTCCTCGAAGCTGCGGCACGAGGCGCTGTACCCGCAGCTGTCGGCGATCGCGCCGACCGTGTTCGCCGAGCGCACCGGCGACGCCTGGAAGGAGAACCTGGCGCTCTACGCAGGCGCGCTGAACCGCGAGCAGCAGGGCCGCGACCTGCTGGACGCGCACACCGCCCGGGCCGCCGAGGTGGGCGACCGGCTCGGCGCGGCCGATCGCACGGTGAGCGTGGTGCGCTTCCTGCCCGGGGAGATCCGGCTCTACGGCCCGCGCTCGTTCGTCGGCTCGGTGCTCGCCGACGCCGGCTTCCCGCAGCCGGAGATCGTCCGCGACGAGCCGGACATCGCGGTCCGCATCGGCCCGGA
Organism: Pseudonocardia sp. DxW; assembly: GCF_058448985.1. NCBI lineage: Bacteria > Bacillati > Actinomycetota > Actinomycetes > Pseudonocardiales > Pseudonocardiaceae > Pseudonocardia > Pseudonocardia sp. DxW. The sequence goes on along the minus strand of NZ_JBZFLK010000008.1, from coordinate 129,260 downwards.
GCAGATCGGGTCCGCCGACGCCGACGTCGTCTACGTGACCTCCTACGGGCTCGCCGACGACCAGCCGTTCGCGCAGGTCGCGCCGCTCTGGGAGACGCTGCCCGCGGTGCGGGAGGGCCGCGCCTTCACCGTCGACGACGACGCCTGGATGCTCGCGATCGGCCCCACCGGCGCCGGGCTGATCCTCGACGACCTGGAGCGGACCCTGGGCTGAACGGGCCCCGCGCACCGCCCGGACCCGACCTGGTACGCCCGTGCCAGTTCGTAGCACGATCGTGACGCAACGATCTACCGTTGAGTAACGCAACGCTATAGGTTCCCCAGTCATCCGATGACTGGGGGATGGATGCGAGCCAGACGGTGGAGTACCGCGGTCACCGCGGGTCTGCTGGCGCTGACGATGGCGGCCTGTGCGACGTCGGAGCGCGGGGACGCAGCCGGCGAGGCGGGCGCGACCGGGGGCACGTTCGTCTTCGGCGCCGCCGGCGCGCCGAAGAACTTCGACCCGATCTTCAACGACGACGGCGAGAGCTTCCGGCCCGCCCGGCAGATGTTCGACACGCTGATCACCTACAAGCCGGGCAGCACCGAGCTGGAGCCCGGGCTCGCGACCGCGTGGGAGTCCTCGCCGGACGGCCGGACCTGGACCTTCACCCTGCGCGACGGCGTGACGTTCCACGACGGCACCCCGTTCGACGCGGCCGCCGTCTGCGCGAACTTCGACCGCTGGTTCACCATGAAGGGCGCCGCCGCGCAGAGCCAGATGATCTACTACGGCGACGTCTTCGGCGGCTTCGAGCAGAACGAGGGCGACGCCTCGGGCGATCCGGTCTACAAGTCCTGCACCGCCGAGAACCCGACCACCGCGGTGCTGTCGCTGAACACCTTCAAGGGTGCGTTCCCGGCGGCGTTCGGACTGACCTCGCTGTCGATCTCCAGCCCGACCGCGCTGGAGCGCTACGACGCCGACAACGTCAGCCAGAGCGGCGACTCGTTCACCTATCCCGCCTACGCCACCGAACACCCGACCGGTACCGGACCGTTCCGGTTCGAGGGTTTCGACAAGGCGAACGGCACCATCACGCTGGTCCGCAACGACGACTACTGGGGCGAGAAGGCCAAGGTCGACCGGCTGATCTTCAAGATCATCCCGGATGAGAACGCGCGCAAGCAGGAGCTCGCCGCCGGCACCATCGACGGCTACGACTACCCCTCGCCCGCGGACTACGGCACGTTGACCGAGCAGGGCAACCAGGTCCTCATCCGGGACCCGTTCTCGATCCTCTACCTCGGTATCAACACCACGAACAACCCGGCGCTGGCCGACGTCCGGGTGCGCCAGGCGATCGCGCACGCGATCGACCGGGAGTCCCTGGTCCGCACCAAGATGCCGGAGGGTTCCGCGGTCGCGAAGGAGTTCGTGCCGCCGACCGTCGCCGGATACGCCGACGACGTCACCGAGTACCCCTACGACCCGGAGCGCGCCAAGCAGCTGCTCGCCGAGGCCGGGGCGCAGAACCTGACCCTCAACTTCTACTACCCGACCGAGGTGACCCGGCCCTACATGCCGAACCCGGCCGACCTGTTCTCGGCGATGTCGGCGAACCTGCAGGCCGTCGGGATCACCGTGAACCCGGTCGCCCGGCCGTGGAACGGCGGCTACAAGGACGACGTCCAGAAGGCCGGCAAGCACGACCTGCACATGCTCGGCTGGACCGGCGACTACAACGACGCCGGCAACTTCGTCGGCACGTTCTTCGGCCGCGAGAAGGCCGAGTTCGGCCCGCAGGACCCGGCGATGTACGGCGCGCTCGCCGCCGCCGACTCGATCCCGGACCCGGCCGGGCACGCCGCCGCGTACCAGCAGGTCAACCGGGACATCATGGCGCGCTACCTGCCCGCCGTCCCGATCCTGACCACCGGCCCGGCGATCGTCGTGAAGGACGGCGTGCAGGGCCTCGTCCCGTCGCCGCTGACCGACGAGCGCTTCTCGACCGTCACCAAGAACTGACGTCCGCACCCGGGTGCCGCGACGACCTCGCGGCACCCGGGCCCGTGCCCTCCCACCACGAGGACCTCCCCGCATGCTGCGTTTCGTCGCGCGCCGCCTGCTCCAGGTGATCCCGACGCTGCTGATCCTGTCCCTGCTGCTGTTCGCCTGGCTGCGCTCGCTGCCCGGCGGGCCGGCCGGGGCGCTGCTCGGCGACAAGGCCACCCCGGAGTCGATCGCGGCGCTCAACCGCACGCTCGGCCTGGACCAGCCGATCCCGGTCCAGTACCTGCGCTATCTCGGCCGCGCGGTCACCGGCGACTTCGGTGCGTCGCTGGTCAGCGGCGATCCGGTGCTCGGCGAGCTGGGGCGCTCGCTGCCCGCGACCGTCGAGCTGGCCGTCTGCGCCCTGCTGCTGGCGGTGCTCGCCGGCATCCCGCTCGGCTACCTGGCCGCCCGCCACCGGGGCAGGCCCTGGGACAACGTGACGATCGTCGGGACCCTGGTCGGGGTCGCCGTCCCGGTGTTCTTCCTCGGCTACGTGCTCAAGCAGGTCTTCGCCGTCGAGCTGGGCTGGTTCCCGCCGTCCGGGCTGCAGGCCACCGGGATCGACGCCACCACGGTCACCGGCTTCCCGACCCTCGACGGCCTGCTCACCCGCGAGTTCGACGCCAGCTGGGACGCGCTCACCCACCTGGTGCTGCCCGCCGTCACCCTGGCGACGATCCCGCTCGCGGTGATCGTCCGGATCACCCGGGCCTCGGTGCTCGACGTGCTGGAGTCCGACTTCGTGCGCACCGCGAACGCCAAGGGGCTGGCCCCCGGCACCGTCCGCGGCCGGCACGTGCTGCGCAACGCGCTGCTCCCGGTCTCGACGACGATCGGCCTGCAGACCGGCCTGCTGCTCGCCGGCGCGGTGCTCACCGAGAAGGTGTTCAACCGGCCCGGCATCGGCACCCTGGTCGCCGAGGGCATCGAGCGCCGCGACTATCCCCGGCTGCAGGCCGTGGTGCTGCTCGGCGCGCTGATCTACGTGCTGGTGAACCTGCTCGTCGACCTCTCCTACGCCGTCATCGACCCGCGGGTCAGGCTGCGGTGAGCACCACGACATGGGCGCGCCGGCGCCGCGAGCGGATCGACGACACCGCCGGGCGCAGTCTCGGCGCCGACGCGCTGCGCCGGTTGCGCCGCAGCCCCACCGCGATCGTCGGCGCGCTGATCGTCGGGCTGTTCGTGCTGGTCTCGGTGCTCGCGCCGGTGCTGGCGCCGCACGATCCGGCGCAGGCGTTCCCGGAGCTGCTCGACGAGCTGCGCCCCGGCTCGATCCCCGGCCCGCAGGACGGGTTCCCGCTCGGCAGCGATCAGAACGGACGCGACGAGTTCTCCCGGATGCTGCTGGCCTCCCGGCAGACCCTGCTCGTCGGCGTGCTCGCGACGCTGCTCGGGCTGGCCGCCGGGGCGCTGATCGGCGGCGTCGCCGGCGCGCTCGGCGGCTGGGCCGACACGGTGCTCATGCGGGTCACCGACGTGTTGCTGTCCATCCCGTCGCTGCTGCTCGCGATCTCGGTCGCGGCGCTCGCCGCCCGGCCCAGCCAGACCACCGTGATCATCGCGGTGGCACTGGTGAACGTGCCGATCTTCGCCCGGCTGCTGCGCGGCTCGATGCTCGCCCAGCGGGAGTCCGATCACGTGCTGGCGGCCACCGCGCTCGGCGTCCGGCGCCGGGCGATCGTGCTGCGGCACATGCTCCCCAACGCGATCGGCCCGGTGATCGTGCAGGCCACGCTGACCCTGGCCACCTCGATCCTGGACGCCGCCGCGCTGTCCTTCCTGGGCCTCGGCGACGCCGACCCGGCCCGCGCCGAGTGGGGCCTGATGCTCGCCTCCGCGCAGCCCTACCTGGACATCCGGCCCGCGCTGGCGATCTACCCGGCGGTCGCGATCATCGTCGTCGCGCTCGGGTTCACGCTGCTCGGCGAGTCGCTGCGCGAGGCACTCGACCCGAAGGGGCGCCGGTGAACCCGCTGCTGTCCGTGCAGGACCTGTCGGTCCGGTTCGTCCGCCGGGGCGAGCCCGACGTCGTCGCCGTGGACGGGGTGTCGTTCGACGTCCGGCCGGGCGAGGTCGTCGGGCTGGTCGGCGAGTCCGGCTGCGGCAAGTCGGTGACCTCGCTGGCGATCATGGGCCTGCTGCCCGGGCGCACCCCCCGGGTGTCCGGCTCGGTGCTGCTCGACGGGAGCCCGCCGGTCGACCTGCTCACCCTCTCCGACGCCGGGTTGCGGCAGCGGCGCGGCCGCGACATCGGGATGGTGTTCCAGGACCCGCTGTCGTCGTTGAACCCGGTCGTGCCGGTCGGCGTGCAGATCACCGAGGCGCTCACCCGGCACCGCGGGATGGACCGCAGGGCGGCCCGCGACGAGGCGGTCGCCCTGCTGGACCGGGTCGGCATCCCCGATCCGGTGCGCCGGCTGCGGGCCTACCCGCACCAGATGTCGGGCGGCATGCGGCAGCGCGCGCTGATCGCGATCGCGCTGGCCTGCCGCCCCCGGCTGCTGATCGCCGACGAGCCGACGACGGCGCTGGACGTCACGATCCAGGCGCAGATCCTGGAGCTGCTGCGCGAGCTCGTCGCCGAGACCGGGACGGCGCTGGTGATGATCACGCACGATCTCGGCGTCGTCGCCGGGCTCTGCGACCGGGTGAACGTGCTCTACGGCGGCCGGGTCGTCGAGCGGGCCGACCGGCACGCGCTGTTCGCCGGTCCGCGGCACCCGTACACCGCCGGGCTGATCCACTCGATCCCGCGGCTGGACTCCGACCCGGCCGACGAGCTGCCGGCGATCACCGGCTCGGTGGCCGACAACCTGCCGTGGGAGCACGCCTGCGCGTTCGCGCCGCGCTGCCCGCGCGCCCTGGACACCTGCACCGAGCGCACCCCGGCGGCCGCGGTCGGCGCCGGCGGGCTGCTGCGCTGCCACAATCCGGAGCCGATCGGAGCCGACGCATGAGCGCACTGCTGGAGGTCGACGATCTCGAGGTGCACTTCCCGATCACCCGGGGCGTGCTGGTGTCGCGCACCGTCGGGCACGTCCGGGCCGTCGACAGGGTGTCCCTGCGGATCCCGCGCGGCGAGACCTACGGGCTGGTGGGGGAGTCCGGCTGCGGCAAGTCCACGCTGGGCCGGGCGGTGCTGAAGCTGACCGCCCCGACCGCCGGCTCGGTCCGGTTCGACGGGACCGACGTCGCGTCGCTGTCCGGGGAGCCGCTGCGCCGGATGCGGCGCCGGTTCCAGATGGTGTTCCAGGACCCGCTGTCCAGCCTGGACCCGCGGCAGTCGGTCGGGTCGATGCTCCGGGAGGGCATGGCGGCGCACGGGCTGCCGGTCACCGCGGAGCGGCTGCGCGAGCTGATGGGCGCGGTCGGGCTGCCGCCGGCCGCGCTGAACCGCTACCCGCACGAGTTCTCCGGCGGGCAGCGGCAGCGGATCGGGATCGCCAGGGCGCTCTGCGTCGGGCCGGACCTGGTCGTCGCCGACGAGCCGGTGTCCGCACTGGACGTGTCGGTGCAGGCCCAGGTGCTGAACCTGCTGCGGGCGCTGCAGCGCGAGCTCGGCCTGACCTACCTGGTGATCGCGCACGACCTGGCCGTGGTCCGGCACGTCTCGGACCGGGTCGGCGTGATGTACCTGGGCTCGATCGTCGAGGAGGGGCCGGCGCGGGACCTCTACCAGCGGCCGCTGCACCCCTACACCCGGGCGCTGCTGTCCGCGGTGCCGCAGCCGGACCCGGCCACCGAGGACGCCCGGGAGCGGATCCTGCTCACCGGCGACCTGCCCTCGCCCGCGGCGCCGCCGCCCGGGTGCCGCTTCCACACCCGCTGCCCGTGGCGGCAGGCCGACCGGTGCGACACCGAGCGGCCGGTGCTGCGCGAGATCGGGCCCGGGCACCGGGTGGCCTGCCACCACGCCGAGGCGATCCGGGACGGCCGGATCGCCGCGCACGAGGTGACCCCGCAGGCGGCGGATCCGGCGGCCGGCCCGGACGCCGGCCCGGAGCTGCCCGGGCCGGCCCTGTCGGTCACCGACGCGATCGGCCGCTGAACCTCAGCGCAGCGCGCGGTTGATCGCGCTGACCACGGCCTTCAGGCTGGCGCTGGTGATCGAGCTGTCGATCCCGACGCCCCAGAACACCTTCTCCTCGACGGCGCACTCGACGTAGGCGGCGGCGCGGGCGTCGTCCCCGCCGCCCATCGCGTGCTCGTGGTAGTCGAGCACCCGGACGTCGAACCCGATCCCGGCCAGCGCGTCGACGAACGCGGCGATCGGGCCGTTGCCGGAGCCGGTGATCTCGTGCAGGTCGGACTCCACCCGGACGGTCGCGACGATCTCGTCCCGGCCCTCGCCGTCGCTGGTGATCCGGTGCCGGACCAGCTTGAGCGGCGTCTCCCGGCCCAGGTACTCGACGTCGAACGCGTCGCGCATGGCCTTCGGCTCGACCTCGCCGCCCTCGGTGTCGGTGTAGGCCTGGATGACGTGGCTGAACTCGATCTGCAGCCGGCGCGGCAGGTCCATCTGGTGCTCGGTCTTCATGATGTAGGCGATGCCGCCCTTGCCGGACTGCGAGTTCACCCGGATCACGGCCTCGTACGTGCGGCCGATGTCGCGCGGGTCGACGGGCAGGTAGGGCACCTCCCACGGGTGGTCGTCGACCGGCCGGCCGGCCTCGGCGGCGTCGGCCTGCATGGCCGCGAAGCCCTTGTTGATCGCGTCCTGGTGCGAGCCGGAGAACGCCGTGTACACGAGGTCGCCGCCCCACGGGTGGCGCTCGGGCACCGGCAGCTGGTTGCAGTACTCGACGGTGCGCCGGATCTCGTCGATGTCGGAGAAGTCGATCTGCGGGTCGACGCCCTGGGTGAACAGGTTCATCCCGAGCGCGACCAGGTCGACGTTGCCGGTGCGCTCGCCGTTGCCGAACAGGCAGCCCTCGATCCGGTCGGCGCCCGCCTGGTAGCCCAGCTCGGCGGCGGCGATGCCGGAGCCGCGGTCGTTGTGCGGGTGCAGCGAGAGCACCAGCGCGTCGCGGCGGGCCAGCCGGCGGTGCATCCACTCGATGGAGTCGGCGTAGACGTTCGGGGTCGCCATCTCCACCGTCGCGGGCAGGTTGACGATCATCGGGTGCTCCGGCGTCGGCTCCCAGACCGCGCTGACCGCGTCGCAGATCTCGACCGCGTACTCCAGCTCGGTGCCGGTGTAGGACTCCGGCGAGTACTGGAACGTCCAGTCCGTGCTCGGGTACTTCTCGGCGATCCGCCGGACGTGCTCCGCGCCGTCGGTGGCGATCTTGGTGATGCCCGGGCGGTCGGACCGGAACACCACCCGGCGCTGCAGGATCGAGGTCGAGTTGTAGAGGTGGACGATCGCCGAGTGCGCGCCCTCACAGGCCGCGAAGGTGCGCTCGATCAGCTCCGGCCGCGCCTGGGTGAGGACCTGGATCTGCACGTCGTCCGGGATCGCACCCTGCTCGATGATCTCCCGGACGAAGTCGAAGTCGGTCTGGCTCGCCGCCGGGAAGCCGACCTCGATCTGCTTGTAGCCCATGCGTACCAGCAGGTCGAACATGCGCCGCTTGCGCAGCGGGCTCATCGGGTCGATCAGCGCCTGGTTGCCGTCGCGCAGGTCCACCGCGCACCACAGCGGCGCGGTGTCGATCACCTTGTCCGGCCAGGTGCGGTCGGGCAGCGAGACCGGCTCGACCAGCTGATGGAACGGCTTGTACCGGTGGAACGGCAGCTGTGAGCCGCGCTGGCGGTTCCACGCGGGCTGCCCGTCGTGCGGTGCGCCCTGCGGGGTGCGGACGTTGCTGCGGGCGCGGGACTCGAAGGCGTCGGGAGACGTGGTCACGGGAAGGTGCTCCTGATGTGTCGCAGTGTGGCGATGTCGCTGTGTTCGCCGGACGGCCGTGGCGACCGGCGGACACGCGAGACCCCGCGACGAGGGGCCGGTCGGTCAGACCCCGCCGCGGCGGCGAAGGAGCAGGCGCGCCATGCGTCCACCGTAGCCCGGTACCCCCGTTGCGCGGCAACCCGGTGACCGGGTGGATCTCGGGCGGATCTCGGCCGGGGCGATGTGCGGTCGCAACGAAGAGATCACAACCGGCCGCCGCCCGCGTCGTTGAAGGGGTGGCGAGGGCGCCCGGATGGGACCATGGCGTCCGTCACGACGGGAGAGGTGTGCGATGGCGGCAACCGTGGGAACGACCCTGCGACAGGGGCTCGGCATCATCGCGACGATCGTGCGCGTGGTCGGGCTGGTGATCGTCGGCATCCTGGTCGCCCACATCGTCCTGACGCTGCTCGACGCGAACCCGGCGAACTTCCTCACCGAGTTCGTCGCGGGCTGGGCCGCGCAGTTCAACCTGGGCCTGGGCGACCTGTTCACGCCCGAGCAGCCGAAGCTGGCGGTGACCCTGAACTACGGCGTCGCCGCGGTCCTCTGGCTGGTGCTGACGACCGTCGTCGTCCGGCTGCTGCGCCGGGTCTGACCCGGCAGCACGACCGCCGGCGGCACGTCGCCGCCCGGCTCGATCCGCCATGCGCCGCACCGGCACCGCCGGTAGCGGACGGTCCCGTCCGACGTGCGGTGCCGGGACACCGTCTCCCACTCGTGATCCAGGGGTGTGCTCACCCGTCCGACCCTGCTGTAATGGCTTGGTGCACATCAACCCTTACGGCCGCGATCCGGTGCTGCTGGCCGCCGACCTGGCGAACGACCCGCCGTCGTCGGTGGCCGAGCTCGCCGACCGCTGCGTCGCCGCGGGGCTGGCCCGGGAGTGGACGCCGCAGCCGGCTGATCTCGGCGCCGTCACGGCCTTCCTGGCCCGCTGGGCCGAGGTGGTCGACGCGCCGGCGGCCGGTGCGCGGGCGGAGCTGCTGAACGCGCTGCTCGCCGAGGGGGCCGGCCCCCCGCGGCTGACCGACCACGACGGGCACTGGCACCTGCACCACCGCGACGACGGCCTGGGGCTGGCCGCGGTGCTGCACGCGCTGATCGCGATCGGCACCGCGACGCACCTGGCGACCCGGGGGATGGACCGGCTCGGCCGATGCGCCGCGCCGGGCTGCGACCGGATCTTCGCCGATGTGTCGCGCAACGGCAGGCAGCGCTACTGCAGTGCCCGCTGCGGCAACACCGACGCGGTCCGCAGGCACCGGCTCCGCCAGTCCGGGCGGGCCGCCTGACGGCCCCGCCCGGTGGGCCGGGCGGGGCATCATCATCCGTGGCCGCGCGCGCTGCGGGATACCGGACGGGCGCGCCGGTGACACGCCCGTGTGTCCTGAGTCATCGACGGCCGGTCAGAGCCTGAAATCGGATGCCGTCCGCCGGTAGTGTGCCTTTCCGACCAGCGCCGCGGGCGTTCCACCCACGCTCGCCCGCGGCCGAAGAGAGCACCCGACGGCTTCGAGAAGCGGAGCCAGGACAGGAGGTCGGCGTGGCCCTCGTCGTGCAGAAGTACGGCGGATCGTCGGTCGAGAGCGCAGAGCGCATCAAGAAGGTCGCCGAGCGGATCGTCCGTACCCGCAAGGAGGGACACGACGTCGTCGTCGTCGTGTCCGCCATGGGGGACACCACCGACGAACTGACCGACCTCGCCGAGCAGATCTCCCCGAAACCCCCGGCCCGCGAGATGGACATGCTCCTCACCGCGGGTGAGCGCATCTCGAACGCGCTGGTGGCCATGGCCATCCACTCCCTCGGGGCCGAGGCGCGGTCGTTCACCGGCTCCCAGGCCGGGATGCTGACCACCTCGCGGCACGGTGACGCGCGGATCACCGAGGTGAACCCGTACCGGCTCCGCGAGGCCCTGGACGAGGGCTACATCGTGCTCGTCGCCGGCTTCCAGGGGATGAGCGCCGACTCCAAGGACATCACCACGCTGGGCCGCGGCGGATCGGACACGACCGCCGTCGCGCTGGCCGCGGCGCTGAACGCCGACGTCTGCGAGATCTACTCCGACGTCGACGGCGTCTACTCGGCCGATCCCCGGATCGTCCCCCGGGCCAGCCTGCTCGAGACCGTCACCTACGAGGAGATGCTCGAGCTCGCCGCCTCCGGCGCGAAGGTGCTGCACCTTCGCGCCGTCGAGTACGCCCGCCGCTACGGCGTGCCGTTGCGGGTGCGCAGTTCCTACAACGACAAGCCGGGCACGCTGGTCTCCGGCTCGATCGAGGAGATCCCGTTGGAGAATCCGATCATCACCGGCGTCGCGCACGACCGGTCCGAGGGCAAGATCACCGTCACCGGCGTGCCGGACACCCCCGGCATGGCGGCGAAGATCTTCCGCACGGTCGCCGACGCGGAGATCAACATCGACATGGTGCTGCAGAACATCTCCAACGTGTCGGACAAGAAGACCGACATCACGTTCTCGCTGCCCCGCACCGACGGCGACACCGCCGTCGCGGCGCTGGAGCGCGCGAAGGGCGAGATCGGCTTCTCCGAGCTGATCTACGACAACGACATCGGCAAGGTGTCGCTGGTCGGCGCCGGCATGCGCAACCACCCGGGCGTCACCGCGACGTTCTGCGAGGCGCTGTCCAACGCCGGGATCAACATCGAGACGATGAACACCTCCGAGATCCGGATCTCGGTCATCTGCCGGTCGGACCAGCTGGACGACGCGGTGCAGGCGCTGCACGAGGCGTTCGGGCTGGGCGCCGAGGACGACGCGGTGGTCGCCGCGGGAACGGGCCGGTGAGCTGAGATGGCCATGAACAAGCCCGTTCTCGCGCTGGTCGGCGCCACCGGCGCCGTCGGCACGACCATGATCGACATCATCGGCTCCCGCGAGTCGGTGCCGTGGGGCGAGGTCCGGCTGATCGCCTCGGCCCGCAGCGCCGGCAAGGTGCTGCAGGTGCGCGGCGAGGACGTCACCGTCCTCGAGCTCAAGCCCGAGGTGTTCGACGGCGTCGACATCGCCATGTTCGACGTCCCGGACGAGATCAGCGCCGAGTGGGCGCCGGTCGCAGCGGCCCGCGGCGCGGTCGCGGTCGACAACTCCGGTGCGTTCCGGATGGATCCCGACGTCCCGCTCGTCGTGCCCGAGGTCAACGCCGACAAGGTGACCGAGCGCCCGAAGGGCATCATCGCGAACCCGAACTGCACGACGCTGTCGATGATGGCGGCGATGGGCGCGCTGCACCGCGAGTTCGGCCTGGAGGCGCTCGTCGTCTCCTCGTACCAGGCCGCCTCCGGCGCCGGCCAGCCCGGCGTCGACCAGCTCTACGCCGAGATCGAGGCGCTGGCCGGCAAGCAGGTCGGGAGCGTCTCCGGCGACGTCGCCGACGCGCTGAAGGCGGCGGGCGTCCCGGTCGGCGACGGCTCCCCGTTCCCGGCGCCGCTGGCGCTGAACGTCGTCCCCTGGGCCGGCTCGCTGAAGGACGACGGCTGGTCGTCCGAGGAGCTGAAGGTCCGCAACGAGTCCCGCAAGATCCTCGGCATCCCGGACCTGAAGGTCTCCGCGACCTGCGTGCGCGTCCCGGTGGTCACCACGCACGCGCTGGCGATCCACGCGACCTTCTCCCGCGACGTGCCGGTCGAGGCGGCCCGCAAGGTGCTGTCCGCGCAGCCGACGATCGTGGTGAAGGACGACCCAGCCGCAGGCGAGTGGCCGACCCCGGCCGACGCCGTCGGCGGGGACCCGACCGTGGTGGGCCGGATCCGGCAGTCGCTGGACTTCCCGAACACCCTGGAGCTGTTCGTCTGCGGCGACAACCTGCGCAAGGGCGCCGCGCTGAACACCTACGAGGTCGCCGAGGCGGTCGCCGCCGCGGGCTGATTCCCGCGCACGGCAGCACGACGACGACGGCCGCCGCCCCGCATCCCGGGGCGGCGGCCGTCGCCGTTCCGCCCGCTCAGGACGCCGGCAGCCGCAGCGTCGCGACGATCGCGCGGTGGTCCGAGCCCGGCACCAGCCGCGTCTCGAACGACTCCGCGGTGATCGGTGCGGTCGCGAGGACGTGGTCGATCTGCGGGCCCAGCCACTGCGGCGCCCAGGTCGGCCAGGTGCCGGCCAGCCCGTTGCCGGTCTGCGCCGCGGCGTCGCCGCAGCCGGCGATGGTGTCCCGGAAGACCGAGTGGTCGAGGGTGGCGTTGAAGTCGCCGGCGATGATCGCCGGGGACCCGCTGGAGCACCACTTCTGCACCTCGGACAGGTCGGACCGCCAGGTCGCGACCGAGCGCGGCACCGGGGCGACCGAGTGGAAGGCCACGAAGCGCAGCTCGCCGAGCCCGCCGCCGGTGATCTCCACGTACGGGAACCGGGTGTCCTCGCCGATCCGGGTCCGCACGTCACCGAGCCGGTCGGCCCAGACCACCGTGTTGCCGGTGACGTCGCGCTCCCACGGCCCGACGCTGGCGGCGGTCCGGTAGCCCATCGGTTCCAGCAGCGGCGCCAGCTCGGACTCGTAGTTCGCGCCGGACTCGGGGATCGAGACCACGTCCGGGTCCTCGGCCTCGATCAGCGCGGCGAGCGAGTCGGCGTCGGCCCGGCCCTCGTACACGTTGGCCGCGAGCACCTTCAACGTCGGCCCGCCGGCCGTGGGCGTCGTCGTGACCGGGACGGTGCGCGGCAGCACGAGCGCGGCGCCGATCAGCGCCACCACCGCCAGCGCCACCGGCACCGGCCAGAACCGGCGGGCGAACACGGTGATCAGTGCGCCCAGCACGACGAGCACCAGCAGCCCGGCCACCATCAGCGGGCGGAACGCGATGACCTGTGCGAACGGCGAGCGGGTGTCCAGGCCGACCTGGTCGGGCAGGACCGCGAGGGCCGCCCCAGCGGCGAGCAGCAGCGCGAACGCCCAGCGGACTGCGCCGACCCGGCGGCGGGGCCGTTCGCGGCGGATCGGCTGGGTCTCGGCGTCGGGGTGGGGCGGCGCGCTCACGAGAGTCAAGTCTGCCCGAGCCGGAGGTGCCGCCGCCGGGATCGGCGGTGTGATGCGCCGATCGCCTGTGGAGCCTCTCAGCCACCGGCTTGCGCGATCGGCCGTTCGCCGTCCCCGCCCGGCCGTCCGGTCCCGGCGGCGGATCGTCCACCGCCGCGCATCAGCAGCCCGGCGACACCGGCGAGCACGGTCGCGACCGACCCGCACACGACGATCGCGACGGCGGGGGAGGCCACGTCGACCAGGAACCCGGACAGCGGCCCGGCGACGGCGACCCCGATCATCGTCGCCGAGCCCTGCAGCCCGGTGACCAGCCCGCGGACCCGGTCCGGGGCGAGCCCGCCGATCGCGTCGCTGCCGGCGGCCAGCGTCGGCGCGGTCACCAGGCCGGCGGGTACCAGCAGGAACAGCAGGCTCCACCACGACCAGGCCAGCGCGGCAGGCAGCGTCGCCAGGCCCAGCACGGCCAGCAGCAGCGGCAGCGGGACGGCGCGCCGGGCGGCGCCGTGGACGAAGCCGCCGACCAGCGACGCCAGGCCCCACCCGGCCAGCACGACCGGGATCGCCCACACCTGACCGGCGTCGGTGAGCGTCGCGATGAACGCGAACTCGGTGCCCATGATCGCGAGCACCGCCGCGGACACGGTGAGCAGCGCGCCGACCAGCGGGCGGGTCAGCCAGCTCCGCACCGGTGGCCGTCGTTCCCGGCCGGGGGCGCGGCCGTCCGACCGGACCGGCGGGTTCAGCCACCACAGGGCCAGCCCGGCGAGCACGAAACCGGCACCGACCACCCGCATCGCGACCGCGCTGCCCAGCCACAGCGTCAGCAGCGACCCGGCCGCCGGGCCGGTCATGTACGAGATCTCGACCGACATCGCGTCCAGCGCGAACGCCGGGCGGCGCCGCCCGGCCGGCACGATCGCCGCGATCACCTGCCGCACCAGCGAGAACACCGGCAGCGTCAGCACCCCGGCGACGAAGGCGGCACCCAGCAGCCCGGCGTAGCCGAGCAGCGGGGCGACCGACCAGAACGCCACCCCGGAGGTCATCGTCAGCAGCAGCACCGGGCGCAGCCCGTACCGGTCGATGACCGAGCCGAGCAGCGGGGCGCCGATCGCCATCCCGGTCGGGACGGCCGCTGCGACCAGCCCGGCGGCGGCGAAGCCGTGGCCGAGGGTCAGCACGGTGTGCAGGGTCAGGGTGACCGACACGGCCGTCGCCGGGATCCGGGCGGCCATCCCGATCGCAGTGACCGCGCGGACGCCGGGATGGCGCAGGAGGTCGGCGAAGGCGCCGAGCCCGGCGCGCGGCGGTCCGGTGGTGTGGGCGGCGTCGGGCACCCGTCCATCCTGCGTCGTGCCGTCCAGCGGTTTCCGGCGGGCACTTGTTTGGTTTGGGGGGGCACGGGAAACCAGCCGGGGACGCACCACTCACCACGAGGAGGCCCGGCAGTGACCAGCTCGCAGCCCAAGCCGACCACCACCGATTCCGGCAGCCCGGTCGCCAGTGACGAGCACTCGCTGACCGTCGGCCAGGACGGTCCGCTCCTGCTGAACGACCACTACCTGATCGAGCAGATGGCGAACTTCAACCGGGAGCGCATCCCGGAGCGCCAGCCGCACGCCAAGGGCGGCGGCGCGTTCCTGAGGTTCGAGACCACCGAGGACGTCAGCGCCTACACCCGGGCCGGCTTCCTGCAGCCCGGCGCGGAGACCCGCGGCGTCATCCGGTTCTCCACCGTGGCCGGTGAGCGGGGCAGCCCGGACACCTGGCGCGACCCGCGCGGGTTCTCGCTGAAGCTGTGGACCGACGAGGGCGTCTGGGACATGGTCGGCAACAACACGCCGGTGTTCTTCGTCCGCGATCCGATGAAGTTCCAGCACTTCATCCGCTCGCAGAAGCGCCGGGTCGCGAACAACCTGCGCGACCACGACATGCAGTGGGACTTCTGGACGCTGTCCCCGGAGTCGGCGCACCAGGTCACCTGGCTGATGGGGGACCGGGGCGTCCCGAAGACCTGGCGGCACATGAACGGCTACTCCAGCCACACCTACAGCTGGATCAACGCCGCGGGCGAGCTGTTCTGGGTGAAGTACCACTTCAAGACCGACCAGGGCGTCGAGTGCCTGACCCAGGAGGAGGCCGACCACCTCGCCGGTGCCGACGCCGACTACCACCAGCGCGACCTCTACGACCAGATCGAGGCCGGGAACCACCCGTCCTGGACGCTGCACGTGCAGGTCATGCCGTTCGCCGACGCGAAGACCTACCGGTTCAACCCGTTCGACCTGACCAAGGTGTGGCCGCACGCGGACTACCCGCTGATCAAGGTCGGGACGCTCACCCTGGACCGGAACGTCGAGGACTACCACGCGGAGATGGAGCAGGCCGCGTTCGAGCCGAACAACCTGGTGCCCGGGACCGGCCTGTCCCCGGACCGGATGCTGCTGGCCCGCGGCTTCTCCTACGCCGACGCGCACCGCGCCCGGCTCGGCGTGAACTACAAGCAGATCCCGGTCAACGCGCCGCGCTCGGAGGTGAACAACTACGCCAAGGACGGCGCGATGCGGATCACGAACTCGCGTGACCCGATCTACGCGCCGAACTCCTACGGCGGGCCGGAGGCCGACCCGAAGCGGGTCGCCGAGGCGCTCTGGCACGCCGACGGCGACATGGTCCGCACCGCGAACGTGCTGCACGAGCAGGACGACGACTGGGGCCAGGCCGGGACGATGGTCCGCGAGGTGTTCGACGACGCGGCCCGCGAGCGGTTCGTGAACAACGTCGCCGGGCACCTGGCCGACGGCGTGTCCGAGCCGATCCTGCAGCGCGCGTTCGAGTACTGGCGCAACGTCGACAAGGACATCGGCGACCGGATCGAGCAGGCGGTGCGCGCCTCCTAGGCTCGGGTCGTGGAGATCTGGCACAACCCGCGCTGTTCGAAGAGCCGCGCCACCCTCGCGCTGCTGCAGGAGCACGGCGTCGAACCGGTGGTCCGCCGCTACCTGGACGACCCGCCGTCGCGGGACGAGCTGGAGCGGGCGCTCGCCGAGCTCGGGACGGACGACCCGCTGGCGCTCACCCGGACCGGCGAGCCGGCGTTCCGCGAGCAGGGTCTCACGGAGGCCGACCGGGACACCCTGCTCGACGCGCTGGCCGCCGAGCCGCGGCTGATCGAGCGTCCGCTGGTGCGCTCCGGTGACCGGGCGGTGCTGGGCAGGCCGCCGGAGAACGTGCTGTCCCTGCTCGACGCCCGGTCGTGATCCGGGTCCCGGGAGCGCCCGCAGCGGCGCCCCCGGGACGCCCGGATCAGCCGAGCGCGCGCCGGACGAAGTCGACCTCGGTGGCGATCAGGTCCAGCTGGTCGGAGACGACCAGCGAGCCGTGCCCGGCGTCGAACCGGCTGACCTCGTAGGCGACCGGCTCGCCGCGGGCGGCCCGGGCGGCCAGCGCGTCGAGGTAGTTGTCGATCTGCCGGATCGGGCAGCGCGGGTCGTTCTCGCCGGCCAGCACCAGCACCGGCACCCGGACGTCGTCGACGTAGGTCAGCGGCGACGTCTCCCGGTAGAGGTCGGGCAGCTCGTCCGGGGACCCGCCGAACAGCGCCCGGTCGAACGCGCGCAGCTGCTCCATCTCGTCGGCGTAGGCGACGACGTAGTCGGCCACCGGCACCCCGGCGACGGCCGCCGCCCACCGCTGCGGCTGGGTCCCGGCGGCCAGCAGCGCCAGGTAGCCGCCCCAGGACCAGCCGTCGACGGCGCACCGGTCCGGATCGACGGTGCCGTCGGCGACCAGCGCGTCCTGCACCGCGGCGACGTCGGCGAGCTCGGTCAGCCCGGGCCGCCCCTCGATCGCGTCCCGCCACGCCGAGCCGTAGCCGGTGGAGCCGCGGTAGTTGACCTCGACGACGGTGAACCCGGCGTCCACCCAGGTCGCCCGGCCGGCGTCGAACCGGTCCTCGTCGGCCGCGTGCGGGCCGCCGTGCAGCACGAACACCGCAGGTGCCGGACGCCCGCCGGTCCCGGGGGCGACCGTGACCAGCGCGTGCACCGCGCCGCCCGGCCCGTCGGCCCACACGTCGCGGACCGGCAGCGAACCCGGCGGGCGCTCGCCCGGCGGGGTGAGGAGCACGTCGTCGGTGCCGTCCGGGCGCAGCACCCGGATCTGCGACGGGGTCGCCGCCGACGACGACGAGTACTCGACCGAGCCGTCCCGGCGGACGTCGGCGGAACCGACGCAGCCGGGCGCCGTGGGCAGATCGGTGAGCTCGCCGCCGGCCAGCTCGTAACGGTGCAGCCGGGTGCGGGCGGCGTGCGTGTGCGCGACCAGCAGCGCCGAGGCGTCCGGGTAGAAGCCGCCGACGAGCTCACCCGGCAGGTCGATCGCGAGCTCGGTGACCTCGCCGGTGACCGGGTTCCAGATCAGCAGCTCGTCGCGGCCTCGGCGCTCGTGCCCGACGAGCAGCCGCTGGTCCCCGGCGACCGGCGAGAACTCCAGCGCGTCCAGGCCGCGGCCGGGGCCGTCGTGCAGCTCGGCGACGGTGTTCCCGCTGTCGAGATCGAGCACCCGCAGCGACGGGTGCCGGGAGTCGCCGTGCTCGGAGTGCGAGATCGCGAGCAGCGTCTCGTCCTCGGACAGCGCGCCGACGGCGGCGTCCTCGGTGTGCCGGTAGACGATCCGGGCGTCGTCGGCGGCGCCGCGCTCGTCCACGAGCAGGGTGGTGCCGTCGTCGGTGGAGACGCCGACCGCGGTCCGGCGCCGCCCGATCTGCAGTCCGGCCGGGTAGCCGTCGCCGGCCCCGGGCACGGCGGGCCCGGTGGGTGCGCCGGGCACGGCGTCGTAGGGCTGGGTGACCCAGTGCCCGAACTCGTCGCCGTCGGTGTCGGCGAACCACCACACCTGCGCGCCGTCCGGCGGCAGCACCGCTGACGTCGTGCCGTTGCGGCGGTCGGTCACCTGCCGGTGCTCACCGGTGCCGCGGTCCCAGGCGTGGATCTCGAAGGTGCCGGTCGCGTTGGAGACGTAGACGGTGCGGTCCGGCGCGTCCTCCGCCCAGGACGGCCTCGACATCCGCACCGCGGTGAACCGGGAACGCCAGCGCTGTTCGCGCTCGTCGTCGAAGAGGGTCGCGGGGACCGGAGCGGCGGGATGGGAGGTCACCACGCGATGGTGCCGAACGCCACGATCGGGTGTGCCGGGAGGGGGTCGCAACGCCCCTTGCGGCAGCATGGGGTCATGCGGAGGGCGGCCGGGTTGATGCTCGCCGGGGTGCTGGTCGCGACCACGGCCTGCGGCGTGCCGGTGGCCGGTGCGGGGCCGGCCGGGCCGACGACGGTCGCGACCGCCGGCGCCGACGGGATGACCCCCGTCCGGTTCGACCACCGCTCCACCGAGCCGGTCGAGGCGGTACCGACGGTGATCGTCCCGCGCGGGACGACGGTGGTGCTCACCGTCGGCAGCGACGTGGCCCGCCGGGTGCTGATCCCCGAGCAGGGGCGCCGGGTCGACGTGACGGCGGGCGGCACCGTGACGGTCCGGTTCATCGCGCTCGGCACGCTGTCGGTGCGGGTCACCGAGCCCGGCGAGGACCGCGGCGGGACGATCATCGGCCGGGTGCAGCCCCGGCACTGAGCGGCCGGGTGGCCGGTGCGGGTCAGACCAGCTCGTCGGCGCGCTCGGCGATGGCGCGCAGGCCCTCGGCGATGTCGGCGCCGGTCGGCGCGGTGTCGGGATCGAGCAGCCACTGCACCATCACGCCGGTGAGCAGCGCCTGGTAGACGGCGCCGAGCACGTGCACCCGCCGGTCGGCGGCCGCCGGGTCCTCCTCGGACACCGTGTGGAAGGTCAGCGCCAGGCCCTCGCGCACCTCGCGCTGGGCCTCGGCGAGCCGGGCCCGCAGCTCGGGCAGCCGCTCCGCCTGGGCGAGCGCCTCGACGTGGGTGGACCACAGCCGGCGCTGGGTGGTGAACAGCCCGACCACCCGGCTCCAGGTGCTCTCGACCCGGTCCGGATGACCCGGCTCGGGCCCGGGCTCGGCCAGCGCCCGGTCCAGCTCCTCGCCCCAGGCGGCGGTGGCGCGCAGCAGCGCCTCGACGAGCAGCGCGTCCTTGGACCCGAAGTGGTAGCCGATGGAGGCGAGGTTCGTACCCGACGCGGCGACCACGTCGCGGGCGGTCGTGCGGCCGAAGCCCTTCTCGTAGAGGCACTGCGCGGCCCCGTCCAGCAGCTCCTCGCGGTGTCCCATGATCGGAAACGTATCGGGTCCGGATGAACGTCCGTACACCGGCCGTTCATCCGGCGGTGGACGGTCGGATCGTCTACCGGTCGCCGCGCCGGGGCCGGCCGGCCCCGGTCAGCCACAGCGTCAGCAGGACCGCCCCGGGCGGGCCGGACACCCACAGGAACCACGGGTACTCGACGCCGGCGGTGAGCGCGACGATCCCCCAGCCGGACACGGCCACCGCGGTCAGGCACAGCCAGATGACGGCCAGCACCTTCATCGCGACGCCGCCGGGCGAGTCGGCGAAGACCAGCCCGTCGTTGCGCCGGCGCTGCGGCGGGGGCAGGTCGCGGGTGACCCGGCCCAGCTCGCCGCGGGTGCGCATCCGCCACACCTCGGCGATCCGCTCGTCGAACTCGGTGAGGTCGATGAAGCCGTCGTCGTGCGCGGTGCGCAGCCGGTCGGCCATCGCCTGCCGGTCGGCGTCGGAGATCCGGACCTGGTCGGGATGCACCGGTTCGTTCACCACGTCCATGATGCCCGCGGGTACCCGGTCCCGGCCAGGTGCGGACCCGCCGGGATCAGGGGACCAGCACGTACTTCCCGACGGCGGTGCGCTCGGCGTGGGCGCGGTCGCGGTGCCGGCCCCGGTGAGCGGGAGCCCGGCCGGCTCCGGCGGGTGCAGCTCGCCGGCGGCGATCCGGCGCAGCACGTCGGCGGCCAGGTCGCGGGCGGCGGCCGGGTCGGAGCGCGACCAGTCGCCCCAGTCGACGCCGACCACGGTCCGGTTGCGCAGCAGCACCACGTTGGCCGGCAGCCGTGGGATCTCCCCGGAGGTGAAGCCGAGCACGCAGAACCGCCCGCCGGGCCCCAGCGCGCGCAGCGCGGCCTCGGCGGCCGGGCCGCCGACCGGGTCGACGACGACGTCCGCGCCGCCGCCGGTGTGCTCGCGGATCGCGGTCTTCAGGTCGTCGTACCCGGTGGCGGCCTGCGCGCCCGCGGCGAGCGCGGCGGCCCGCTTCGCGTCGTCGGAGGCGACGGCGAGCACCTGGGCCCCGGCGGCCCGGGCGCAGTCGACGGCGGCCAGCCCGATCGCGCCGGCCGCGCCGAGCACGACGACCCACTCGCCGGGCCGGACGGCGACCCGGTGCTGCAGGGCGAACGCGATGGTGCCGTAGTTCTCCGCCGACGACGCGGCGATCCGGGGGTCCACCCCGTCCGGCACCGGCACCAGCCGGTCCGGATCGGCGAGCAGGTGCGAGGCGAACCCGCCGAACGAGGGCAGCAGCGCGAGCACCCGGTCGCCGCCGGCCCGCCCGGCGACCGCGCTGCCCGGGGTGAACGGCAGCGGCGGCCGCAGCTGGTAGCCGCCGCGGGCGATCAGGCCGTCGACGAAGCTGACCGCGGCCGCCTCGACCTCGACGAGCACCTCGCCGGGGCCGGGGACCGGATCCGGCTCCTCGACGACGGTCAGCCGTTCCGGATCGGCGAACTCCCGGCAGAGCACCCGTCGCATCGCGCCTCCTCGCATCGTGGTCGGCGGCCGGCCCGCCGTCCGGACCGGGTGGGCACCCGGGCCCGGGACGTGATCCACTCCCGGTGATCGCGCCCGATCGGGTCCGTCCGGGGGCGTGCGGAGCCGCTCCGAAGGAGGATCATCGCGACCGTGTCCCCCGATCGCCATGCGAACGGCCCCGGTGCGGAGCGGCCGGCCGACGGCCGGAGCACCCGCTGGGACGCCCATCGCGCCCGCCGGCGGGAGCAGGTGGTGGACGCGGCGCTGCTGGTGCTGGGCCGGGAGGGCCGGGACCTGGGCCTGGACCAGGTGGCGCTGGAGGCCGGGGTGACCAAGCCGGTGATCTACCGGCACTTCGGGGACCGGGCGGCGCTGCTGGACGCGATGGCCGAGCGGGCGACGAACCTGCTGATGGAACGGCTGATGCCGGCCCTCTACGACGACGGCGCGATCCGGCCGCGGATCCGGGCGTCGGTCGGCGCGTTCGTCGGGTTCCTCGACGACTCGCCGAACGTCCATCTGCTGTTCCGGCGGCGGCTGCCGGGTCAGGGCGGCGACGTCGTCGACGCCGGCCGGGAGTTCGTCTCCGGCGCGCTGACCGGGCTGCTGGCCGACTACCTGGGCTCGCTCGGGTTCGAGGAGCCCGAGCTGGTCCAGGTGTGGGGGCAGTCGCTGGTCGGCGCGGTCCAGGCGACCGCGGAGTGGTGGCTGGTGCACCGGACGATGAAGCGGGACGTGGTCACCGAGCACCTGACGGTGCTGATCTGGGCGCAGATCGACGGCATCGCGCGCCAGCACGGCCTGGTGCTCGACCCGGATGCACCCCTCCCAACGGCCAGTGGTCCGAAATAGTCGTTACTCCGCGTATAGAGTAATCTCCCGCCCGGTCGGCACGGTGCGCAACTATCGCAAGCCGGTTGATTACTGCGTGTACATGCGCTCGCTCCTCCCGCGCGGGAGGCCGGCGCATCGCGTGCGGAGGGGGATCCATGATCGAGGGGACGAGCGACCGGGAGGCGGAACGTCCGAAACCGGGCGGTCCGGACGACCTGTCGCCGGGCGGACCGCGGGCGAAGGCCCGCGGCTGCCTGTGTTCGGTGCTGGCCAACGCCGCGTACCGCTCGGGCACGGTCGAGGACCCGTGCGTCGATCCGCGCTGTCCGATGCACGCCGCCCCCGACGGGGCCTGACCACGACCACGACGGGGCTGTCCCACCGCCCCGTCCGGCCGGCGGGGTGGGATCACCCTCGGGGGACGTGTGATCCCACCCCGCCCTCGTGCGCACCCGCAGGAGGGCCTGTGTTCGATCCCGAGCGCCTCACGGCGGAGCTGCACCGCGAGCTCGGTACGGTCCGCGACGACCGGCCGGCGGTCCGGCACGCCGGCGTCGCCACCCAGCTGCGGCTGGCCGGCGAGGTGACCACGGCGGGCGGCCGCACCGTCGTCCGTGCCGAGTTCGACACCCCCGAGCCCGCCGTCCGGCTGCGCCGGGACCTGACCGAGCTCTACGGCCGCACCTGCGGCCGCGGCGACGTGGTGACCGCGGGCGGCCGCCCCCAGCGCTATCTCGTCAGGATGACGTCGAGGGGCTCCGACCTGGCCAGGGCGACCGGGCTGGTGGACCGGCTCGGCCGGCCGGTGCACGGGCTCCCGCCCGCCGTCGTCGCCGGCGGGGCGACCGTCGCGGCCGGGATCTGGCGCGGCGCGCTGCTCGCCCGCGGCCGGATCGCCCGCTCGTCGGGCCGGGTCCGGCTGCTGGTCACCTGCCCGGGGCCGGCCGTCGTGCTCGCGCTGGTCGGCGCCGCCCGCGCGCTCGGCGCGCTCGCCACCGGGCAGGAGACCGCGGGCGGGCACCGGGTGCTGATCCGCGATCCCGGCAGCATCGACGCGCTGCTGCGCGCGACCGGGGCGCCCGGCGTCGCCGACCTGCTGCTGCGCTGCGCCCGGGTCCCGGAGCGGGAGCCCTCGGCCGCGCCGAACCCGATGCTGGAGACGGTGAACGCGCGGCGCAGCGCGGAGGCCGCCGACCGGACCGCGGCCCGGGTCCGGTGGGCCCTCGACGTGCTGGGGCCGGACGCCCCGCCGCTGCTTCGCGCCGCCGGGCTGCTGCGGATCGAGCACGCCACGCTGTCGCTGTCCCGGCTCGGCACGCTGGCCGATCCGCCGCTGTCGAAGGACACCGTCGCGGGCCGGCTGCGGCGGCTCGTGCGGTGCGCCGAGGAGCGGGCCGGCCGCCCCTGAGCGACGCCACGATCCACGAGAAAATCCGGTGCCAGGTATGGTCGGGGCGATCGAAATATGTGGACGTGAATTCGCTGAACTGGGAGGAATTGCTGTATGCCTCAGGCCGAGCCGGTCGGAAAGAATCCAGAAAAGGGTTTCGTGGCGCTCCTCGGCTGGAGTCTGAACGCGGTCGAGGCGCTGGCCCGGTTCGACCGCAGGTACGTCGTCGTCGCCCCGGACTGGGCCGAGGAGTACTGCCAGGAGCACGACATCCCGTACGTGCCCTGGAACTTCGAGCGGCTCAACGACCGTTCGATGGAGATCGCCGAGACCCTGCAGGAAATGCAGGTCGACGTCGCGATCCCGCTGTTCGAGGAAACCGTCGAATGGGCCGGCGCGATCAATTCGGTGCTGCTCGACAATCCGCGTCTGTTCGGTCAGGCGATGCTGCTGCGGGACAAGGCGCTGATGAAGCGCCGGGCCCAGCTGGGCGGCATCCGGGTCGGGATCTTCGAGGAGGCCCACGACCGCGACGACGTCATCCGCTTCCTCAAGCGGGTCAACCAGACGCTGCTCAAGCTCGACGGTGACCCGAACGACCCGATCCACCTCAAGGCGTTCGACAAGGCCGGCTGCCTCGGGCACCGGGTGATCCGCACGCCGGACGAGGTCGACACCATCCCGGACGAGGAGTTCCCGGTCCTGATGGAGTCGCACCTGGACGGCTGGGAGTTCGCCGTCGAGGCGTGGGTGCACAAGGGCAAGATCAAGTTCCTGAACATCTCGGAGTACGTCACGCTCGGCTACTCCGTGTTCGTCCCGGCCACCCCCGAGCTGGAGCGGTACCGGCCGGCGATCACCGCCCAGATCGAGAAGCTGATCAAGACCTTCGACATCGAGTTCGGGTTCGTGCACCCGGAGTACTTCGTCACCTCCGACGGCGAGATGTACTTCGGCGAGGTCGCCTACCGGCCGCCCGGCTTCAAGGTTTTCGAGCTGCTGGAGCGGGCATACGGGTTCAACGCGTACCAGGCTCTCGTGCTGGCCTTCGACCCGAAGACCACCGAGGAGGAGATCGACGCCTTCTTCCCGAAGGAGGTCGAGGACGCGTCGGGCGTCGCCGGCTGCTTCGGTGTCTACCCGCGGCGGCGGGTCGTCAGCGACCTGCAGATCCCGGAGGAGACCGAGGACGACGACTACTACGAGTCGCACGACCTCTCGGCCCCGCTGGAGGAGACCGTCACCAAGCGGACCGCCTTCGGCACCCACTGGGGTCTGCTGTACTTCTTCGGCGACGACCCGTACCGCATGCGTGAGCTGTTGAAGAAGCAGGAAGAACTCGACTTCTACGTCTGAGGAAGCCTTTGAAACCGATCGCCGACGTCCCGGGCGGGGCCACGGTGCTGGACAAGCGCCTGGCCTCGCTCGACGACGCCACCCTGGCCCTGGCCCAGACCCCCGACTTCGGCAAGCCCACGAAGCTCCGGCGGGTCCTCGAGCAGCTGCGGCGCGTGCTGCTGCAGCCGGGCGGTGCCGCCGGGGTCCAGGCCCGTGCGCAGGCCCTCGAGGAGGCCGGGCTGTTCCTCGGCACCGACTGGGCGTCGCCGGAGATCCTGGTCCCGTCGTTCGTCGGGCCGGGGCTGCACTCCGGGGACGCCGACACGGTCGTCATGGAGGCGACCAGCGAGCTGCGCATGCTGGCGGTGGCCCGCGGCGAGTACGTGCACCCCACGATGTCCGCCGAGGACGCCCACGAGTTCCTGTCCCAGGTGCTCGCGATGAACCTGGAGCTGCTGTTCACGCCGCCGAGCGAGGCGGAGCGGACCCGGCAGGGCCGGACCGCGCAGCTCATCCGGGACCTGTTCCGGCACGTCGCCGAGGAGATCGGCTACGACAGCGTGCTGGACAAGCTGGTCGACGAGATCTGGCGGATCCTGCGCCAGCGGCCCATCCAGGTCGACCAGGTGAAGTCGCTGCTCACCCGGATCGCGGTCTACCGCGGCGACCCGGACGTCGATCTCGGCACGTCGTCGGGAAACGGGATCGACCGGCTGGTCACCAGCCTGTTCGGGACGACCGAGGCCTGCCGCGAGGACCCGGGCCTGGAGGTCTTCCGGTCCCGGCTGGAGGCGATGGACACCGGCGGCCTGCAGTACGAGGCGTCCGGGTTCGCGCGGGCGATGCACGACACCGGCCTGGTGTCGTCGTACCACGCCGAGCTGCTGCAGTTCCTGCGGCACGAGAGCGACTACCTGATCGCCGAGGCGCTCGGACTGTCCGACACCGGCAAGAACTGCCTGCTCCGCTACCGCGACCTGGTGCACCGGCTGATCGAGGTCGCGGTCACCCCGCAGACCGCGCAGTGCATCTACGGGCTCGCGCTGCTGCTCGACCGCGGCATCCTGTACGAGCCGCCGGTGGTGCCCGCGCTGTGGCGCCAGATCGCGCTGGAGCTGGCGCCGATCGCGCACGAGCGGCTCACCGAGGCGTTCGGCACCGAGCCCGAGCCGGAGGCCCGGCTGCTCGCCGGGGTGCTGTCGATGCTCGGCCAGCCGCTGGGCATCGGGCAGGGCGACAACCCGACCTGCCAGTCGGCGCGGGCGCTGTCGATGTGGGCCTACAACGACCCGGACTACCTGCTGCAGATGGTCGTCTGGGCGGCCCGCGACGACGAGATCATCATGCACTTCGAGGGGCAGCCGATCTCCTCGCAGGAGAGCCTCAGCGGGGTCGCGACGGCGATGCCGATCGACCTCGACCCGGTGTCGCTGCTGGTCGTGCCGCACCTGGACCGGATCTACGCCGAGATGGGGCGGCGCTGCGCCGGCCGGCCGGGCGACCCGCACCGCTGGGTGAACCCCGAGTTCCACGGCTGGTGGGCCGCCCGCGGCTTCCACATCAACGTCGACGTCGAGACGGGGAACCTGATCGACCTCGACGACTTCCTGCGGACCTTCCACGCCGGCTACCACCCGTCGTACAACGGGGGGCAGCCGCTGATCCACCCGCAGCCGGCCGGCGTCGCCGTCACCGACAGTGCCGCCCGCTACGTGGGCTGGCACGCGATCACCATCCTGCGCGTCGCCCCCGACCCGCAGGACGTGATGCGGGTGTACTTCTACAACCCGAACAACGACAGCGGGCAGGACTGGGGCGACGGCGTCGTCGTCGGGACGGCGGGCAACGGCGAGCGGTTCGGCGAGGCGTCGCTGCCGTTCGACCAGTTCGCGTCGCGGCTCTACATCTTCCACGTCGATCCGCTGGAGCGCGGCGAGCCCGAGCGGGTCCCGGCCGCCGACATCGAGCGGATCACCGGCTACATCGAGCGGAGCTGGGGCGCGGACCGTCTTCCGGCCGGGGGCCTGCAGGCCGCGGGCGGCTGACCGGCGGATCGAGCGCCTCGGCCACCATCCGGTGCCCCTGGCGCTCGAACCGCTCGTCGCCGACCCGGTGCGCCCACACCGCGGTCCCGATCGCCTCGCGCAGCAGCTCGCGGCGCCAGGCGGACCCGGTGCGCGGGTCGTCGCCGTAGCCGTCGAGGAACGCCCGCTCCAGCTCCGGCCGGTCGCGGAACTGCTGCACGGCGAGCCGGCACAGATCGGTGTGCGCCGGGCGCAGGTCCGCCCGCCCGAAGTCGATCACGGAGACGGTGCCGTGGTGCACCAGCCAGTTGCGCGGCTGCCAGTCGCCGTGGGTGGGGACGAGTGTGGCCGGCCCGTCCGGCCAGGTCGCGATCTCGGCGCGCAGCCGGGCCTCGGTGCCCGGGCCGATCCGGTGCGGGCCGGCCAGCTGCCGCAGCGCCCGGTCCCGCATGCGGGCCTCGTAGCCGTCGTCGACGGTCCCGGCCTGCCCGTGCAGCCGGGCGAGCAGGGCGCCCGCCTGCCGGTAGGTGCCGGGCTCCTGCTCGGCGGGACGGCCCTGCGCGAGCTCGCCCGGCAGCCATCCGGTGACCAGCAGCTTCGCGTCCGCGTCGGCGTACACGAGCTCGGGCGCGGACCCGCGCAGCGCGCCGGTCCATCCGCGGTGCGCGCGCAGCTCGCGGGCGATGTGGGTGTCGGCGTCGTCCCCGGCCTTCACCGCGAGATCGCGGCCCGCGTGCCGCAGCTGCAGCACGGTCGTGCCGACCACGCCCCAGCTGTGGTCGCGGACGAGCCCGGCGCCCGGGAACCGGGCGCCGAGCAGCGCGCGCTGCCGCGGGGTGAGCCGGGGGAGCGCGTGCACCCCGGGAGGGTATCCGCACCTCAGCGACGCATCAGCGCGAAAACGCCCCAGCCCAGGTACTCCCGCTGGTACAGCAGGTGCCCGCGGGGCGACGCGCGCAGATCGGCCCGCAGCCCGTCGGCGAGTGCGTCGCCGGGATGGGCGTCGAGCCACCGGCGGGTCGCCAGCCACTGCGGTGCGGTGTAGCGGTCCCAGCTGTCCGGATCGGCGAGCACCGCCTCGACCGGGTCGAACCCGAGCTCGTCGATGCGGTCGAGCAGCGCGGGCAGCTCGGCGAAGTCGTCCGGGGCGGCGGCGTGGCAGGCCGCCACGGTCTCCTCGTCCGGCGGCGTGCGCCGCCAGAACACCTCGCCGACCAGCAGCATCCCGCCGGGGCGCAGACTGCGTTCCAGCAGGGCGAGCGTCCCGTCGAACCGGCTCCGCCAGCTGTCACCGCCGCCGATCCAGGTGGCGCCGATGCAGGCGGCGAGATCGACCGGCCGCTCGGCGACGTGCCCGGCGGCGTCGCCGTGGGTGAAGCGGACCCGGCCGGCGACGCCGAGCTCGGCGGCCCTGGCCCGGGCGTCGGCGACGAACGCGCTGCTCAGGTCCACACCGGTGCCGGTGAACCCCAGGTCGCGCGCCCAGGTGCAGAGCATCTCGCCCTTGCCGCAGGCGAGATCGAGCACGGTGCTGCCCGGCGGCAGCCGCAGGGCGCGGCCGAGGGTGGCGAGCTTGCCGTGGTCGAGCGGGTTGATGATCCGCGAGCCGGACTCGCGGACGACGATGCTAGGAGGGAGATCCGTCTGGTCCGTCATCAGTTCTGTACTGCCTCACGTCGGTGGGAACGGTGTGGTGCGACGTGTGATCGGCGGAGGCCGATCGCGGCAGGACGGTCATGAACTCAGCTCCCCGGGGTGGTCGGTGGCCGGGACGGTAGCCGGGATCGGGTGGAAGGCCGAGCGGTTTGCGCGGTCGACGTGCCCGGGCCGGGCCCCGGTGCCCGGCATCCCGGTCGCACCCGCTCGGCGGAGCCGCCACGACGGCCGTGCCGACGTCGCCGCGACAGCCGGCCCGGTGCAGATCGCGGCGGCGCTGATCCCGGCCGCCACGTCCGCGGAACGCGGCGCGGGTTCCGGTCGAGCGGCCGGGACGAGGCCTCCTCGACCCGGTCCGCGCCGCCGGAGGGGGTGGCCGGTGAGCGGCTCTCATCATGGGCGGCGGGCCGGCGAGGCGCGCTCAGACCCCCGCCGCGCCGGGCGGGTCGAGCGCCTCTGCCACCATGCGGAGCCCTCGCGCTCGAACGGCGCATCGCCGACCCGGAACGCCCACGCCACGGTGTCGACCGCGGCCAGCAGCTCCCGGCGCCAGGACCGCGGCTCCTGCGGATCGCCGCAGTAGCCGTCCAGGAGCGCCCGGCTCCAGGTCCGGCCGTCCGCGGGACTGCTGCACGGCCAGCCGGCAGAGGTCGGTCTGCGCCGGGCGCAGATGCGCGCGGCCCCGTCCGGCGCGTTCTCCACACTGGGGACTGTCCGATCTCCTGCCTCACGTCGAGGTGGATGTGACGATGCGACGTGTGATCGACGGGCGTCGATCGCGGCAGGACGGTCAGGGACCCACACTCCGGGGTTGGTCGGACGGGCCGACGCCAGCCCGCCCGGTGCTCGGCTGCACCGGGATTCGGGCAGCGCCGCTCGCCCGGTGCCGGCCGGATCGGGCACCGGGCTCCGGCGGGATTCGCGATCCGATGGACCGCACCGGGTGTCCGGCGGGCCGGGCGCGCGTTCAGGCCGAGGCGGATGCGGCGTAGGCGGCGGCCGCGGCGAGCTGGTCGACGCCGAACACGACGTGCCCGACGGCGACCTGTGCGGCGTCCCCGATCGCGGCCGAGACCGCGGCGACCTCGGCACTGCCGAAGCCGCCGCACAACTCGATCAGCCCGACCCCCTCGTCGCGGACCAGCCCGGCCGCGACCTCGCGGGCCGCGGACGTGCCGGGGATCGCGACGATCAGGGATCGGACCCCGCCGGAGTCGAGGACCATCCGGTCGCGCGCCGGGTCGGCGTCGGGGTGCTCGAACAGGTAGGCCCAGCGGGCCGTGGCACTCGTACCCATGGTGAGGATCCTCGACGCTGAACCCAGGTCGAGGTCAAGTCACTTCGACGGGCGGCGCAGCGTCCCGCCGGGCCGTCAACCCTCGGCGCCCGCCACCAGCTCCAGCGCGGCGCCGACGGTCCGGCTCCGCAGCTCGTCGTGGTCGATGTCGGTCAGCAGGGTCGCGCAGCGGCTCAGCCCGTTGACCGCGATCACTGCCCTGATCCGCTGGTCGGGCGAGGGGTCGGAGCCCACAAGCCGCCGTTGGGCCAGCACCGCGAGGCGCCCGACCAGTCCGTGCGCGTCGGCGCTCGCCAGCCCGGTCGGGTCGGCCGTGAGCGCGGCGAAGACGCGCCGGTGGGCGTGGTTGAGGTCGAAGAACTGCTCCAGCAGCTCCCGGGGCCGCAGGTCTTCGGACCCGGCCCTGGCGAAGAACTCCTCCACCGCGTCGACGGCGGGTTGCACGAGGCTGCGCACCAGCGCGTCCCGGGAGCGGTGGTGGTGGTAGATCGCCGCCTTGGTGAGGCCCAGCTCGTCGGCGATGTCCTGCAGGGTCGTGCCGGCGAAGCCGCGCCGGGTGAACAGCTCCAGCGCGACGTCGTCGATTCGCTCGCGTGTCCCGGTGCTGCGCCCGTCGCGCCGCCGGGGCTCACCTGCCGTCACCTGCACGCCCCTCTCCCCGCCGGTCCTGTCGCCGCGCGACCCTACGCCCGCTGGAATCCAACCTTCTAGAAGGTATGTTACCATCCAGAAAGTAAGGTACTTCAACGGGCGAGCAGGGAGGTCCACCATGTCGGACCGCGGTGACCCGAGCACGGGTGGGCCGGCCCCGGTCGTGATCGTCGGTGGTGGCCCGGTGGGGCTGGCCCTGGCGCTCGGCCTGGCCCGGCACGGTGTCAGCTCGGTGCTGTTCGAGCTGAAGCCGACGACCAACACCCAGTCCCGGGCGCCCGCGATCCATGTCCGTACGCTGGAGGTCTTCCGCCAGTGGGGGGTCGCCGACCGGCTGTTCGAGGAGGGCACCCTGCGGCGGTCGTTGCCGATGTACCGCGGCGCGGCCGGGCGCCGCCCCCTGTTCACATTCGGGTTCAAAGAGCTCGACGACGAGGCGGCCGACGCCGGCATACTGTTCCTCGAGCAGGGCCGGACCGAGCGCGTCCTCGCCGACGCGGTCGTCCGGTCGGGTCGCTGTGACCTGCGGTTCGCGACCGAGGTGACCGGTGTCGAACCGGGAGACGACGGGGTCGACGTCCTCGTACGGGACCCGGCGGGCACCCGCCGCGTCCGCGCGTCCTACGTCGTCGGGTGCGACGGCACCGGAAGCGTCGTCCGGGACGCGCTCGGGCTGCCGTTCGAGGGGATCACCTTCCCGCTGCGGCCGCTGCTCGCGGACATCCGGGTCATCGACGAACGGGACGGCCTGCCGTGGCCGCGGTTCCACAACGGACGCCACGGCATCACTGCCGCGCAGCGGCTCGCGCCCACCCTCTGGCGGATCGTCCGCGTCGAGCCGGGAACGCCCGATCCCGGTGCGGAGGTGCTGGACGGGGAAGTCCGGCGCCGCGCCGCGGAGGTACTCGGTCCCGGTGACGCGGAGGTGCTGTGGGCCGCGCGGTTCCGGTTCCAGCGGCGGTCCAGCCCCCGGTACCGGCGGGGCCGCGTGCTGCTGGCGGGCGATGCCGCGCACGCCTTCCCGCCCGCCAACGGCCAGGGCATGAACGCGGGGGTGCAGGACGCCCACAACCTCGCCTGGAAACTGGCGGCGTGTCTCGGCGGCGGCGGGACCGACCGGCTGCTGGAGTCCTACGACGTCGAGCGCCGTGCAGTCGTCGGCTCCGTCTCCCGGCGGGTCAGCGGCCTGACCCGGATCGGGATCCAGGCACCGCGACCGGTGCGCGCCGCCGTCGTCGGCCTGATGGGCCTCGCCCTGCGTGTCCGCCCGGCGCGCCGCAGGTGGCTGCGCGACATGGCCATGCTGGACCTGCCCCTCCCCGCCTCCCCGCTCCTGGACCCCGATGAGCGCTCCGCCGGGGTGCGGCTGCCCGACCCGGTCCTGCGCCCGGCCGCCGGCGGCGAGGTACGCCTGCACGACCTGGTCGGTCGCGGTCCGGCGCTGGTCGTCCTCGGCCCCCGCGACGACCGTTGGGCCGAGGTTCCCGTCGACACCACGATCACCGTCGGTCCCGGCGGTGACCACGACGATCCCGCGGGCGTGCTGCGGACGCTGCTGGGCGCGGACAGCGGCGCCGTCCTCGTCCGCCCGGATCTGCACGTCGCGTGGGCGCGCACCGATCCGCTCGGGGCGGCCGACGCCACCCGGTACGGCCTCGGGGCGGCGTAGTGGCCCTCCTGTACTGAGCCGGGCCCCGGCCTCCCGTCCCGGGGCGACCGCCCGCGACCGGATCCTGCGGTCGGGCACGATCGCGAGCCATGGACCGGACCGAGCAGTTCCTCGCCGCCGAGGACGACTGATCCGGCGGGCCGCGCAGCTGTTCGCCGACCTCGACGCAATGGTCGAGGTGCGCATCGAGGCACGCGTCCCTCTCTGGTTCGAGGAGCACTTCGGCGTACCGGGCGTACGGTTCCGGAGCTCGACGGACGCCATCGATCACTTCGCCTCGACGACATGCTGCTACGGGCCGTCACGTGCGTCCGATGGTCGTCTCCTGGACTATGCGCCCCACGGCTACGACGATCTCTTGGGGAAGCGGGTGCGGCCGGACCCGCGGCTCGCGCCCCGCGAGGTGTACGAGGCGAAGGCCCGACGTTGGCAGCGGGAGCGGCCGAGCCTCGTCGTGGATCCGTGGCCGAGCACCGGGTGAGGACGCGAACGTGGGGACGACCGACGCTCACCCACGATCTTCCGGACGGTCCCGGCGAACCGGTCGGACGACGGCGCCGGCGACGCCTGGCCGAGGGACAGGACGAGGAGGGCGAGCCCGACGCCGGCGGCGGGGGTGGACGGGTACACCTGGATTCCCCAGATCAGCAACGGCCCCGAGTGGGTCACGTACACCGCACCGAAGGCAGCGGCGGTGAACCATGCGACGAGATCGAGGTCGGGAAACGTGGCCAGCAGTGCGGTCGCTGCGCCCATCGCGAGCATCGCCGCGAGCCACGTCCTGCCGAACCCGAAGCGTCGCCCGAGGTCGCCGGCTGCCGCACCGAGGACCCCCGCGGCACCGAGGAGGATCCAGGCGGTCGTCGATGTCGTCTCGTCCATCCCCCCGACGGTGACGAGCACGTCGCGTCCGAGTATCCACAGCCGCGCTGGCCGCTCCCATCGGTGCGGCGGCCGCCATCAGGTGGCCGCCCCGTGGGGCAGGAGCGGCCCGGGGGAGCAGCGCGGTCCGCGCCGCCTTCCGGCCGTGGAGCGGACGGAACGGAGAACGCGACGTACGCGGTGACCGCGGCGCAGGCGACGGCGAAGGTGATCCAGGCGGCCTGCCACTGCTCCTGGGCGCCGGAGCTGCGCACTATCCGAACATGGAACGGCCCGGGGGGCACGGTGGCACTGCTCGACGTCCTCGACCAGTGACACCAGGCCCCGCACGTCACGGCGCACGATCGCCTTGCCAGCCCGCTGCGTAGAGGTACCGCGTGGACAGCGGGGCCGTGACGCCCGACACCGCTCACGGGCGGGCACCGAGTGGCTGGAGCAGGGCCGGAAGCAGCTCCGCCCGGCGATCGACAGCGGAGCGACCGTCATGGGCGGCCTGTTCCCGGACGAACGGCGATAGACAAGCAGTCGGTCTCCGACACCACTAAGGCCCCTGGTCAGACTCTCGTACGAGTCTCTGACCAGGGCCTTTGTGTGGTCGGGGTGACAGGATTTGAACCTGCGACCTCTTCGTCCCGAAAGCGGCTTACTGCGATCGCGCCGTGCCGTCCGGTGGCGGCCCATGTGCTCTGAACTGGGCTTTCGTGTCGCGGCGTAAGCGGCTGTGCTGCCATGTGTCGATCGGTCCGCTCCGGATCTGCTCCGCCGTGATCGGCCCTTGAGCGGCCGGTGCCATTCGGAGACCTCCTCGCCTGGCGAGGTCGTGATCTTTCGCGTCGCGCGGCGGGGGGCTACGTTCCCGGGGTGTCGGACGACTCTCGTGCCTCCAGCGCAGGTCTCGCCGGTCGACTTCGCAACTCGCTGCCTGCCGCGTTCGGCGCCGGTGCTGCGGTCGGTCTGCTGGGCGGCATGATCGGACTGGGTGGCGCGGAGTTCCGTCTGCCGCTGCTGATCGGCATCTTCGGCTTCGTCGCGCTCCATGCGGTGATCGTGAACAAGGCGATGAGTCTCGCGGTGGTGGTCACGGCCCTGCCTGCCCGCCTCATCGCCGTTCCGTACGCCGCGCTGGCTCCTCTCTGGCCGGTGGCGGTCAACCTGCTGTTGGGCAGCCTCGTAGGTGCGTGGGTCGGAGCCTCGTGGGCGACCAGGATGCGAACGGCCACGCTGTACAAGGTCCTGGCCGCTCTTCTGGTCCTCATGGCTGCCGCCCTCGTGTTCACCCACCTCGACGGCGCGCCGACTGCTCTGGTCCTGTCCGGACCGGTCCGGGTCGTCGCCGGCCTCGTAGCGGGCTTCGGGATCGGGGTGGTGGCCTCCATCATGGGCGTCGCCGGGGGCGAGCTGCTCATCCCCACGATCGTGCTGCTGTACGGCGTCGACATCAGGCTCGCGGGCAGCCTGTCGCTGGCCATCTCGCTACCGACGATGCTCGTCGCGTTCGCTCGTTACAGTCGCGATCAGTCTTTCGGCGTGCTGCGGGCCAACGGCAGGTTCGTTCTGGTGATGACGGCGGGCTCGATCGCCGGCACTCTGATCGGGGCATTGCTGCTCGGCGTGATCCCGGACCTGGTGCTCATTCCAGCTCTCGCATTGATCCTTCTGGTGTCCGCAGTCAAGGTCTGGCGGCACTGATCGTCACGCCGCGGATCCGGCCCGTAGCTGGATTTGCATCGGCCCGGCATCAGCTCCCTGCGCGCTCGGCGGGGATGATCTCAGCGAGCAGATCTTGGACCCGGCGGTCGATCTCGTCGCGGATGGGCCGAATCTCCTCAGGGGAACGTCCGGCGGGGTCATCGAGCTGCCAGTCCAGGTAGCGCTTGCCGGGAAAGATGGGGCAGGCGTCCCCGCAACCCATGGTGATCACGACGTCGGATGCCTGGACGGCGTCGGTGGTCAGCACCTTCGGGCGCGCTTGGTCGAGGTCGAGCCCGATCTCGGCCATCACCTCGCGCACGGCTGGGTTGATCGTGTCGGCGGGGGCGGACCCGGCGGAGCGGACGGTGACCGTGCCTCGGGCGTGGTGGTCGAGTAGCGCGGCGGCCATCTGAGAGCGGCCCGCATTGTGCACGCAAACGAACAGGACTTCCGGTGTGCCGGTCATGCGGGTTCCTTCCAGCGCCGGCGGACGGCTAGAGAGACATAGACGAGAGCGACCAGCACCGGGACCTCGATCAGCGGGCCGACCACTCCGGCGAGTGCCTGCCCGGAAGTGACACCGAACGTGGCGATGGCGACCGCGATGGCCAGCTCGAAGTTGTTGCCCGCTGCGGTGAACGCGAGCGTGGTGGCCCGGGCGTAGCCGAGTCCGATCGCCTTCCCGACCGCGAAGGACCCACCCCACATCAGTGTGAAATAGGCCAGCAGCGGAACCGCGATCCGGGCCACGTCGAGCGGCTGGGAGGTGATCGCCTGCCCCTGGAGTGCGAACAGGATGACGATGGTGAACAGCAGCCCGTAGAGAGCGAGCGGGCCGATGCGGGGCAGGAACCGTGACTCGTACCAGTCGCGTCCGCGGGTTCGTTCACCTACGTGCCGGGACAGATAGCCCGCCACCAGCGGGACGCCGAGGAACACCAGCACTGACCCGGCGATCTGCCACGGCGACACGTCGAGGTCGGCGGTTGGCAGCCCCAACCATCCGGGCAGCAGGTCGAGGTAGAACCAGCCCAGCGCGGCGAACGCGATCACTTGGAAGACCGAGTTCAGCGCCACCAGCACTGCGGCGGCGTCCCGGTCTCCGCAGGCCAAGTCGTTCCAGATGATGACCATCGCGATGCAGCGGGCGAGCCCGACGATGATCAGACCTGTCCGGTACTCGGGTAGGTCCGGCAGCAGCAGCCACGCGAGCGCGAACATCAGAGCAGGGCCGACTACCCAGTTCAGCACCAGCGAGGCGACGATCAGCCGCCGGTCCCCCATCACGGCGTCAACGCGGTCGTAGCGGACCTTCGCCAGCACCGGGTACATCATGATCAGCAACCCGACGGCGATCGGCAACGACACCCCCGACACCGACACCGCGTCCAGTGCGGGCCCCAGCTCGGGGATCAGACGCCCGGCCAGCAGTCCGGCCGCCATCGCGACCAGGATCCACACCGGTAGCAGTCGGTCCAGCGTGGACAAGCGGGCGGCAACCGGCGCCGTCTCCGAGTCGGTCCCGACGTCGGGGCGGCTGCTCACTGCGCCACCGCCGCGCCCTCCGGAGCACGGCCGGGGACCAGAACGGCCGAGAGGCGACCGAGCAGGTCCGGACGGACGCGGTAGTAGACCCAGGTGCCCCGCCGCTCGCCCGAGATCAATCCCGCTTCCCGTAGGACCTTCAGGTGATGGGAGATCGTCGCGCCGGTTAGGTCGAATACGTCGGTCAGGTCGCATACACACGCCTCACCGCCGGCGTGCGAGGCGATCAGCGACAGCAGGCGCAGCCGTACCGGATCTCCCAGCGCCTTGAACACCCGGGCCAGGTCGACCGACTGCTCGGCCGACAGCGGCTCGGCGACCAGCGGTGAGCAGCACGCGACCGCCTCGGTCAGGTCCACGACTATTCGATCCTGCTTCGACATGCGTCTAGCTTGACAGGCATCTAAGTAGCGGCGCAAGCTCTGGATCGACCGTCATCGAAACAAGGAGTGGTCATGCCACGAGTCCAGCTCGCGCTGCGCGTCGCCGACCTCGAAGGCTCGATCGCCTTCTACCGATCCCTGTTCGGCGTCGAGCCCGCCAAGCGTCGCCCTGGCTACGCGAACTTCGCCGTCACCGAGCCCTCGATCAAGCTCGTCCTGATCGAGGGCGAGGCCGATCAGCCCACTGTCATGGACCATCTCGGAGTTGAGGTCGAGACCACAGAGGAGGTCGACCAGGCCACCGAACGCCTCTCAGCTCTCGGCCTGTTCACCCAGACCGAGGACGACACGACCTGCTGCTACGCCCTGCAGGACAAGGTGTGGGTCCACGGTCCCGGCGCCGAGCCGTGGGAGATCTACACCGTCAAGGCCGATGCCCCCGAGGCCACCTCGATCCATCCCGTCGGAGTGTCGCCCCAGGCAGCCGGACATTGCGAGTGCGGGCAACCAGGCGCCGTCACCGGAGACGCCGAGGCCTGCTGCGCGACCGCTGCGAGCTGATCGGGCCTTCTAGCTGACCAGCCCGCCGCGCTCTGTGTGTGGCATCCCGTCGACCTGGCAACGCCCGACCGCGCGGTGCCCCAGGGGCGGCCCCTCGACGCAACCGCCGGCCGACCGCGCCCAGCTCCGCCCCTGGGGCACCGTGTGGTAGCCCCTCGGGAGGTCGATGGGATGCCACACCCCGGCCATCCCGGAGACCTGCCCGCCCGGCGAGGGCTCATTCTTGGCTCGTTGTTGCCGTGACCTGGGCTTCGCGAAGAGACTCCCGCGCCGACCAGTGGTCGAAGTCAAAGTCGTCGGCGCCGAACGCCAAAGCTGTATCCACGACGAATTTGAAACACCTTCGGAAAATCTCGTCGGTCACTTCCACGCCCGATCGATGGTTCACAATGTGATTCCCGCCCAGGGCTCGGGAAATCGTCGGCATATGTGCGTCGAAGTAGGCAAACTGTCGCATGTCTACACCTAGGGCAAGGCTTCGAACATACTCGTCTACGTTCGTAACCCACTCGTACAGCTTCTCGATGACCTTGCCCGACTTCTTGATGTCTGACTTGCTCGGCATGAAGCTCGGCTTTGTGCTGAACAGCGTCTTTCCCGGGCGCCAAGCTTTGCGCTTCTCGAAGTCTGATACCAGTTCATCGTAGGCCAACCTCAGTGCTTCAGTCGCCTCCTCTGGATTGGCAGGCCACTGCCGATCCGCCTCCGAGAGGTAGTCGCGAGCCTTGGCGCATCGCACGAACAGCAGCAGGCTGATGTCCTCCAGGGTCACGCCGAACACTTCCATGACGAGGCTGGTCGCGAATTCTTCCGCACGAATCAGATGCCGCTGGATGGTGGTATCGGCGGGTGAGTTTCCGTGATGCTTGAAGTTGATCCGTGCCTTATTGAGTGCGGCCATTGCCGAGCGATGTCCCAAGACTTCGGAGTTCGCGTCGAGCTTCGCCGTGACAGCGTCGAAGATGGCAAGAAAATCGGGATTATTCTTGACTGGCGCATGCAGGTGCTCCGCGGCGAGGGCGAGCATCGATTCCACTGCATCTTGCATCAGGTTGATGCTCAGGGAGCTCAGGGGCGGAGGGGTCTGAGCCTGTTCCCGAGCCATCGTCAGCTGGTAGCGAGCGACGCTCAACCACTCACTTTCAGACTCATTGATTCCCGCGCTCAAGCCAGCCTCCGAGTGTACGAGAGTGAATTGGGCGCGAACGATACTGGCAGTCGCGCACTGCGCGGGGACCGGCCGGAGGCCGCACGCCCCGCGCGGTGCTTGCGACTGCATCGACACAGCGCCACGCGGCGCCGCAGGCGCCGCCTTGACTACCGAGAAGAGAATCTAGACACAGCGCGCCCTGCCGCTGCGGTCAGACGGTGGCTGCGTCGGCCACTGTGACCCATGCGCTCGCTCGTTCTAGGTCGACTGCACTGGTCATGGCGATGCTTCGTGCCAGTGCGCGGGCGGTGTCGAGGTGGTCGTTGCTGAGTTTGAGGGCGAGTACGGCGATGTCGTAGGCGGCTTCGCTGTTCATCCCGCGTGGGTCGATGAACCACAGCCGGGAGGTGCCGTGCAGGACGTTGGGTGGTGAGAGGTCGGCGTGGCAGAGCCCTGTCACTGCGTCGGCGGCGAGCTGGTCGAGGACCTCGATCGCAGCATGGCGTACGGCGTCGGGTTCCGGGCCGCGGTGGGGTGGCTGGTCGTCGGCCGGCGGATGGGTGAGTCGGGCCCGTAGCCACGGGACGATGCTCGGCGCGGACGACGGTCCGTTCTCGCCGGACAGGGTGCGCAGCATTGCGGCGATTGCGGAGAGGTCCGACGGTCGCGGCTCTCGCTCGGCGAGCGACTGTCCGGGGCTGACGGCGTCCATCGCGGTCCACGTACTGGTCTCGGTGCGCCGCACGAGGTGGACGGCGGGTGCGAGATCGAGCCGCGCGAGCTGTTCGAGTACGGCGGCCTGGTGGACGGCGGCGGGGTCGGGGCTCGATCGGAGGATGAGCCGTGTGCCGGTCGGGGTGGCTGCGTCGAGGACGTGGGCGGATCTGGCCGGGAACGTCTGCCCGGTGGGCGTCACGCCGAGCGAGTCGCAGACCTGGGCCAGCTCGCGGGGCAGCGCGTCGATCCAGGCGCCGGCACGGTCGGGCCATCGGGTACGTGCGGCGTCGGCGACGGCAGGTCGGAGCGATGTCACGGGCGGAGTGCTGTGGCGATGGTGTGCATGTCGTCGACGACGACCAGGGCGTCTGCGTCGGCGAGTCCTTCGGCGCGCTCGGGTTTCTTGGCGTAGCCGATACACGGCACCCCCGCGGTAGCCCCGGCAAGGACGTCGGTGATCGAGTCCCCGACGAACACGGCGTCGGAGGGCGCGGTCCGGGCGATGTCGAGTGCGGCGTGCACCAGGTGCGGCTCGGGCTTCATCTGCTCGGGGTTGCCGAAGGGCCGGCCGATGATCTGCTCGACGTGGTCGGTCAGGTCGTGGCGTGCGAGGTAGGTGCGGATGGCTCGTTCAGAGTTGTTGCTGACGATCAGGACCCGGCGGCCGGTCGTCGCGGCCACGCGGATGAGCTCGTGGGCACCGGGGGTCGGTTCGGCGACGGCGGCGGCCCGGGTCTCGTGGGCGATCACGTGGGCTTCGACGTCGCGGCCGGCTTCGGGCGAGTGCCGGTAGGCGGCGCGGAGCAGGACGAGCGGGTCGTCGGTGCGGACCTCGGTGAGGTCGATGCCTCCGACGGTGGCGAACTGGCGGACCGCGGCGGCGACGTCGGGCGCCGGGTGACGGGCGAACAGGTGTGCCACGGGTCCGTCGAAGTCGAGCAGGATCACGCGGGCGCCGTGGAGCAGCTCGGCGAGCTGGGTGCGGGTACCGGCCGGGAAGGTCACTGCGGGTACTCCCGGGTGATCGAGTTCCAGACGGAGTCGAACCAGGTACGGGCTTGGGCGACGTACTGCGGGCCGTTGCTGGTGTCGGCGTCGTCTCCGGTGGAGAAGTGGAACAGGGTGGCGTCCTTGCCCATCGGGTCGAAGATCGGCACCGGGGCCTTGTCGATGGTGACGGTGTGTTCGAGGACGGGGTAGAAGCCGAAGAACGCCTCGTCGTCGTTGAGCAGGTAGAGCTTGAACAGCGGGGATGCGCTGTGCGCGCGCACCTCCGCAGCGACTGAGGTGACCAGGCCGAGATCGGCTAGCTCGCCGACGTTGTCGGTGATGCTGTCCACGGCCCGGCGGGTGATCCGGTCGGCGCGTCTGCGGACGGCGGGGTCGTCGGCGGCGGTGTCGGCGCGGCAGGGCAGCGCGAGAGGGACCCCGGGGTCGGACAGCATGACCCGGATCGCGATGGACTCCGGCGTGAGGCGCCCGGCGCGGACCTTGTCCAGGACCTCGGACAGGGTGTTCGCGAGGGTCTCGCCGGAGAACCCGGCGAAGTCGATCCGTACATGCGGACGCTCGAACGCGGCCTCGATGTGCGGGCGCAGCCCCACCGGCAGCTCGGTCTGGGCACGGACGAACACCCCGCTGCCCTGCCGGCTGATCAGCAGCCGCTCCGCGTAGAGCGGGCGCAACGCGGCCTTGACCGTCTCGCGGGCCACGCCGTAGCGCTCTGCCAGGTCCGGTTGCGAGGGCAGCTTCTCCCCCGCGCTGAGCTTGCCCAGCTTGATCGCGGCACGGATCTGGTTGGCGATCTGCTGCGACGGGGTCCGCGGATCGTCCGGGTCCAGGCGCGCGAGGAAGTCGGCGGGCGTGCTCATGCCCCAACGGTAACCGCTTGCTGACTAGCCCGGCTAGCCATCTTCGCCCGATGGGCTTGACATGGCTAGCCATGTGACCTCATTCTGATCTGGCTAGCCAAGCTGGCCAGGCGATCAGAGGGGATGACGATGAGGGATCTTCCGGTGGTGCTCGACGGCTACAAGCTCACGGTGGTGGAGCCGCCCGCACCCAAGACCCGCCAGGACGGCAACGGTGCGGAGGTGCCGGTGACCGATCGGGATGGGGTGATGCAGTTCGTGGTGTCGCTGTTCGCGAAGTTGCAGGTGGTGGCGGGTCAGCGGGCGCCGAAGGGTGAGGAGATCAAGGTGACCCTGACCGCGGACCCGGGGGAGGGGTTCCCGGAGGACGTGCGGGTGCAGCTGATCGACCCGAAGATCAACCCGTACTCGATCGAGTCGCCGGATGGGCGGACGGTGTCGGGGATCGCGTTCAAGGCGGCGGGGCTCAAGCACGCTCACCCTGCGCCGATGCCGGCGCGGCGCGGTAAGGACCACGAGGGTGGCGAGCAGTGATGGGCCGCCCGGAGTGGCTGCCGTCGTCGACGGTGACGGTCAACGTGCACGTGGTCGGGACGACCGCGTTCCTGGTGCGGCGCTACCCGGCCGAGGATCGGGTGACGGTGGAGGTGTCCGGCTCGGGTGGGTCGGTGGCGTTGTTCCTCGATCGGCCGGAGCTGTCCCGTCTGCGTGAGGTGCTGGCCGGGGCCGAGCGTGAGCTGACCGAGCAGCAGAACAGCATCAGCGGGGTCCGCGTCGACGCCGGCCCGGCGGCCTGACCCCGGCCGACACCCTTCTTTCTGGCCGGACCGGGTTCCGGCGGTTCTCAGTAAATGTGTGCAATTCCAAGATGGGGACACCTGTGTTTGTGATCAGGAGTGGATTCCGGATGGCGTGTGGCGAGTGCGGTGGGAGTCGTGCGTGCGACATGTGTGATGGCTACGGCGACTCGATCAGCGGCATCGAGTGTGGTGCGTGTGGCGGTTCGGGTGTCTGCCCGAACTGTTTCGGAGAAGGCGATATCGGCGACCGGGATCGGTCCGGTTCGGTGACCGGAGAAGAGGCGGCGACATGAGCACGACGATGAATGGCAAGCCCCGGGCGACGGCGGGGGTGGGGCGGTTGGTGCGGCGGTTGGAGATCGAACGCCGCCGCTGGGCACGCACCGAGGCACCGGTGGTGCCGACCGAGCAGGCGTGGCGAGCCGGGGTCGCCGAAGGACTGCGGCTGGCGCAGCAGGCCATCCGCAAGGGCGTGTGACCCGGTGATCAGCGTGGGTGCCCGGGACCGCATCAAGACCCTGCCCAGGGTGAATCGGCGGGCGCTGCGCAAGTACGGCGAGTTCTGGCGGGCCCTGCAGCTCGTCGGGGACGCCCTGGCCGAAGCCGACAAGCTCGCCGCACGAGCCCGGGACGCCGAGCGCCGCGGGGAACGCAAGTCCGCGAAGGGCGCGAGCGCGAAGGCCGGCGTCACGGCTCGGCATGCCTGGTCGCGGGTGTCGGGGGAGGAGATGAGTGCGGCGGCGAAGAAGGCGCACCGCTCCCTGCAGGTGATGTCGGCATCGGCGAAGAAGTGGGAGGCCGAACTCGTCTCCCGCGAATGGAGGAAATAGGCGATGTCGAAGGCTGTGGATCGGGTGGTGGAGGACATCGACGCCGCCATGCGTGAACTCAAACGGTCGCTGCATGGGATTCCGTATCGGACCGGTGGGTTCAAGAACACCCACGACAACCTCGCCCGCGACATCGCCGTGCTGACCGTCCACCTGGACGCATCCCGTGGCGTGCTGCGCGAACAGAAATGACCACCTGGGTGGTGGGGTGCCCGCCGACGACGATTCTTGGCGGAAACACACCGGCGGGCACCCCTGCTACCCGACACACATCTCGTGAGGACCGGTAACAATGACCAACCGTAGTAGCACTGCAACGCGTATGAACGGCCCGGCCCGTCACCACGCGGGACGCGCCACCCGTCCCCCGGGACGCGAGGTCCAGGCCGCCGCCTGGCTGGCACGCCATCCCGGGTTCGTCGCCGTCCCGCTCATCGTGCTCGGGCTGGCGCTGATGCTCGGGCCGCTGGTGGCCGGCGCGCTCCTCGGCGGCATGGCGCTGGCCGTGCTCGTCTGGGGCCGCGTGCACCCGGCCAGCTTCGACCGGTTCGCCGCCCCGGCACTGCGCTCGACGTGGCGGCGCTGGACGGTCTACCGCGGCCGCCGCTGGACACAGCTCATGGCCGACACCGGGCTGACCCGCGAGCACCGCCACACCGGCGAGGCACTCGTGCCCCGGGTGCTGCGGGTCCGCTCGTCCTCGCCGTCGATCGACACCGTCTACGTCCGCCTCGTGCGCGGCCAGGACGTCGCCTACTGGCAAGAGCGCTCGTCGGTGTTGTGGGAGGCGCTGATCGCGCACCGGGTCGCGATCACCCGCCACCGCCCCGGCGTGGTCGCGGTGGTGATCGAGTGGGAGCTGCCGTTCACCCGCACCATCCCGGCCCCCGACATCCCGGAGACGGTCGAGGACGTGGACCTGGGCGCGGTCGAGATCGGCGACAACGAGCGCGGCGAGCCGTTCACCGCACCGGTCATCGGCGGGCACCGGCTCGTGGCCGGCGCCTCCGGGGCGGGTAAGGGCTCGGTGCTGTGGTCGACGCTGCGCGGGGTCGGGCCCTGCATCCGCGACGGCCTCGTGCGGGTCTGGATGGTCGACCTCAAGGGCGGTGTCGAGACCGAGCAGGGCGCACCGCTGTTCCACCGCTACGCCACGTCGATGCCCGCCGCGCTCGAGCTGCTGACCGAGTTCCGCGACAGCATGCGCGACCGCCAGGACGACATGCGCGACCACAACATCCGCAAGTGTGCCCCGTCGCAGGACACGCCGGTGGAGCTGTTGGTCATCGACGAGATGGCGATGCTCACCGCCTACGGCGACCGCACGTCAGTCCGCGACGCGCTGCGACTGCTCGCCGAAGTCATGACCCAAGGGCGGGCGTCGCTGTTCACCGTGCAGGGCTACCTGCAGGAACCGTCCAAGGAGGTCCTCGACGTCCGGGAGCTGTTCACCCAGCGGATCTGCCTCGGCGTCACCGCCGCGAGCCACGTCGACATGGTCCTCGGCGAAGGTGCCCGCGAACGCGGAGCACTGGCCGACGAGATCCCCGG
Organism: Pseudonocardia sp. DxW; assembly: GCF_058448985.1. Classification (NCBI taxonomy): domain Bacteria; kingdom Bacillati; phylum Actinomycetota; class Actinomycetes; order Pseudonocardiales; family Pseudonocardiaceae; genus Pseudonocardia; species Pseudonocardia sp. DxW. Next base: position 85,752 of record NZ_JBZFLK010000008.1, on the reverse strand, counting down.
CGACGCCCGCCATGCCGGGATCGGATTCGTGATCGATAAGGGCTCCCGACTCCCGGTCCGGTTCCGGGCGGCGTTCGTCTCCGACGACGACATCGCCGAGCTGGTCCAGCGATGCACGCCGCCGCCGGACGCGGACGTGATCGACCTACACGACGACACCGACACCGACGGCGACGACACCGATCGGGGGGCGGCCTGATGGGCACGACCACCGCGTGGGTCCTGCGGACCTGGGCCAAGTGCACCCTGCTGCTCGCACTGATCGTCGGCGGGACCTGGCTCTACCTCGGGTCGGCCTCGGGGTGGTTCTGGGTCATCGTCGGCGGCGCAGTGGTCACCGAGTGGTACGTGATCCGTCAGCTCGGCCGGGAGTGGTCCTGGGAGGCCCGCGCCACCTGGTGGTGGTCGGCATGACCGGCCGCGCGGACACCGTGCAGGGCGCGCTGTTCGGCGACCCGATCACCGTCGAGACCGACGACCACGGCCCGGCCGCGACCCAGGACCCGCGTGAGGTCGCCCGCATCATCACGGCCGCGCAGGACCCCGGGTTCTTCGTGATCGAACGAACTGGACGCGTCCTACGGGCCGATTCCGCCCGGCCGGGCTGCGCCGACGCGATTGCCCGCCACGACGGGGACACCGTGGTCCAACTCCTCGACACCGGACACCTGAAACTGGGCGGCAGCCACCACGTCCACCACGCTGGCCACGAAGGACCGGCCCGCTCGGTCCTGGTGCCGCGGGCGACGCGGGACATGGTGTCGCGCTGGGAGCACCTGCGGCCGATCCCTCAGCCCGCACCGGTAGCAGAGCCGAAGAACCCGCCGCGGCGCTGCAGTGGGGTGATCGGGGTCGATGTCGTCGCCCCGGGCAAGGCCCTGGTCGTACTCGGCGACACCGACAAGGGCGGGACCGTGCTGCGCGACGCCGGCCGCTACCGCGTCGAGAACGACCACGGCGCCCTAGTCGGCCACGCGTCGAGCTACCGCGCCGCCGCCCGGCTCCTGGCGAGATACCACGGCTACACCCCGGGCCCGGTCGAGATCGAGCACGAACACCGCACCTACCCGTCCCGCTGAATCCAGCCCCGGCCCCGCCGTAGATGAGTCCAGCTCCCGGCGGGGCCGGCGCCACCCCACGACCACCTTCTCCGGGAGGGATGCCGTGAACACGGCCACCACCAGCACCCAGCACGACTCCGATCTGTCGCACCTGCTGCGCTCGCCCGGCTTCCAGGACTGGCGCCGCGAGGTCACCGCCCTCGGTGGCTGCGCTGTCCCCATCCACCTCACCGGGTCGTCGCGGATCCTCGACCGCGCCACCGGCACCGTCCTGGCCGAGCGGGAGGGCACCATCCTCGCCCCGTGCGGCAACCGCAGGGCGTCGGTGTGTCCGGCCTGTTCGGATCGCTACGCCTCCGACGCCTACCACCTCATCCGCTCCGGCATGACCGGCGGAAAAGGCGTCCCCGACACCGCCGCCACCCACCCGCGGGTGTTCGTGACGCTGACCGCTCCGTCGTTCGGGCCGGTGCACTCCCGCCGGGTCACCCCACGCGGCCTGACGGTCCCGTGCCGGTGCGGCGAGAAGCACCACCGCGACGACCCGCGCGTGGGCACCGCCCTCGACCCGGACTCGCACGACTACACCGGCGCCGTGTTGTGGCAGGCCCATGCCGGGAAGCTGTGGAACCGCTTCGCCATCCGGCTTCGACGCCTGCTCGCCCAGATGCTCGGGGTCCGGGTGCGTGACTTCCGCGAGCACGCCCGGCTCTCGTACGCCAAGGTCGCCGAGTACCAGCGCCGCGGCCTGGTCCACTTCCACGCCGTCGTCCGCCTCGACGGACCCGACGGCCCCACCACCACCCCACCGGCAGGCATCACCACCGACGGCCTCAACGCCGCCATCCGCGACGCTGCCCGCGACGTCTCCCTCGTCGTCGACCGCCCCGACGGCACGCCGCTGCTACTCGCCTGGGGCACTCAGGTCGACATCCGCCCCATCACGAGCACCACCGCCGCCGCGCTCGAGAACGACGACGGCGAGATCACCGACGCCGCCCTCGCCGTCTACGTCGCGAAGTACGCCACCAAGGGCACCGGCAAGAGTGAGGCGACCGACCGGCCGATCCGCGACATCGCCCACCTGCGCCACCTCGACATCACCGACCACCACCGGCGGCTGATCGAGACCGCCTGGGAGCTCGGCGGCATGGAGCAGTACGAGGAGCTGAAGCTGCGCCGGTGGGCGCACATGCTCGGCTTCCGCGGCCACTTCCTCACCAAGTCCCGCGCCTACTCGACCACATTCGGCGCCATCCGCGGCGAACGCCGCTCGTTCCGGCTCGGCGAGACCCTGGCCGGCCTCGGCACCCCCACCGATGCCGGGGCGGTGCTGGTGGTCAACGACTGGGCCGTGGTCCAGATCGGGCACCGCAACGACGCCGAGCGGGAGATCGCACTCGGCATCGCCGAACGACGACGCGAACAACGCCGCACCCGCCACCAGCCCAGCGCCGAGCCACGGAGGACGCCGTGACCGACACCGAGTCCCTGACCTACACCGTCGACCAGGTCGCCGCGCTGCTCGGCATCGCCCGCGGCGTCGCCTACGACTCCGTCCGCAACGGCGAGATCCCCGCGACCCGCATCGGCCGCCGCTGGCTGATCCCGCGCAAGCGGTTCCACGCCTGGCTCGACGGTGAGCCCGAGTCGACGACGAAGATCGGAGCCATGGCCTGATGGGCTTCATCGACAAGACCCCGGAGGGCCGGTACCGGGCGTACTTCCGCGACCCGTCGGGCAAGCAGCGGTCCAAGACCTTCCGGCTCAAGAAGGACGCGGCCACCTTTCTCGCCGAGATCGAGACCTCCAAGACCCGCGGTGCCTACGTGTCCCCGCACGCCGGGCGAATGACCTTCGCTACGCACGCCACCGAGTGGATGGCGACGTGGAACACCGAGATCACCACCGCAGCCCGGGACCGCTCGATCATGGGCACTCACGTGCTCCCGCGGTGGGGAGACGTGCCGCTGTCGAAGATCGATCACCTGGCGCTCCAGGCGTGGGTGAGCGACCTGGGTAAGCGCCGGTCCCGGGCGACGGTCGTCGAGGCGCTGAGGCTGGCGTCGGCGGTGCTGCGATCGGCCGTGCGGAACCGGCTGATCCCGTTCAACCCGGCCGACGACGTCCGCGTGCCTCGTGTCCGGACCCGCGACACCGACGAACGGATCATCAGCCGTCCGGACCTGCGGACCAGGCTGCTGCCGGTCGTCCCGGAGCGCTACCGCGGGATCGTCGCGACCGCCGCCGGGGCGGGGCTGCGCTGGGGTGAGGTCGCCGGCCTCCGGACCGATGCCCTGGACCTCGATGCGGCCCGGCTGTCGGTGATCCGGACCGTCGTGGAGGTCTCGGGAAGCACCTCGTTCAAGCCCTTCCCGAAGAGCCGCGCAGGACGCCGGACGGTGCCGCTGCCTGGCTGGCTGCTGCCGATCATCCGCGAACACCTGGACCGCTGGCCGACCGAACCCAACGCGCCGATCTTCGCCAACGAGGTCGGGGCGCCGCTGCTGCGTACCTCGTTCCGGTCCCGTGTCTGGCGGCCCTCGCTCGTCCGGGCCGGTCTGCTCGGTGCCGCCGTCCCACTCGACGACGGATGGCAGGCGCAGTGGACCGACACCGATGGCCGCAAGCACGTCGAGACCCTGCGGAGCGAACCCGCCGCCGTGCACCACGTCGCCCGCAACCAGGCCGGCGGCCTCCGCTTCCACGATCTGCGCCACTCGTACGCCACCTGGCTCGTCGACGACGGAGTCCCGCCCAACATGGTCCAGCGCGTCCTCGGCCACGAACACGCGTCGACGACGCTCGACCTCTACACCCGGCGGACCGACAACGCGGATCGCATCCTGCGAGCGCTCGATGACGATGAAGATCCGGACGACGGTGGGGGAGCGGCGCCCGCTCCGGTGTAGGCGGATGCTCCGGAAATGCTCCGGCAGCAACTCCGGACACGACGAAGGCCCTGGTCCGTGACTCTCGTGTGAGTCTCTGACCAGGGCCTTTGCTGGATACTGCGTGGTCGGGGTGACAGGATTTGAACCTGCGACCTCTTCGTCCCGAACGAAGCGCGCTACCAAGCTGCGCCACACCCCGAGCGGCTGTCACGGTCTTCCCGTGAGCCGTTGAGAACTCTACCCGACGCCTCCGGTGGCCTGCGCGGGGGTTCCCCTGCGCGCATCGGTGCTGGTCGGGCGGGGAACGAGGGTCAGCAGCGACGCCTCGGGCGGACACGCGAAGCGCACCGGTGCGTACGGCGAGGTGCCCAGTCCGGCGGACACGTGCAGCCGGGTGTGGCTGCCCCAGCGGCTCGTGCCGCGGGCCCGGGTTCGGTCGATCCCGCAGTTGGTGACGAGCGCGCCGTAGCCGGGCAGGCGCAGCTGCCCACCGTGCGTGTGTCCGGCGAGCACGAGGTCGTAGCCGTCGGCGGCGAACCCGTCGAGCACCCGCGGCTCGGGGGAGTGGGTGAGGCCGAGCCGCAGGTCGGCGTCCGGGTCGTGGCCCGCGATGCGCGGGTAGCGGTCCCGGTTGAGGTGCGGGTCGTCGACGCCGGCGATCCGGACGCTGCGGCCGTCCACCTCCAGCAGCTGACGGGTGTGGGTCGCGTCCACCCAGCCGTGCTCCCGGAACGCCGCCCGCAGGTCGGTCCACGGGAGCGGGGCGCCGTGGATCCGGCGGCCGCCGCTGCGCCGCAGGTAGCGGGCCGGGTTCTTCGGGGTGGGGCCGTAGTAGTCGTTGCTGCCGAACACGAAGGCGCCCGGGCGGTCGAGCAGGCCGCCCAGCGCGGTCAGCACGCCCGGGACGGCGTCCGGGTGCGCCAGGTTGTCCCCGGTGTCGATCACCAGGTCGGGTTCGAGCGCGGTCAGCGACGCGACCCAGCGGATCTTGCTGCGCTGGCCGGGCGTCAGGTGCAGGTCCGACAAGTGCAGGATCCGCAGGGGGCGGGCCCCCGGATCCAGCACTGGCAGCTCCACCCGGCGCAGCGTCCAGTGCCGCAGCTCGATACCGGCCGCGTAGCCGATACCGGCGGCCCCGGTGACGGCGGTGGCGGCGGCCAGACGGGCGATCGTGCCGGTGGTACTCACACCGGCCAGCGTACGTCGCAGGACTATCGTGGCGTCCCGTGAGCACTCTCAAGGAGCAGCTGCGGGCCGATCTGACCGCTGCCATGAAGGCCAGGGACGAGCTGGTCCGCACCACCCTGCGGTCGGTGCTGACCGCGATCGGGAACGCCGAGGTGGCGGGGGAGTCCGCGCGCGAGCTGACCGACGACGAGGTGCGCGGTGTCATCACCAAGGAGACCAAGCGGCGCGCCGAGTCGGCGGAGGCGTTCGCCGGCGCCGGGCGCGACGAGCAGGCGGCCCGGGAGCGCGCCGAGGGCGACGTCCTCGCCCGCTACCTGCCGACCCAGCTGGACGACGACGAGGTGGCCGAGCTGGCCCGCGCCGCCGTCGCGGAGGTGGCGGCCGAGACCGGTGAGCAGCCGGGCATGCGGCAGATGGGCCAGGTCATGAAGAAGGTCAACGCCGCCGCCGCGGGCCGCGCCGAGGGCGGCCGGGTCGCCGCCGCCGTCAAGAATGCCCTCTCCGCGGCCTGAGACCCCCCACCGGGCCCCGGGCGGATCCCGCCCGGGGCACCGGCGGCGGCGGGTCAGGTCGTCGGGCTCTTGGGGGTCCTGGACGTGGTGCCGGTCTTCTTCGCGGCGGTGCTGCGGGCCGTCGTCCCGCCGCTCTTCGACGCCGCGGCCGTCCTGCGGGCGGCCGGCTTCTTCTTTGCCGGGGCCTTGGCCCGGCGCTCGGCGAGCAGCTCCGAGGCCCGCTCGTCGGTGATCTCCTCGACCGAGTCGCCCTTGCGGAGGCTGGCGTTGGTCTCGCCGTCGGTGACGTACGGCCCGAACCGGCCGTCCTTGATCACCATCTTCTTCTTGGTCGACGGGTCCTCGCCGAGCTCGCGCAGCGGCGGCGCGGCGGCCGCCCGGCCCCGCTGCTTGGGCTGCGCGTAGATCTTCAGCGCCTCGTCCAGGGTCACCGTGAACAGCTGTTCCTCGTCGCCCAGCGAGCGGGAGTCGGTGCCCTTCTTCAGGTACGGCCCGTACCGGCCGTTCTGCGCGGTGATCTCGTCCCCGGACTCCGGGTCCTTGCCGACGACGCGGGGCAGGGACAGCAGCTTCAGCGCGTCCTCCAGCGTCACCGTGTCCACCGACATCGACTTGAACAGCGACCCGGTGCGCGGCTTCGGCTTCGCCGGCTTCTTCTTCGCGCCCTCCGGCACCTCCGGCTCGGGCAGCAGCTCGGTGACGTACGGGCCGAACCGGCCCTCCTTCGCCACGATCTCGTGCCCGGTCACCGGGTCGGTGCCCAGCTTGCGGCCCTCCTGCGGCACCGAGAACAGCTTCTCGGCGACCTCCTCGGACAGCTCGTCGGGCGGCAGGTCGTCGGGCAGGTTCGCGCGCTGCGACTCGCCGTCGACGATCCGTTCCAGGTACGGGCCGTAGCGGCCGACCCGGACGACGACCTCGCGGTCCTCGGCGTCGGTGAACATCTTGATCGAGTTCACCGTGCGGGCGTCGATCTCCTCCAGGTTCGACCCGACCAGCTTCTTCAGCCCGCCGGCCCGCTGGATCGAGCCCTCGCCGCCGTCCGGCGCGCCGAAGTAGAACTTCGACAGCCAGTCGGTCCGCGAGTCGGAGCCGGACGCGATGGAGTCCAGGTCGTCCTCCATCGCGGCGGTGAAGTCGTAGTCGACGAGCTGGCCGAAGTGCGCCTCCATCAGCCCGACGACGGCGAACGCCACCCACGACGGGACGAGCGCGGAGCCCTTCTTCCAGACGTAGCCGCGGTCCAGGATCGTCTTGATGATCGACGCGTAGGTCGACGGGCGGCCGATGCCCAGCTCCTCCAGCGCCTTCACCAGCGCCGGCTCGGAGTAGCGGGACGGCGGGTTGGTGGAGTGGCCGTCCGGGGTCAGCTCGTCGGCGGTCAGCGCCTGGCCCTCGGTGAGCTCCGGCAGCCGGGACTCGGCGTCGTCGGCGGCGGCGCCGGAGCCCTCCTCGACCGTCTCGACGTAGGCCTTGAGGAACCCGGCGAAGGTGATCGTCCGGCCGGACGCGGCGAACACGACGTCCTCGCCGGTCCCGGCGGTGCCGGCGATCCGGACGCTGACCGTGGTGCCGCGGGCGTCGGTCATCTGGGACGCGATCGTGCGCTGCCAGATCAGCTCGTAGAGCCGGAAGTCGTCGCCGTCGACCTCGCGGGCGATCGCGCCCGGGGTGCGGAACGACTCGCCGGCCGGCCGGATCGCCTCGTGGGCCTCCTGCGCGTTCTTCACCTTGCGGGTGTACTGGCGCGGCTTGTCGGCGACGTAGGCGTCGCCGTAGAGCTCGCGGGCCTGCGCGCGGGCCGCCTCGATCGCGGAGCTCGACAGCGTGGTCGAGTCCGTCCGCATGTAGGTGATGTAGCCGTTCTCGTAGAGCCGCTGCGCGCTGCGCATCGTGCGCTCCGAGGAGAACCGCAGCTTGCGGCCCGCCTCCTGCTGCAACGTCGAGGTCATGAACGGCGCGTACGGCTTGCGGGTGTAGGGCTTCGACTCCACCGAGGAGACGGCGAGATCGCGCCCCTGCAGCGACTCCGCGAGCCGGCGGGCGCCCGCCTCGTCGAGGACGACGACGTCGGAGCCGGACTTCAGCCGGCCGTCCGACCCGAAGTCACGGCCGGTCGCCACCCGGGAGCCGTCGACCTGGACCAGCCGGGAGCCGAAGGTGCGCGGGGTCGCCTCGGCGCCCGCGTTCATCGTCGCGGCGATGTCCCAGTAGTCGGCCGAGCGGAACGCGATCCGCTCGCGCTCCCGCTGCACGATCAGCCGGGTCGCCACCGACTGCACTCGGCCCGCCGACAGCTTCGGCATGACCTTCTTCCACAGCACGGGGGAGACCTCGTAGCCGTAGAGCCGGTCCAGGATGCGGCGGGTCTCCTGGGCGTCGACCAGGTGCTGGTCGAGCTCACGGGTGTTCTCCGCGGCCGCCCGGATCGCCGACTCGGTGATCTCGTGGAACACCATCCGGCGGACCGGGACCTTCGGCTTGAGCGTCTCCAGCAGGTGCCAGGCGATGGCCTCGCCCTCGCGGTCGGGGTCCGTCGCGAGCAGCAGCTCGTCCACCGACTTCAGCGCCTCGCGCAGCTCGGAGACGGTGCTCCGCTTCTCCGGCGTGACGATGTAGAGCGGGCTGAACTGGTTGTCGACGTCGACCCCGAGGCGGGCCCAGGACTCGCCCTTGTACTTGGCGGGCACGTCGGCGGCACCGCGCGGCAGGTCCCGGATGTGGCCGACCGAGGACTCCACGATGTAGTCGTCACCCAGGTACGGCTGGATCTTCCGCGCCTTGGTCGGCGACTCGACGATCACCAGGCGACGGACCGGGCGTCCGGATGCGGACCGCGTCGACGTGGGCTTGCGCGTGCTTCCACCCGCCGCGCGCGTCGAACCGGTCTTGCCCTCTGTGCCTGTAGCGGCTGCCACGTGGTCCTACCTCATCTCCTCGGCCGCGTCACGCCTGTCTGCGACGCCTGTGCCGTGCCGGCTCCGCAGTGTGCTCCCCCCGCGCACCCCGTCATGGCCGGAGCGTGTCGGAGTGATCGCGCTGAGCATCGTTCTGCGGTCGACGATCGCACGATCTCACACCGTCGCCATCCCGTGCCGTGGGTTCCACCACCGGGGCCGGGCGAGCCGACAGCCTATCCCCAGCCGGGGTTCGGCAGGTCAGGCGGCCGGTCGACCGTGGTGTCGCGGCCAGTCCGACGCTCCCAGAACGTTCGGCGCCGGACCCACCAGTTCGACCAACCGGGCCATCCGCCGGGCTCCGTGCAGGCGCAACGCCGGGCCGGGTGCCCCGTGTTCCCCGGCGGCCAGCCGCGCCGGTGGCAATCCGGCCCGGGTGGCGGCCGCGATCAGCGGGCCGTGCGTCCACGGCGCCTGCGCGTCGAGCAGGAGCAGGTGCCCGCCGCGCAGGTCGGCGACGCCCGCGGCGAGCACCCACAGCCGCAGCGCCGCGCCGTCGAGCTGGAAGTCCGCGGGGACCTGCTTGCGCCCGTCGGGGCACCACAGGCGCGCGAGCGGGGCCAGGTCCCGGCGGAACGCGCTGCGCAGGCCGGACGCGCCGGGGGCCAGGGTGACCCCGCGGGCCGCGCTCAGTGCGGTGAGCGCGCCGGCCCGGCCGTCGAACGGCAGCGGCACGTCGAACCGGGCGGTGTCCCCGGCGCCGAACCGCTCGATCCGGCCCGGCCCGCAGAGCAGCCCGGCCAGGTCGGCCAGCCCGGCCGGCCGGGCCTCCGCGGAGAACAGCGACAACTGCGGCACCGGGCCATCATAGAACGCATGTTCGAGCCTGCCCAAGCGCGGCGCGCCGGGCGGCTCAGCTCGGGGCGGTCAGCGCGTCCAGCTCGCCGCACCGCGGCGCCTCGGCGATGGCCTTGTCCAGCCGTGGCGTGGCCCCCAGCTGGTCGAGGCCCTCGGCCGCGCCGATCGTGCGCAGCTTCTCCTCGGCCGCCTGCAACCGCTCCTGGAAGCCGGGGACGTCGTTCGGGTCGGCCTGGTCGACGTCGGCCCGCGCCTCGTCGATCGTGGTGCCGGTCCGGTTCAGCAGGTCCTCGATCGAGGTGCGGAACTGGTCGCCGCCGCTGACCGGGGACGCACCGGCGTCAGCCAGCTGCTGCTTCCCGGTGTCGATGCCGGTCCGGACGTTGCCCAGGTAGCCGGACAGCCGGTCCTTGATGCCGGGCAGGTCGGCGCCCGCGTAGTCGGGCCGGGCGCTCAGCGGCTGGTAGTAGGACAGCAGCGCCCCGCACACCTGGTCGCCCCAGGCGACCGGATCGGCGCCGACGCCCTCGGTGGGCCGCGGCGCGGGGTCCGGTGCCGCCGTGCCGGTGACGGTGGTGCTGCATCCGCCGAGCAGGGCGGCGGCGACCAGGGCGGGGAGCAGGACCCGGGCGGCTCGTGCCGGGCGGGGGGTGGCCATCGTCGGGCTCCAGGGTCGAGGGCCCGCGGGGGAGCGGGCCCGGAGATGACGGTCGGGTGACGACGGTAGGACGCGGTGCCGGATCAGCCGCCGCCGCCCTCCGCACTTGACCCGTTCGGGTCAACGACTGCTGGGCCGTCCGGCGCAGCAGCGCGGGCGGCGTCGGACAACCGGGTGAGCTCGCCGCAGGCCGCGGAGGCACGGAAGGTCACCGCGATCTCCGGGTTGCCGGTCACCTGGTCCAGCGGGCCGGTGGTGCTGCCGAGCCGGGCCAGCGGCTCCAGCGCGCCGGGCAGGTCCCGTTCGACGGCGTCCGGATCGGCCGGGTCCAGTGCGTCCACCCTGGCCTTCGCGCCGGAGAACGCCGAGCGCACCTCGCCGAGCCCGCCCTGCAGGTTCGCGGCGAGCGTGTCGCCGCCGTCGACCGGGGCGGGGCCGAGCCGGTCCAGGTCGCCCAGGGTGCGGTCGAGGGCCTCGGTGGTCCGGCCCAGGTAGTCGCCGACGGCCTGCTGCGGCTCGCCCGCCGTCGGGCCCTCGACGGCGGTCTGCATGAACGGCAGCACGGCCGCGCACATCCGGTCGGTCCACTCCTGCGGGCCGGGCCCGGCGGCGCCGCAGCCGGCGAGCAGGGCGACGGCCAGCACGGCACCCGAGACCGGGCCTGCACGCATGGTTCCTCCACCCCGGATCGTCCGGATCCGCCGAATCCGGAGCGAGACTAGCTCCGTGCGGTGACGACACACGGCGGCCGCCCGCCCCGATGGGACGAGCGGCCGCCGTGGTCCTACGGGAGGCTGTCGCTATCCGACCGAGCTCTCGGCCGGGGTGTCGGTGATCGCCGAGGTGCGGCGCTTGGACACCACGATCGCCGCCACGATGATCGCCACCGCGGCCAGCGCGATGACGATCCGGATCGCCGGGTTGGCGTCCGGCGTCGACAGCACGACGACCGCCGGGGCGATCAGCACCGCGACCAGGTTCATGACCTTGATCAGCGGGTTGATGGCCGGGCCCGCGGTGTCCTTGAACGGGTCGCCGACGGTGTCGCCGATGACCGTCGCCTCGTGCGCCGGGGAGCCCTTGCCGCCGTGGTTGCCGTCCTCGACGAGCTTCTTGGCGTTGTCCCAGGCCCCGCCCGAGTTCGCCAGGAAGATCGCCATCAGCACGCCGGAGGCGATCGCACCGGCCAGGTAGCCGGCCAGCGGGCCGACGCCGAGGCCGAAGCCGACCGCGATCGGCGCGAGGATCGCCAGCAGGCCGGGGGTGGCCAGCTCACGCAGCGAGTCCCGGGTGCAGATGTCCACCACGCGGCCGTACTCCGGGCGCTCGGTGCCGTCCATGATCCCGGGCCGGGTCCTGAACTGGCGGCGCACCTCGTAGACGACCGCGCCGGCGGCGCGGGTCACGGCGTTGACCGCCAGGCCGGAGAACATGAACACGACCGCGGCGCCGATCATGACGCCGACCAGGGTGTTCGGGCTGAACACCTCGTAGGCGAACGCGGTGCCGGCGTCCTCCAGGGCGACCCCGGCCTGGCCGAGCGCCTGGTTGATGGCGTCCCGGTAGGAGCCGAACAGCGCCGTCGCGGCGAGGACCGCGGTGGCGATCGCGATGCCCTTGGTGATCGCCTTGGTGGTGTTCCCGACGGCGTCGAGCTCGGTGAGGATCTCGACGCCCTCGCCCTCCACGTCGCCGGACATCTCGGCGATGCCCTGCGCGTTGTCCGAGACCGGGCCGAAGGTGTCCATCGCGACGATGACGCCGACGGTGGTCAGCAGCCCGGTGCCGGCCAGCGCGACCGCGAACAGCGAGACCACGATCGAACCGGACAGCAGGAACGCGCCGTAGACGGCGGCGCCGATGACGAGCGCGGTGTAGACGGCGGACTCGAAGCCGATCGAGATCCCGGACAGGATCACGGTCGCCGGGCCGGTCAGCGAGGACTCGCCGACGTCCTTGACCGGACGGTCCTCGGTGCCGGTGTAGTACCCGGTCAGCTTGAGGATCACGACGGCGAGCACGATGCCGATCAGGACCGCGACCGAGGCGATCAGGCGCGGGTCGCCGACCAGGCCGGCGACGTCGCTGTCGGTCGGGTTGGTGAGGCCGTCGAAGGTCGAGGGCAGGTAGACGTACGCCGCGATGATCGACAGCGCACCGGCGAACACGGCCGAGAGGTAGAAGGCGCGGTTGATCGCGCGCAGCGTGTTCTCGCCCTCGCGGGCCTTGGTCAGGTAGACGCCCAGGATCGCGGTGATCACACCGATCGCCGGGACGATCAGCGGGAACAGCAGGCCCTGCAGGCCGAACGCGGCGGTGCCCAGGATCAGCGCGGCGACCAGCGTCACCGCGTAGGACTCGAACAGGTCGGCGGCCATGCCGGCGCAGTCGCCGACGTTGTCGCCCACGTTGTCGGCGATCGTCGCGGCGTTGCGCGGGTCGTCCTCCGGGATGCCCTGCTCGACCTTGCCGACGAGGTCGGCACCGACGTCGGCGGCCTTGGTGAAGATGCCGCCGCCGACCCGCATGAACATCGCCAGCAGGGCGGCGCCGAAGCCGAAGCCCTCCAGCACCCGCGGTGCCTGGCCGGCGTAGACCATGACGACGATCGCGGCACCGAACAGGCCGAGGCCGACCGTGAACATGCCGACGACGCCGCCGGTGCGGAACGCGATGCGGGTCGCCTTCTCGCGGCCGTTCTCCTCACGGGCCGCGGCCGCGACCCGGATGTTGGCGCGCGTGGCGAGCCACATGCCCAGATAGCCGATGATCGCGGAGAAGACCGCGCCGACCACGAAGAAGATCGATCGGCCGATGCGTTCACCGAGGTCCTCGGCGGGGAGCGCGAAGAGCAGCACGAACACGATCGCGGCGAACACCGCAAGGGTGCGGAACTGGCGGTTGAGGTACGCCGTGGCGCCTTCCTGGACCGCTCGGCCGATCTCCTGCATCTTCGGGGTGCCCTCGCCGTGGGCGAGGACCTCCTTGAGCAGCAGACCGCCGACGGCCAGGGCGACGAGGGCGACCACCGCGACCACACCGACGACGGTGAGGTCTCCCGCACCGAGCTCGAGGCCCTGGGCGAGGGTGGACTCGGACATCCGTCCTCCTGGTTCAGCAAGATCCGACCAGGTCGGCCGCGACGGCGGTCCGGCGCGCGGATGACCGCGCCGGTCCGGCCGACGACGGCGTCACTGGCGTCGACTGGGCCCGGGCGGCGTTCGCCGCAGGCCGGGTTGGTGCAGTGTAGGAGTGTGTCCGATCGCTCAGTGGGAGAGGGATCACAAGAAGTAACGATCTGCCGGAAGTGATCAATCCCACACGAGTCGTGATGCAATCCGGGAACTCGCAGATCGCAAGCGGTGCAACGGGACCCGCCGGGTGGCCGGACCGCGGGCCGGGGCCCGGTGCGGGGCGGGGGTGCCGGCCTGACGTCGTTCGAACGGATGTGCCAACCTGGTCGGCCGTGGAGGCGACCGGGAATCGTGCGGACGGGTCCCGGCGCGGGGTCGAGCTGCTGCGCCGGGTGCTCAGCGGCTCCGGAGCCGACCCGGGGCGCGCCGAGCGGGCGATCGCAGGACCGGACCAACCGCCCGTCCCGGACGAATCCGGCCACGACGACCCGCTCCGGCACGTGCTGCGCACGCCCGCCCGGCCGGGGCGCACCGCCGACTGGCCGGACTGGACCCCGGAGCACCTGCGCCGGGCGTGGGCGCGACGCGGCGTGGACCGCCCGTGGACGCACCAGGCGGCGGGCGCGGAGCTGGTGCGGTCCGGCACCGACGTGGTCGTCGCGACCGGCACGGCGTCCGGCAAGTCGCTGGTCTACCAGCTCCCGGTGCTGGCCGGGCTGACCGAGGACCCGCGGGCGACCGCGCTCTACCTGGCGCCGACGAAGGCGCTGGCGGCCGACCAGCTGCGGTCGCTGGACGGTCTCGCCCCGGACGGCGTGCGGCCCGCGTCGTTCGACGGGGACACCCCGATGGAGGAGCGCGACTGGGCCCGCCGGCACTGCCGCTGGATGTTCTCCAACCCGGACATGCTGCACCGCTCGCTGCTGCCCCGGCACGGCCGCTGGTCGAACTTCCTGCGCCGGCTGCGCTACGTGGTGGTCGACGAGTGCCACACCTACCGGGGGGTGTTCGGCTCGCACGTGGCGCTGCTCCTGCGCAGGCTGCTGCGGCTCGCCGCCCGCTACGGTGCCCGGCCGACGATCGTGCTCGCCTCGGCGACCGTCGCCGGGCCCACCGAGTTCGGGTCCCGGCTCACCGGTCGCGACGTCGTCGCCGTCACCGACGACGGCTCCCCGCACGCCGGCCGCACCGTCGCCTTCTGGGAGCCGCCGCTGCTGCCCGAGATCACCGGCGACAACGGGGCCCCGGTCCGCAGGCCGGCCGGCGCCGAGGCCGCCCGGATGCTCGGTGACCTGGTGCTGGAGGAGGCGCGGACGCTGGCGTTCGTGCGGTCCCGCCGGTCGGCCGAGCTGACCGCGCTGGGGGCCCGGCGGCAGGTCGCCGAGATCGCCCCCGAGCTGGCCGACCGGATCGCCGCCTACCGCGGCGGCTACCTGCCGGAGGAACGGCGGGCGCTGGAGGCGGCGCTGATGTCCGGCGAGCTGCTCGGGGTCGCCACCACCAACGCCCTCGAGCTCGGCGTCGACATCTCCGGGCTGGACGCGGTCGTGCTCGCCGGGTTCCCGGGTACCCGCTCGTCGTTCTGGCAGCAGGCCGGCCGGGCCGGGCGGGCCGCCGACGAGGCGCTGGTCGTGCTGGTCGCCCGGGACGACCCGCTGGACACCTACCTGGTGCACCATCCGCAGACGCTGCTCGGCGCGCCGGTGGAGAGCTGCGTGCTCAACCCGGTGAACCCCTACGTGCTGGCCCCGCAGCTGGCCTGCGCCGCCGCCGAGATGCCGCTGACCACCGCCGACGTGGACGAGACCTTCGGCGGGGCGCCCGCGGTCGAGGTGCTGGACGCGCTGGTCGAGGAGGGCGTGCTGCGCCGCCGCCCGCACGGCTGGTTCTGGCCGGACACCGGTGCCGCGCCGTCCGCCCAGGTGGACATCCGCGGATCGGGGCTCGGCCAGGTCGCCGTGGTCGAGGCGGCGACCGGGCGGATGCTCGGCACGGTGGACGGCAGCTCCGCGCCCGCCACCGTCTACCCCGGTGCGGTTTACCTGCACCGGGGGGACAGCTTCGTCGTCGACGAGCTGGATCTCGACGGCGGTGTCGCGCTCGTGCACCCGGAGGACCCGGACTGGCGGACCGAGCCGCAGTCGGTGTCCGACGTGACGGTGCTCGCGATGCACTCGGCCCGCCGGTCCGGCCCGGTGCAGGTCTGCTTCGGCGAGACGACGGTGACCAGCCAGGTGGTCGCCTACCGGCGGCGCACCGCGGACGGCACGGTGCTCGACCAGACCCCGCTCGACCTGCCGCCGCAGAGCCTGGACACCCGCTCGGTCTGGTACACCGTCGACCCGGACGCGCTGGCGGCGGCCGGGATCGACGACGCCCGGCTGCCGGGTGCGCTGCACGCCGCCGAGCACGCCGCGATCGGCCTGCTGCCGCTGTTCGCGATCTGCGACCGCTGGGACATCGGGGGCCTCTCCACGGCCCTGCACCCGGACACCGGGCTGCCCACGGTATTCGTGCACGACGGCCATCCGGGAGGTGCGGGGCTGGCCGAGCGCGGGCACGCGGTGCTGGACCGGTGGCTGGCCGCGACCCGCTCGGCGGTCGCCGACTGCGAGTGCCGCACCGGGTGCCCGTCCTGCGTCCAGTCGCCGAAGTGCGGCAACGGCAACAACCCGCTCGACAAGGCCGGGGCGGTGCAGGTGCTGGACCTGGTGCTCGCGGCGCTCGCGGACGGCGGCGCGGCGGATGCCCCGGATGTGGCGGCCGCCACCGATCGCGGCGGTCGCTGACCCGCGCTCGTCGGGGCGCCACCGGCCCGCCCGTCGGGGGCGTGAGCGGGCCGGCGGCGACCACCAGCGACGGTGCCGGCGGGGGGCGCATGGCGCGCTCCGGCTCCGTCGCGGTCTGGGGAGCGAGGCCGCTGTGCCGGGGGCGGACCGGACCCTGCCCTGCCCCGCGACGACTCCCAGTAGGCCGCAGTGCGGGATCCGTGACCAGACCCGGGCCGCGCGACGTCGGTGATCGGTCAGAGCGCGACGACGAAACGACCCCGGAGGCAGGCGTTCGTCGTAACCGGACGTGATTGGGTCGTGCTCCACTGTTACCCGTCCGTTCATCCGGAGCCGCCAACCGTTCACCGAGACCCCGGTCACCCGCGGCGGGGCGGTCACCGGGACCCCCCGGTCCCCGGGCGATCGTCGAACGGTGCCGGGCCGGCTCGTGCCCGCGCGGTCGCCGGGCCGTGCACCGGCAGCAGCCCGGCCCGCTGCACCTGGGTCCCGACCAGCACGTCCCAGCCGTCGAGGCGGCATCCGGTGAGCTCGGCGCCGTTGCGGACGGCGATGTCGGCGGCCACCCGGCAGGCGCCCTCGGTGCCGTCGACGGATCGGCCGGCGGCGGCCAGTGCGGCGAGATCGGCCGCGGCCGCCGCGACCTGGCGGGCCCGGATCGCCGCGCCGACGTCGACGCAGACCGTCGCGGTCAGCAGCAGGGCCGCGGCGGCCGTCGCCGCCCAGACCGATGCGATCCCGCGGTCGTCGCGCCGGAGCCGGCCCAGCCGGGCGGCCACGGTGCGGCCGGGCCGCCCGGCCGGGCCCGTCATCGCGTGCCCACCGGCCCGGTGGGGCGGGCGCCGGACGGGAACCACGTACCGGACGGCCCATCGCCGGCGGCCCCGCCCGGACCGCCCGCGCCGGACGCCCCCGCACCCGGCTCCAGCACCGCGACCGCGGAGGCACCGACGGTGACCGGCAGCAGCCGCACCGGGCGGGCCCGCACGCTCGCCACCACGGTGTCGCCGTCGATCCGCAGCTCGGACTCCGCGCCGGACGGCGCGAGCGCCACGACGGCGGCCCGGCCGCGTTCGACGTCGCCCCGCGCGGCCTGGCGGACCAGCTCGCGGGCCGCGTCGGCGCAGCGGACACCCGCCCCGACAGCGGCCACCGCGGCGACGGCGGCCGCCGTCACCAGCACCAGCGCGCCGAGCGCCAGCGCCGCCTCCACGGTGACCGCGCCGGCGTCGCCGTGCGGATCAGAACGTCGTCGACAGCGCACGTTGCACGATCCCGGTCAGCGCGGTCAGCACGTCCCCGCCGCTGACGACCGCGTAGAGCAGCGCGGCGAACGCGGCCGCCGCGACGGTGCCGACCGCGTACTCGACGGTGCTCATGCCGTCGTCGTCGTGGGCCAGCGCGGCCAGCCGGCCGCGCAGTTCGGAACGGGTCATCGGTCTCTCCCTCGTCGGGGACCCGCGACGTGCGGGCCCGGTCGCCGCCCGATGGGTCACCACCGGGCGATCACCTCCCCGGCCAGCCCGATCACGACCGGCACGATGCCGAGGACCAGGAAGGCGGGCAGGAAGCAGAGCCCCAGCGGGGCGGTGATCCGGACCGCGGCGCGCTGCGCACGCTCCTCGGCCAGGTCGGTCAGCGCCGCCCGCAACCGGACGGCCTCGGCGGACGCGGCCCTGCCGAGTGCGGCCCCGGTGCGCGCCGATCGGGCCGCGGCGCGGGCGAACCCGGCGAGCTCGGGGCAGCCCGCGGCGGCCGCCCACGCGTCGTCCGCGGTGCCGCCCAGGGCGAGCAGCCCGGCGACCCGGCGCAGCGCCGAACCGGCCGGACCGGCGAGCCGGTGGGCCGCGGCGCCCACCGCGTCCGGGACGGTCAGGCCGGCGGACAGACAGGTGGCGAGCAGGTCCCAGGCGGCAGCCAGGGCGGCCGGGTCCGCCGCGGCGGACCCGGCCGCCGCGGGGGCCGGTGCCCGCCGCAGGACGACGAGCAGCGCGGCGCCCGCCGCGACCCCGGCCACCACCCCGGTGACGCCGCCGACGGCCCAGCCCAGCGCGGCGCCCGCGGGCACCGGAACGGCGAGCACCACCGGGCGGGCCACCGGGAGCCGGGGCGGCCCCGGGTCGCGGACGGCACGCAGCCGCCCGGCCGCCGGGCGCACCCCGCCCGCCACCAGCGCCGCCGCGGCCAGGCCGAGCGCCGCCGCGATCACGACGGCACCGCCGCGCGCAGGATCCGGTCCGACCACGCGGCACCGCAGATCGTGAGCAGGACCCCCAGCACCAGCAGGCCCGGCCCGTGCCATCCGGTGCGGAGCACGGTCAGCGGGGCGATCCCCATCAGCTGCCCGAGGCCCGCCCCGGCGAGCGGCAGCGCGGTCAGCACGGCGGCGGTGGCCCGCGGCCCGGCCAGCTGCGCCCGCACCCGCGCACCGTGCGCGATCCGCCACCGGAGGTCGTCGAGGAGCTGGGTGAGCAGCCCGGCGAGCGGTGCGCCGTGCCGGTCGGCGAGCTCCCAGGCCGCCGCCATCCGTGCGACGTCGCGGCCCGCCGGACCGGTCGCCGCCCGGTGCAGCGCGCCCGGGACCGGCTCGCCGATCCGGGCGGCGGCCGCGGCCGGCTCCAGCACGCCGCGGGCGAGCGGCCCGTCCTGCGAGCACCCGGCGAGCGCCGCCGCCGGATGCGCACCGGTCCGGATCTCGTCGGCGATCCGGGCGAGCGCGTCGGCCAGCTCGCCGGCCGCCGCGACGGCCCGCTCCGCCCGGCTCCGGGCCGCGCGCCGCCGCCGGGTGAACCAGGCGGCACCCACCGCGCAGGCCGATCCGGCCGGGCCGAGCAGCACCAGCCCGCCGAGCCCGGCGAGCAGGTACCCGGCCGCGGCCGCGGGCACCGGCCGGCGGGCCCGCCGGGCCCGGCCGGGGCCCAGCCCGTGCAACCGCCGCCCGGCCCCGCACCCGGGCAGCCCGGTCACGGCGCAGGCGAGCAGCAGCAGGACCGGGACGGCCCGGGCGGGGGAGGGCAGCGCACTCAGCGCACTCAGCACGGCACCCACCCCCCGCGCTCACGGATCAGGGCGCGCAACCGCTCCGCACCCGGGCCCGGCCCGCCGGACCGGGTCCACGCGGCGGCGACCTGCGGGCCGCCGTCGTCGTGCAGCACCCCGATCTCGTGCAGCTCCCGGCCCGCGCCCGGGCGCCTGCGCATGTGCAGCACCACCTGGACCGCCGCCGTGAGCTGGCCGTCGAGCGCCGCGGGCGGCATCCCGCCGAGCCCGGCGAGCGCCCGCATCCGGGCCGGGATCTCGCGCACCGAGTTCGCGTGCACGGTGCAGGCGCCCCCGTCGTGACCGGTGTTCATCGCCCCGAGCAGGTCGGCGACCTCGGCGCCCCTGACCTCGCCCACCACCAGCCGGTCCGGCCGCATCCGCAGCGCCTGCCGGACGAGCTCGCGCAGCGGCACCCCACCGGAGCCCTCGATGTTCGGCGGGCGCGCGACGAGCCGCACCACGTGCGGGTGCCGGGGGCGGAGCTCCTCGGCGTCCTCCACGGTGATCATCCGCTCGCCCGGGTCGACCGCGCCGAGCAACGCATTGAGCAGGGTCGTCTTCCCGCTGCCCGTACCGCCGCCGACCAGGACGGCGAGCCGGGCGGCGACGACCGCTCGCAGCAGGGCCTCGCCGGTCGCGTCGAACGTCCCGCTCCGGCGCAGCGCGGCCAGGTCGTGGCTCGCCGGGCGCAGCACCCGGAGCGAGATCGCCGTCCCGGCCGCGGCCACCGGCGGGAGGACCGCGTGCAGCCGGACCCCGCTGTCGGCGAGCCGGCCGTCGACGCAGGGGCTGGCGTCGTCGAGCCTGCGCCCGGCTGCCAGCGCGAGCCGCTGCGCGAGGCGGCGCACGGCGGCCTCGTCCGGGAAGGTGACGGCGACCCGGCGCGGCCCGTCGCCCCGGTCCACCCACACCGCGTCCGGCGCGGTGACCAGCACGTCGGTGGTGGCCGGGTCGCGCAGCAGCGGATCGAGCGGACCGGCCCCGGTGAACTCCTGGCGCAGCGACCGCAGCGCGGCCAGCACGTCCATGTCGGACGCGACGCCGCCGGACTCGGCCCGCACCGCCGCGGCGACCGCGGCCGGGCCGGTCTCGCCGCCGGCGTCGGCCAGCCGGGCCCGGACCCGGTCGACCAGCGGGTTCACGACGCCCCCCGGTGCGCGACGTCGAGCGCGCCGAGCCGGTCCCGCAGCACGCGGGCCGCGACCGACAGCGCACCGCGGCCCGCGCCGGGGACGCGGCCGCGCTCCAGCGCGCCCGCCAGGCCGCGCGCCGGGCGCATCGCGTGCAGCAGCGGCAGGCCGAGGCAGGACGCGACCTCGCCGGGGGTGATGCCACCCGGCGACGGCCCGCGCACGACGAGCTCGACCACCTGCGCGTGCTCGGCCAGCACGTCGGCCACCCGGCACGCGGCGGCGCCGGCCCGCAGCGTCGCCGGCACCAGCAGCACCGTGAGATCGGCGGCGGCGACCGCGGTGAGCGCCGCGTCGGTCGGGTAGCGGGGGACGTCGCAGACGACCGTCCCGCCCGCCCGGCGCCCGGCGTCGAGCACGGCGCCGACCGCGGCGGGCTCCGGGCCGTGCGGGGAGCGCGCACAGGACAGCACGGACAGCTCCGCCCGGCCGGAGACCACCCGGGGCAGCGCGCCGCGCAGCGATGCGGCCTGCACCCGGCCGTCGCCGACGGTGAGCCCGGGCCAGCGCAGCCCGGCCTCCTCCTCGATGCCGGCCAGCAGGTCCAGCCCGCCACCGAGCGGATCGCAGTCGACCAGCAGCGCGGCGCTCCCGGCGCGGGCGGCCCCGACCGCGACGGCGGTGGCGAGCACCGAGGCGCCCGCGCCGCCACAGCCGCCGACCACCGCGAGCACCCGGCCGGGCGCCCCGCCGGCGCGGTCGCGGACGTCGGCGAGCATCCCGGCCAGCGCCGCCTCCCCGGCGGGCAGCTGGACCACCCGGTCCGCGCCGAGCGCGACGGCGGCCCGCCAGTCCTCGGCGGCCGGTTCGCCGGTCACCACGATCACGACGGAGCCGCGGCGCCCGAACCCGGCCTCCCGGCAGCGCACCGCGCCGGCCCGGTCGAGCAGCACGGCCGGGGCCCGCGCCCAGGCCCGCCGGGCGTCGGCGGCGTCGACCGCGCGCTGCGCCTCCATGTCGGCCGCCGCGGCGATGCGCAGCAACGCGTCGAGCAGATCCGGGTCGTCGGCCACGACCAGACAGCGCCGGTCCATCCCCGCCGCACCTCCCACCGGCCCGCCGGTGCGGGCCCCGGTACGAGCGTGCGGTGCCGCGGCGCCGCCGGACCGGCGATGTGTCCGCCTGTGGACAACCTGGGGAGAACCGGCCGTCCTGTGGATGGCGGGTGGCCCGGGGAGCCGCGATCGGCTACCACCCTGGTCCGCTCAGAGGACGGCCCCCGCCAGGGGGGATTGGCGGGGGCCGTCTGTCGGTTCAGCCCCGGGGGGTCGAGCTGAACCCGCCCGGACCACGTCCGAGCTCACACAACTGTAGCCGGAATCGTGCTGTCCCGCCCATACCCCGCCTGTGGCCTGCGCCGACCGGTTCCGGCGGCGGCGCGCCGGAGGGGTGCAGGAGGGTGAACCGGGCGGGTACCGGTGAGCGCGTCCGGATGACGGTCCGGCCCCGGCCGGAGGGGGCGGCGGTGCGCGGCCGGTCGCCCACCGGGCAGGCTGGTGGACGTGTCCGACGCGCCCACCAGCACCGCCGAACCCGCCCCCCAGGCCGTCTTCCTCGACCTGGACAACACGATCATCGCCGGATCGAGCGCGCTGGCGTTCGCCAGGACATTCGCCCGGCACGGGCTGGTCGACCGGGCCACCGTCGCCCGCGGCGCGTGGGCGCAGCTGCTGCTCGTGCTCGCCGGCGCCGACGCGTCCACGATGGACACCTTGCGCCGACGGATGGTGCTGATCTGCCAGGGCTGGGAGGTCGAGCGCGTCCGGGCGATCGTCGCGGAGACGCTGCAGGAGGTGATCGGCCCGCTGGTGTACCCGGAGGCGGTGCGCCTGATCGAGCGGCACCGTGCGCAGGGAGCCGAGATCGTGCTGCTGTCGGCGTCCGGCCTGGAGGTCGTCGAGCCGATCGCGGAACTGATCGGCGTCGACCGCTTCCGGGCGACGACCATGCGGACCGAGGACGGCCGCTACGCCGGCGACATCGACTTCTACTGCTACGGCGAGGGCAAGGCGCAGGCCGCCCGGGAGATCGCCGCCGAGCTCGGGCTCGACCTGGACCGGTGCGCCGCCTACACCGACTCGATCACCGACCTCCCGCTGCTGGAGGCGGTCGGCAGGCCGGCCGTGGTGAACCCGGACCGCGAGCTGCGGGCGATCGCCCGGGAACGCGGCTGGCCGGTGCTCGGGTTCGTCCGGGCCGCGTCACGCCGGGACCGGCTGTTCCGGCTGCGGGACCGGCTCGCCGACCGCTTCACCCCCGGCGGAGCCGGCCGGGGTTCCGCCGCCGGCGGAACCGACGGCCGGGCCGCGGTCCGGCCGCCCGCACCGGCCGGTCGCCGGACCCGGATCGCGGCCGCGACCGGTGCCGGGCTCGCGGTGCTCGCGGTGGCCGGGATGGCCAGGGGACGACGGCGCCCCCGGCCGCTCATCCGACCGGCCAGTTGAGCTCGGTGCGCAGGTCGGCCGGGTCCATGTCCGGCGTCGGCTCGGTGAGGTAGACCTCCCAGAACGTGCCGCCCGGGGTGAGGCCCTGCGCGGTGATCCACTCGCCGAGCCGCTGCCAGGCGGCGCCGAGCCCGTCGAACGACCCGGCGTGCACGGACCGCGCCACCCGGCCGCCGGGCAGCTCGCCGGCGAGCACCTCGCCCTCGGCCTGCACGGCCCGGTCGGTCGGGAACCCGGCCTCCAGATCGAACTGCTCGCCGGGTAGCCCGTGGTAGAGCCCGAACGCCGGACCGACGACGGTGACGCCCTGCGCGGCGACGGTCCGCGGGAGCACCCCGAACGCCCGGTCGTAGAACGCGGGCAGCTCCGGCGCGGGCACCACCCCGCGCACGACGGCCGTCACGGCCGCCTCGGTGGTGATCAGCTGCGGTTCGCCGGTGGTGGTCATCGCTGTGCCCTCTCGTCGGTGGCCCGTTCGCCCTGTCCGACCGCCCGGACGGACGGAACTCATCGGCCGCGACCGCCGTCCGGTGCGTCGTCGCCGCGCGGGCGGGTGATCCGGCCGGTCACGGATCGCTGCTGAACCGGTGCACCTGCGCGCGAGGGTTGCCCGACGGGCCCGACAGGTCTAGGAACGGGGTCACGGACCCCGGTCAGGCCAGGGGCGGTTCGGAGGAGAAGAACCCGTCTCCCCCGGCCGGGCTCCGTACGCGTGAGCCGGGCACTCCACGCCGAGCACGCCGCGGGAGGCATGTCGTCGTGGGCCTGCGTACCGGGACGCCGGGCGCCGAGGCCGTCGTACACGACACGTAGTGCACGCCAGGAACCCGGACCGCGCGTCGGGTCGGGCGGTGTCCCCCAGGGGACGCCGCCCGGCTCACTGTCCGGGCCGATCAGCTGTCAGACCGACTGGGCCGCCGCGATCGAGAGGCCCTCCCGGCCACCGGCCTCCCACTCCGTGCACAGGTGCACGATCCAGCGGGCCACCCCGTCGGCGGTCCCGGACCCGAACGCCTCCGCCGCCTCCCGGTACTCCGCGGGCCGGCGCAGGAACCCCACCTCCGGCACCGACAGGCCGCGCGGGTCCAGGCCGGACGACATCGCCGTCAACCGGGCGGCGGCGCGGGCGACCACCCCGTCCGCGGTACCGAACGGGCGCAGCGTCAGCAGCTCGCCGTGCACCACCGCGACCAGCACCGGGGCCGGCACCGAGGTGCCGCCGCCGAGCAGGTCGGCGAGCCCGCCGAGCCGGGCCGACGCCCCCGGCCGCGGCCGCCCCAGCAGCGCCTCGTGCTCCTCGGCCGGCACCAGATCGGTCGCCGCGAGCACGTGCAGGCGGGCCAGCGCCTGCAGCGGCGCCCGGCCCCACACCTCCAGCAGCCGAGCGCGTTCGTCGGCGATCCGGACCGCCCCGGCCAGCACCGGATCGGACACGTGATCGGCGGTCGCGGGCCGCAGCGGGGCACCGTCCAGCGCGGCCGACGACCGGGCGGCACGCAGCGCGGCCTCGGCGGCCGTCGCGGGCCAGCCGCGCCGGTTCACCGGTCGGTTGTGCACCTCGGTGGTCGCGTCCCGCGCCCGGGCGACCGCCTCGGGCACGCCGGGCAGGCCGGTGAGCGGGGCCAGCGGGTCGTCGGTCGGGGGACGGGCCATGCGTGTCATCGTCGCAAGCGGTGCCCTACTCTCGGGTACCGGCTCTCCCACCCGGCTCCGTACGCAGTGGACCGTTCGTCGTCCGCCGGTCGGCCGTCCGTCGGCCGCCGGTCCGCGGCCTCGCCGATGCGCCGTGGTCGTCGTCGGCCTGTCGCAACCCCGATGACCTGGGACGACGCCGCCGCCCGCCGGTCGGTGCGGAAACCACCCGTCCCGTCGGACGGTGCACGGCGCCATCCGGTTCACTAGCGTCGTGACGCACACGTGCGCACCCTGGTGGGTACGCAGGCCGAGAGGCCGGAATCACGCCGCGTCAAGGAGGACACGAGGACATGGCCGAGTCCGAGAAGAGCTCAGGAACCAGCTCAGCACTGAGCGCACTGTCCACCGAGAGCCGCTCGTTCCCGCCGCCCGAGGAGTTCGCGGCTCAGGCCAACGCCACCGCCGAGTGGTACGAGCGCGCCGAGTCCGACCGCGACGGGTTCTGGGCGGAGCAGGCCGACCGCCTGCACTGGACCAAGCGCTGGGACACCGTCCTGGAATGGGAGGCACCGTTCGCGAAGTGGTTCGTCGGCGGCGAGCTGAACGTCGCCTACAACTGCGCCGACCGGCACGTCGAGGCCGGCAACGGGGACCGGGTCGCGATCCACTGGGAGGGCGAGCCCGGCGACTCCCGCACCATCACCTACGCCGACCTGCAGCGCGAGGTCTCCAAGACCGCGAACGCGCTCGCCGCGCTCGGCGTCGGCAAGGGCGACCGGGTGGCGATCCAGCTGCCGATGATCCCCGAGGCGGTCTTCTCGATGCTGGCCTGCGCCCGGCTGGGCGCGCTGCACAGCGTCGTCTTCGGCGGGTTCTCGCCGGGCGCGCTGAAGGCCCGGATCGAGGACGCCGAGGCGAAGCTGCTGATCACCAGCGACGGCCAGTACCGGCGCGGCAAGCCGGCGCCGATGAAGGAGAACACCGACGAGGCCGTCGCGGGCACCACGATCGAGCACGTGCTCGTCGTGAAGCGCACCGAGACCGACGTCCCGTGGACCGACGGCCGCGACGTCTGGTGGCACGACGCCGTCGACTCGGCCTCCGACCAGCACACCCCGGAGTCGTTCGACTCCGAGCACCCGCTGTTCATCCTCTACACCTCGGGGACCACGGGTAAGCCGAAGGGCATCCTGCACACCTCCGGCGGGTACCTGACGCAGTCCGCGTACACCCACAACGTCGTGTTCGACCACAAGCCGGGCGAGAGCGTCTACTGGTGCACCGCCGACATCGGCTGGGTCACCGGGCACACCTACATCGTCTACGGGCCGCTGGCGAACGGCGCCACCCAGGTGATCTACGAGGGCACCCCGAACACCCCGCACGAGGGCCGGCACTGGGAGATCGTCGACAAGTACGGCGTCACCATCTACTACACGGCGCCGACGCTGATCCGGACGTTCATGAAGTGGGGCGAGGACATCCCCGCCAAGTACGACCTGTCGTCGCTGAAGGTGCTCGGCACGGTCGGCGAGCCGATCAACCCCGAGGCCTGGATGTGGTTCCGGGAGAAGATCGGCAAGGAGCGCTGCCCGATCGTCGACACCTGGTGGCAGACCGAGACCGGTTCGCAGATGATCGCCCCGCTGCCGGGCGTCACCGCGACGAAGCCGGGCTCGGCGATGCGGCCGCTGCCCGGCATCTCGGCGACCGTGGTCGACGACTCGGGCACCCCGGTCGGCAACGGCGAGGGCGGCTACCTGGTGCTCGACCAGCCGTGGCCGTCGATGCTGCGCGGGATCTGGGGCGACAACGAGCGCTACCGCGACACCTACTGGTCCCGGTTCGCCGAGCAGGGCTACTACTTCGCCGGTGACGGCGCGAAGTACGACGACGACGGTGCCATCTGGCTGCTCGGCCGGGTGGACGACGTGATGAACGTGTCCGGGCACCGCATCTCCACCACCGAGGTGGAGTCGGCGCTGGTCAGCCACCCCACGGTGGCGGAGGCCGCGGTCGTCGGCGCGTCCGACGAGACCACCGGGCAGGGCATCGTCGCGTTCGTCATCCTGCGCGGCAGCGCGGCGAAGGACGGCGGCGAGGACGCCATCAAGGCGCTGCGCGACCACGTGTCGAAGGAGATCGGCCCGATCGCGAAGCCGCGCCAGATCATGGTCGTCGAGGAGCTGCCGAAGACCCGCTCCGGCAAGATCATGCGCCGGCTGCTGCGCGACGTGGCCGAGAACCGCGAGGTCGGCGACGTCTCGACGCTGGCGGACTCGTCGGTGATGGATCTGATCTCCACCGGCATGAAGGACTCCAAGGAGGAGTGACCCCGCAGCGGTGACCCGGCGGCCCCGGCGCGATCGTCGCGTCCGGGGCCGTCGGTGTCACCATGCCCGTCGTGGACTCCGACGGGATACGGGTGCGGCGCGGCCTCGTCGTGCCCGAGCGGGAGTTGTCCTGGCGGTTCTCCCGCGCTTCCGGGCCGGGCGGGCAGGGCGTCAACACGACCGACTCCCGGGTCGAGCTGTCGTTCGACCTGGCCGGCTCGCCGAGCGTCCCGGAGGACCTGCGGGCACGCGCGCTGGAGCGGCTGCGGAACCGGCTGACCGGCGGCGTCCTGACGATCGTCGCCGCCGAGCACCGCAGCCAGCTCCGCAACCGGGAGGCCGCCCGCGCGCGACTCGCCGCCGTCCTGGGGGAGGCCACGGCCCCCGAACCGCGCACCCGGCGGCCCACCCGTCCCACCGCCGGGTCGAAACGCCGCAGGCTGGACGCGAAGAACCGGCGGGGGCAGATCAAGAAGCTGCGCGGCCGCCCGGACGAGTGAGGAGCCGGGACCGGCGTGGCGCGGGCGAGCGGGCGATGGTCCCCCGTGGCACGATGGCGGCTCACTGATCGCCGAGCGCAGGAGGGAAGACGGTGGCCAGCAACAGCCAGTCGGGCAACGCGGAGGTTCCGCCGGTCCTGCCCTCGATCCCGCTCTCCCCGGAGCCGGGGCCGCGGGACGCGTCCCTCGGGGCGCTTGCCAAGGACGTCACCACGCACCTGTCCACGCTGGTCCGGTCCGAGGTCGAGCTGGCCAAGGCCGAGGTCACCGCCGAGGTGAAGAAGGGTGTCCAGGGCAGCGTCTTCTTCGTGATCGCCGCGGTGATCGCGCTGTTCAGCCTGTTCTACCTGTTCTTCACCCTCGCCGAGTTACTGTCGCTGTGGCTCAACCGGGCGGCCGGGTTCGGCATCACGTTCCTGGTCATGCTGCTGCTCGCCGGGCTGTTCGGCTTCCTCGGCTACCTGCGCGTCCGCAAGATCCGCAAGCCGGAGCGGACCATCGACTCGCTGAAGGACTCCGCCCAGGTGCTGTCCCAGCGCGGCCGCGGCGGTGACAACGTGCGCGAGCTGACCGACGGCCCGTCCGGACGGCACGCCGCAGCGGGCTGACCCCCCGGTGGGCCGCGACGGGCCGGCCGATCCCGCGTTGGTGCGGATCGACGGTCCGTGGACGCATCGTGCGGTGTCGGCCAACGGCATCCGGATCCACGTGGCCGAACACGGCCCCGCCGACGGCCCGCTGGTCGTGCTGCTGCACGGCTTCCCCGAGTTCTGGTGGACCTGGCGGCACCAGCTGCGCGCGCTCGGCGACGCCGGCTTCCACGCCGTCGCCCCCGACCTGCGCGGCTACGGCGACACCGACAAGCCCCCGCGCGGCTACGACCTCTGGACCCTCGCCGGTGACTGCGCCGGCCTGATCCGGGCGCTGGGGGAGCGGCGGGCGCACGTCGTCGGGCACGACTGGGGTGCGGCGATCGCCTGGAGCGTGACGGCGCTGCACCCGCGGCTGGTGCGTTCGCTGACCGCGCTCGGCGCCCCGCACCCGGTGACGATGCGGGACGCGGTGCTGCGCGATCCGCTCGGTCAGGGCCGGGCCAGCCGGTACATGGCGGGCTTCCAGGTCCCGCGGCTGCCGGAGCGCTCGCTGCGCGCCGGGAACGGCGCCCGGGTCGGGGCGATCATGCGCGCCTGGGCCGGGCCGGAGTGGGTGACGACCGCGGACTTCGCCGGTGCGGTGGCCCGGAACCGGGAGGCGATCCGGATCTCCACCGTCGCGCACTGCGCGCTGGAGTACTACCGGTGGGCGGTGCGGTCGCTGTTCCGCCCGGAGGGCCACCGGTTCGCCCGCGCCGTGTCCGGCCCGGTCGGCGTCCCGGTGCTCCAGGTGCACGGCGCCGACGATCCCTGCGTGCTGGACACCACGATGCGCCGCACCCGCCGGTTCGCCGGTGCCGGGTTCGACCACCACGCCCTCCCGCGCACCGGGCACTTCCCGCAGCAGGAGCGCCCGGAGCGGGTCACCGGGCTGATCCTGGACCGGCTGGCCGGCACCCCGGGCTGAGCCCGTCCCCGGGCGTCGGGAGCACCCCGGCCCGGACGGCGCTCCCAGCACCCGGACCGATGCCGGTGGCGCGGCCCCGGACATGCGCAGATACGCTCGACGACCGTGCGAATCCTGGTCGTGGGAAGCGGCGCGCGCGAGCACGCCATCGCGGTGTCCTTGGCGCAGGACCCGGGGGTGACGGCCCTCGCCTGCGCCCCGGGCAACGCGGGGACGGCGGCGGTCTCCGAGCAGCTGGGTCTGGACGTGGCCGACAACGACGCCGTCGTGTCGGTCGCCCGGACCTGGCAGGCGGACCTGGTCGTCATCGGACCCGAGGTACCGCTGGTAAACGGTGCCGCCGACGCGGTCCGGGCCGCGGGGATCCGGTGCTTCGGCCCGGGCCGCGAGGCGGCCCGCATCGAGGGCTCGAAGGCGTTCGCGAAGTCCGTGATGAGCTCGGCCGGCGTGCCGACGGCGTCCTCGGTGGTGGTGGACAACCCCGCGCACCTGGACACCGCGCTGAGCGTGTTCAGCCCGCCGTACGTGGTGAAGGACGACGGCCTGGCCGCCGGCAAGGGCGTCGTCGTGTCCGACGACATCGAGATCGCCAGGGCGCACGCGCTGGGCCTGCTCGACGCGGGCCATCCGGCGCTGCTCGAGTCGTTCCTGGACGGCCCGGAGGCGTCGCTGTTCTGCCTGGTCGACGGTTCCACCGTGGTGCCGCTGCTGCCGGCGCAGGACTTCAAGCGGGTCGGCGACGGCGACACCGGCCCGAACACCGGCGGTATGGGCGCCTACTGCCCGCTGCCGTGGGCCGACGCCGACCTGACCGACGAACTGGTGGAGAAGATCGTCCGGCCGGTCGCGGTCGAGCTGGAGAAGCGCGGCGCCCGGTTCTCCGGACTGCTCTACGCCGGTCTCGCGCTCACCTCGCAGGGCCCGGCGGTGATCGAGTTCAACTGCCGCTTCGGCGACCCGGAGACGCAGGCGGTGCTGGCGCTGCTGCGCACGCCGCTGGCCGGGCTGCTGTACGCGACGGCGACCGGGACGCTCGCCGAGCAGCCGGCGCCGGAGTGGTCGGACGGATCCGCGGTGACCGTCGTCGTCGCCGCCGAGGGCTATCCGGCGACCCCGCGGCTCGGCGACGTGATCACCGGCGCGGACGGCGAGGGCGTGCTGCACGCCGGCACCCGGCGACGGGACGACGGCGCGGTCGTGTCCTCCGGCGGGCGGGTGCTGTCGGTGGTCGGGACGGGCGCCGATCTGGCCGCCGCGCGGGCCGACGCGTACGCGCGGCTGGCCCCGGTCCGGCTCGCCGGATCGCACCACCGGACCGACATCGGGCTCAGGGCCGAGCGCGGCGAGGTCCACATCCCGGGATGATGTTGCCGGGAGGTTACCGCCGTATGGCTTAGTGACCTTGCTCTAAATGGAGTAACAAGCCGATTGACCAGGACGATCTTGTCCAGGCCCTGGTCGTTGCCGCGGGCCGTGTAGAAAGATCTTGAACACGGTGTAAATCCGGACATCATGGTTTGATCGATCCGGTGCGGGGCGGAATCGTTCCGTGTCACGGGGGCACAGCCGGTGCCCTCGAGACACAGGAGGATCCATCATGGCCAACGCTCCCCAGCCGGCCCGTCGTCGTCGCGCCCTGACCCTGGTCGGTGCCGCGATCGCCGCCCCGCTCGCCACCCTGGCGTTCACGGGCTCGGCCCAGGCCGCCGAGCTGACCCCGGTCGCCGAGTACCTCGACGCCGCGGTCGCCGACACCAGCGCGCAGATCGGTGCCGCCCTCGACGAGCTGGGCCTCGCCGCGGCGGAGTGACACCGCGCGGGTTCTGCCCCTCACGGGGCGGGCTCCCGGCCCGCGCACCGGTGTGATCCGGGCCCGGCACCCCCCACGGCGGCGGAGGTGCCGGGCCCGGCGCACGTCCACCGGCCTACCCTCGACCGGTGACCGGATCGACCGCCTCCCAGCTCACCGTCGCCGCCCGGGCCGCGGTGGCCCCGTTCCACGTGATGGACGTCTGGGCGGCCGCCGCGCAGCGGGCCCGCACGCACGGCGACCTGATCAACCTCTCGGCCGGGCAGCCGTCGACCCCGGCGCCCGAGCCGGTCCGCCGGGCCGCCGCCGAGGCGCTGAACTCCGAGGTGCTCGGCTACACCGTCGCCCCCGGCATCCCGGAGCTGCGCGCCGCCGTGGCCGGCCACTACCGGCGGACCGCGGGCGTGACCGTCGACCCGGACGACGTCGTGCTGACCACCGGCTCGTCCGGCGGATTCCTGCTGGCCTTCCTCGCCGCGTTCGACGCGGGCGACCGGGTCGCGCTGGCCCGGCCCGGCTACCCCTGCTACCGCAACATCCTCACCGCGCTGGGCTGCGAGGTCGTCGAGCTGCCGTGCGGGCCGGCGACCCGGTTCCAGCCGACCGTCGCGATGCTGGAGGCGCTCGACGCGCCGGTGAAGGGCCTGATCCTGGCCAGCCCGGCGAACCCGACCGGCACCGTGCTGGAGCCGGCCGAGCTGGCGGCGCTCGCGTCGTACTGCGAGGGCCGCGGGATCCAGCTGGTCAGCGACGAGATCTACCACGGCATCACGTTCCCCGGCTCGCCTGCGACGGCCTGCGCCTGGGAGACCTCGCGGGAGGCGCTGCTGGTGAACTCGTTCTCCAAGTACTTCTCGATGACGGGCTGGCGGCTGGGCTGGCTGGTCTGCCCGCCGCGGCTGCGCCGCACCGTCGAGGGCCTGGCCGGGAACTTCACCGTCTGCCCGCCCGCGCTGCCGCAGCACGCCGCGCTGGCCGCGTTCGACGAGGCGAGCTACGCCGAGGCGGACGCGCACGTCGTCCGGTACGGGCACAACCGGGACCTGCTGCTGGCCGGGCTGCGCGGGATCGGGATCGACCGGCTGGCACCGGCCGACGGCGCGTTCTACGTCTACGCCGACGTCGCGCACCTGCTGCGCCCCGGCGAGGACTCGATGGCGCTGACCTACCGGCTGCTCGACGAGACCGGGATCGCGGTCGCGCCCGGGCCGGACTTCGATCCGGTCGACGGCGGGGGCTACCTGCGGTTCTCCTGCGCCGGGACGTCCGAGGGGATCACCGCGGCGCTGGACCGGCTGCGCGCCTGGGTGTGACCGGCCGGCCGGCGCTGGTCAGCCCAGTGCGGTGCGCGGCGTCTGCTCCGGCACGTCGCGGGAGCGGCCGAGATGGGCCGGCGGCGCCCCCGGCGACCCGGTGCTGGCCGGGCCGACCTCCCCGATCCGGTCCAGGGCGGCGGCGATGTGCCGCTCGGTGACGTCCCGGTGGGTCATCAGCCGCAGCTTCCCGGCGATCGCGCCGGCGCGCACCCCGGCCTCGCGGAACGCGGCGATCGTGCCGCGCAGGTCGGCCACGTCGAGCAGCACGATGTTGGTCTGCGGCTCCCGGACCCGCCAGCCGCGTTCGCGCAGGCCCGCGGCGAGCGTGGTGGCCAGCGCGTGGTCCTCGGCGAGCCGGTCGACGTCCTCCAGGGCGACCAGCCCGGCCGCGGCCAGCACGCCACCCTGCCGGACGCCGCCGCCCAGCATCTTGCGCAGCCGCCGGGCCTGCT
Source organism: Pseudonocardia sp. DxW (assembly GCF_058448985.1). NCBI lineage: Bacteria > Bacillati > Actinomycetota > Actinomycetes > Pseudonocardiales > Pseudonocardiaceae > Pseudonocardia > Pseudonocardia sp. DxW. The sequence continues at coordinate 53,479 of NZ_JBZFLK010000008.1, read as the reverse complement.
CGGTGAACTCCGCCGATCCGGCGACGACCGACCCGACCGGGGCGCCGAGACCCTTGCTCAGGCAGACCGCGACGGTGTCCGCGCCGACCGTGAGCGCGCCGGGCGGCACGCCGAGCGCGACGGCGGCGTTCCACAGCCGGGCGCCGTCGAGGTGCACCGAGAGCCGGGCGGCGCGGGCGGCCGCGGCGACGGCCGCGTGCTCCTCGGGCGCGGTCACCGTGCCGCCCGCCGAGTTGTGCGTGTTCTCCAGGCAGAGCAGCGTCGGCCGGAGCGCGGCGTAGGAGCCGTTGTCGGCGGTGTCCACCGCGGCCCGTCGCACCGCGTGCGGGGTGATCTTGCCGGGACCGCCGTCGTGTGGCAGCGGCCGCGGCATCCCGCCGGCCAGCCAGGCGGCCGTCCCGAGCTCGAAGTCGAGCACGTGCGCGCCGAGCGGGGCCAGGAACGACTCGCCACGGCCGAGCCGGCTCATCAGCGCGATCAGGTTCGCCATCGACCCGGTCGGCGTCCACAGCGCGTCGGTGGCGCCGAGCAGGCCGGCGACCCGCTCCTCGAGCTCGCGCATCGTCGGATCGCGGTCGAGCACGTCGTCGGCGACCTCGGCGGCCGACATCGCCTTGCGCATCGCGGGCGTCGGTGCGGTCACGGTGTCCGAGCGGAGGTCGATCGGCTCGGCCGGATCCACCGCGGGGGCGCCGCGCAGTGGGCTTCGCGAGGCTCGGCGGCTGCGAGGTGACGGGCGCACGCCCTCAGTGTCGGTCATCCGCGTCCGGAGCGACACGGCAGGGTCACGAAAAGGTCACGGATGACGCCCTCACCTGGGAGAGGAGACGCGGGGCAACTCACTCGAAAGAATGCCGCCGCGGCAGGCAGGATGACCCCATGGCGGCCCCCGGTAAACAGACGGAGAAGGGTGAGCGGCGGCGCGCGCTGCTCGTCGCGGCAGCTGCCGAGCTGCTCGCGGAGGGGGGCTTCGACGCGATCCGGCACCGTGCCGTCGCCGAGCGGGCCGGGGTGCCGCTGGCCGCGACCACCTACTACTTCTCCTCGCTGGAGGACCTGGTCGGCGCCGGCCTGGACCGGCTCGGCCGCGAGGAGCTGGCCGACGCGCGCCGCTGCCTCGACATCCGGGACGACCCGGCCGAGATCGTGCTCGACCTGCTGCTCGGCCCGCGCTCGCGGAACGAGGGACTGGGCGCGGTGCTGCGCCGGTTCGAGCGGCTGATCGGCTCCGGGCACCGGCCGTTCCTGGCCGGGCTGCTGCGCGCCCAGCGGGTCGAGTTCGACTCCCTGCTCGACGAGGCGCTCACCCGCACGGCGGGCCGCCGTCCGCGGCCGGGCGAGGTGCGCCGGGTGACCGCGCTGGTCGACGGCATGGTGCTGACCGCCCTGATCGAGGCCGAGCAGGATCCGCGCGGGGTGGCCCGCCACGCGTTGCGCGAGGCGATCGGCGAGCAGTCCGTGTGAGCCGGGGCTCCCGCCCGCCCCACCCGTCCGACCAGCGATTATCATCGCGCCACGTGATTCCCAACGTGCTGGCCGCGCGCTACGCGAGTCCCGAGCTGGTCCGGCTCTGGTCCCCCGAGTACAAGATCGTGCTGGAGCGACGGCTGTGGATCGCGGTCCTGCGCGCCCAGCGTGACCTGGGCATCGAGGTGCCGTCGTCGGTGATCGACGACTACGAGGCCGTCGTCGAGCAGGTCGACCTGGCCTCGATCGCCGATCGCGAGCGGATCACCCGGCACGACGTGAAGGCCCGGATCGAGGAGTTCAACGCCCTCGCCGGCCACGAGCACGTGCACAAGGGGATGACCAGCCGGGACCTCACCGAGAACGTCGAGCAGCTGCAGATCCGGCTGTCCCTGGAGCTGGTCGCCGACCGCACGGTCGCGGTCCTGGCCCGGCTCGGCCGGCGCGCCGCCGAGTACGCCGAGCTGGTCATGGCCGGCCGCAGCCACAACGTCGCCGCGCAGACGACCACGCTGGGCAAGCGCTTCGCCTCGGCCGCCGACGAGCTGCTCGTCGCGCACGCCCGGCTCGACGACCTGCGCTCGCGCTACCCGCTGCGCGGCATCAAGGGCCCGATGGGCACCAGCCAGGACATGCTGGACCTGCTCGACGGCGACCCGGCGAAGCTCGACGAGCTGGAGCAGCGGGTCGCGACGCACCTCGGGTTCGCCGAGGCGTTCACCAGCGTCGGCCAGGTCTACCCGCGCTCGCTGGACCACGACGTCGTCACCGCGCTGGTGCAGCTCGCCGCGGCCCCGTCGTCGCTGGCCACCATGATCCGGCTGATGGCAGGCGCCGAGCTCGCCACCGAGGGCTTCGCCCCGGGGCAGGTCGGGTCGTCCGCCATGCCGCACAAGATGAACGCGCGTTCCGCGGAACGCATCAACGGCCTGATGACCATCCTGCGCGGACTCTCGGTGATGACCGCGGACCTGGCCGGCGCCCAGTGGAACGAGGGCGACGTCAGCTGCTCCGTCGTCCGCCGGGTCGCCCTGCCGGACGCCTTCTTCGCGCTCGACGGCCTGTTCGAGACCACGCTGACCGTGCTCGACGAGTTCGGCGCCTACCCGGCGGTGATCGCCCGCGAGCTGGACCGCTACCTGCCCTTCCTCACGACGACCGCGGTGCTGATGGCCGCCGTGCGGGCCGGGGTCGGCCGGGAGACCGCGCACGAGGTGATCAAGGAGCACGCGGTCGCCGTCGCGCTGGCGATGCGCGAGCAGGGCCAGGCCGACAACGACCTGCTCGCCCGGCTCGCCGCCGACGACCGGCTCGGGCTCCCCGCCGGCACGCTCGACGGGCTGCTCGACGATCCGCTGCGCTTCACCGGGGCGGCGGCCGCGCAGGTCGCCGCGGTCACCGAGCGGATCGCGGCGATCACCGCCAAGAACCCGGAGGCGGCCGCCTACACCCCCGGAGGGATCCTGTGAGGCTGATCCACTCGGGCAAGGTCCGCGAGCTCTACCTCGACGAGTCGGTGGACCCGGCGGAGCTGCTGCTGGTCGCCTCGGACCGGCTCTCGATCTACGACGTGGTGCTCCCGACCCCGGTCCCGGACAAGGGCGCGATCCTCACCGCGCTGTCGCTGTTCTGGTTCGACCGGACCGCCGATCTCGTCCCCAACCACGTCATCGGCACGCACGACATCCCGGCCGCGTTCGCCGGGCGGGCGGTGCGCTGCCGCCCGCTGGACATGCTGCCGGTGGAGTGCATCGCCCGCGGCTACCTCACCGGGCTGGGCCTGAAGGAGTACCAGAAGGACGGCACCGTCTCCGGCGTGCGGCTGCCGGACGGCCTCGTCGAGGGCTCCCGGCTGCCCGAGCCGATCTTCACCCCGACCACCAAGGCGGCGGTCGGCGAGCACGACGAGTTCATGACCTTCGACGACGTCGTCGCGCTGGTCGGCGCGGACACCGCCGAGCGGCTGCGCGCGCTGACCCTGGAGGTCTACCGGCGCGGCGCCGAGTCGGCCGCCGCCGGCGGCATCCTGGTCGCCGACACCAAGCTGGAGTTCGGCCGGGACACCGACGGCGAGATCGTCCTCGGCGACGAGGTGCTCACCCCGGACTCGTCGCGGTTCTGGCCCGCCGACTCCTACCAGCCCGGGCGCCCGCAGTTCTCCTTCGACAAGCAGTACGTGCGCGACTGGTCGGCCGGCCTGGACTGGGACCGCACCGCGCCCGGCCCTGAGGTGCCCGATGACGTGGTGAAGGTCGTCCAGGACCGCTACGCCGAGGTGTACCGGAGGATCACCGGGACGGCCTGGGAGTCGCCGGTCACCGGCTGAGGCCTCCTCCGGCGGGTGTGGTCGCGTGACACCCGCGGAGGACCTCCACCACGAGCGGGTCATCGCGGTGCCCGAAACGGTGGGCCGACCCGGACCGACCGTCCGGGTTCGACGGTCAGATGCGGCCGTCGAGTGCGTGCTCGGTCGCGGCCAGGATCGTGTCCCACGGGAGCGGGCGGTTCGCCGGTGCACGTCCCGGCTCGTGGAGTTCCCAGACTCCGGGCCCTTCGATCAGCCGCACCCCCGCGGCCCGCAGCGTGGCGAGGTGGCCGGGCCAGGCCGGATGGCGGGTGTGTGCGGCGTTGACCCTCGGGAACACGACGAGCGGGATCGCCGGGTTGCCGAGCAACTCGCACAGCAGGGTGAGTGCCTGGCTGTCCCCGATGCCCAGCGCCAGCTTCGCGACCGAGTTCGCGCTGGCCGGGGCCACGACACAGCAGTCGAGGGGAGGATGGGGGCTCCGCTGGCCGGGGAGCCGGGGGCTGGTCCGCACCGGGAGCCCGGCCGCATCCTGCAGCGTCGCCAGCTCGTCCGAGCCCGCCGGCCAGGATCCGGCGGTCGGCGTGAGCGTGACGGCCACACCCCAGCCTCGGGCCCGGGCCGGCCGGACGAACGACTCGCCGACGGTCTCGACACCGCCCGCCGCGCATCCGACGAGCCCGACCACCGGCCCCGATGCACGCATCGGCTCACGCTACCGCGCAGCCGCGCCCCGGCCGGCGCCGTCTCACCCCCCGCCCAGCGCCTCCAGCAGCGCCCGCGCCGTCGGGGCGTCGGTGGCGAGCCGGTTGAACAGCCCCGCCCGCGCCCCGCCGACGATGCTCGGCACCTTCTCCGCCCCGACGGCCACCGCGATCGTCCGCGGCACCTTCCGCAGCTCGTCGGGGGAGATCCGGACCATCCGGTCGCTGCCCGGGAACGCGATCTCGCCGCCGTCGGCGCGGTAGAAGTTCAGGCACACGTCGCCGGCGCCGGCGCGCAGCCCCTCGTCGTCCAGCGGGACCGAGGTGGAGATCGACTCGCGCCCGGCCGGCGGCGCCCCGACGCCGACCAGCGCGGCCTGCGCCCGGCCCCAGAACCCGGTGACCCGCCGGAACTCGGGGTCCTCGGCGAGCGTGTGCCGCATCGCCGGTGACGGCATGGCCTGGGTGAACAGGAAGTGCGGGTGCGCCTGCATCCGTTCGGCGAGCGCCCGGGTGATCTCGTTGGTCTGATGCCACGCCTCCGGCTCGGCGACGCCGCCGACGGTCGGCACGATCTCGCAGCCGGGGAACGCGGGCAGCGCCTCGTGGCTGATCTCCCACATGGTCCGGCCGGAGGACACCAGCAGCACGTCGCCGGGGGCGAGCGCGGCCTCGCGCAGCGCCTCGCCGACCGGCTCGGCGAGCGCCGGGCCGAGCGGGTCCGCCGTGTACGGCGCCAGCCACACCCGCTCGACGCCGAGTGCCGCGGCCAGCCGGACCGCGTCGTCGCCGCCGGTGGCCAGGGTGTCCGGGTCGTGCACGGTGATCCGGACGATGCCGACCCGCCGGGCCTCGGCGAGCAGCCGGGACACCGTCGGCCGGGACACCGTCAGCCGCTCCGCGATCGCGGCCTGGTTGAGGTCGTCGAGGTAGTACAGCCGCGCCGCCCGGTGCATCAGGGCCAGGTCGCGGCGGGTGAGCCCACGCGGCGCCATCGCCGGTTTCCCTTCGTCGTGGCCGATCCTGCCGCACCACCGTACTGCACGTTTGTTCATCCTGGAACCGATGTGTTGACGGATGTTCACAACAGAACGCATGCTCAGAACCAGCGTTCATGCAGAGATCCGCATGGCACCAATGGAGGTTCTGCCGTGGCTGTCGATACAGCGATTCCCGCCCGGATGCAGGCCGTCGTCGTGCACGGCCCGGAGGACTACCGGCTGGAGGAGGTGGACGTCCCGAAGCCGGACGCGGGAGAGCTGCTCATGCAGGTCGAGGCCGTCGGCGTCTGCGCCAGCGATCTCAAGTGCTACCACGGCGCCGCCAAGTTCTGGGGCGACGAGAACCGCCCCGCCTGGGCGCAGACCGGCGTGACCCCGGGCCACGAGTTCGTCGGCCGGATCGTCGGCGGCGACGACGCCGGGCTCGCCCGGCACGGCGTCGCGCTCGGCGACCGGGTCGCCTGCGAGCAGATCGTGCCCTGCGAGGAGTGCCGCTACTGCCTGCGCGGCCAGTACTGGATGTGCGGGCCGCACGACATGTTCGGCTTCCGCAACTTCAACGGCGCGATGGCCCAGTACATGCTGGTCCCGACCCGCGCCCGGGTGCACCGGGTCTCGCCGGACCTGGAGCCGCAGCACGCCGCGTTCGCCGAGCCGCTGTCCTGCGCGCTGCACGCGGTCGAGCGGGCCACCATCTCCTTCGACGACGTGGTGGTCGTCGCCGGCTGCGGCCCGATCGGGCTGGGCCTGATCGCCGGCGCCCGCGCCAAGAACCCGCGGCTGCTGATCGCGCTGGACCTCGACGACGACAAGCTGGAGCTGGGCCGCCGCACCGGCGCCGATCTCACGATCAACATCGGCCGGGAGGACGCCGTCGCCCGGGTCAGGGAGCTGACCGACGGCTACGGCGCCGACGTCTACCTGGAGGGCTCCGGCGCCGTCCCGGCCGTCGCGCAGGGCCTCAACCTGCTGCGCAAGCTGGGCACCTTCGTCGAGTACTCGGTCTTCGGGTCCGACGTGACGGTGGACTGGTCGATCATCTCCGACGACAAGGAGCTCGACGTCCGCGGCGCCCACCTCGGCCCGCACTGCTGGCCCGCCGCGATCAAGATGCTGGAGGACGGCAAGCTCCCGGTCGCCGACATCTGCACCCACCAGGTGCCGCTCGCGGAGTTCCAGAAGGCCCTCGACCTGGTCGGCGACACCTCCGGTGCGTCGGTGAAGGTCTCGATCCTCCCGAACGCGTGAGGGGGCCGGACGTGAAGGAGACCTTCCTCGACCGGCTCGGCATCCCGCACTCGCTGCGCTGGGGATTCCTCGGCCTGCTGGTCTTCATGACCGGCAACGGCACCGAGTCGAACTTCATCTCGCCGCACATCGAGGCGGTCCTCGGCTCGCCCGAGGCCACCGTCGCCACGATCATCTCGATGTACGGCCTCGCCGTGCTCGTCGCCAGCTACCTGGCCGGCGCGCTCGCCGACCTGTGGGGACCGCGCCGGGTGATGACCCTCGGCGTCGTCGTCTGGGTCGTGTTCGAGGTGCTCTTCCTGCTGAGCCTGCAGGCGGAGAGCTTCTGGGGCGTCGTCATCACCTACTTCCTGCGCGGCTTCGGCTACCCGCTGTTCGCCTTCGCCTTCCTGGTGTGGGTCACCGCGGTCACCCCGTACTCCCGCAACGGCGCCGCCGTCGGCTGGTTCTACGTGATGTTCACCGGCGGCCTGCCCACCCTGGGCTCGCTGTTCGCGATCGGCATGATCCCGGCGTTCGGCGGCGGGACCGGCGGCGAGACCGCCGCGATGGTCGGCGCGACCGCGCTCGTCGTCGCCGGCTGGGCGATCTGCCACTTCGGCGTCCACGAGGGACACGCCCACCGGCGCCTCGCCCCGGCCGGCGAGACCAGCGCCCAGGTGCTCACCGCCGGCCTGCGGCTGACCGCGAAGAACCCGCGGATCCTGATGGGCTTCCTGGTCCGGCTGATCAACACCGCGCCGCAGTACGGCATGTTCGTCATCCTGCCGACCGTCATCGCCGTCGATCTCGGCTGGGGCCAGAACCGCTGGCTGACCATGACCGTGTTCGTGTACGCGACGAACATCGGTGTCAACGCCGTGTTCGGCTGGGTCGGCGACAGGTGGGGCTGGCGCCGCACCGTGCAGTGGTTCGGCGTGTTCGGCTCCGCCGTGGGCCTGCTGCTCTGGTGGTACGTGCCGCAGGCCGTCCCGGCCGGCTCCACCTGGGGCTTCTGGGTCTCCGTCGCGGCCGGCTGCGTCTTCGGCTGCCTGCTCGCCGGGTTCGTCCCGATGGGCGCGATCATGCCCGCGCTGGCACCCGACCACAAGGGAGCCGCGATGGCCATGTACACCACCGCGGCCGGTGGCGCCGCGTTCCTGGGCGCGGCCGTCGTCGCGATCATGCTGGCGCTCGGCACCGGCAACGTCGGCGTCGTCTGGGCCTTCGTCGCCCTCTACGGGGCCGCCTTCGTGATGATGTACTGGCTCGACGTCCCCCAGCGCGCGGAGGACCTGCCCACCTCGGCCGACTCCGCCGGAGTGGGTGAGCGCGCATGACCCGCATCTACGACGACCCGGCCGAGTTCGCCGACGACCAGCTCGCCGGTTTCCTCGATCTCTACGCCGACCGTGTCCGAGGGGTGCACGGCGGCGTGGTCGCCCACCGCGGCGACGACCCGCAGGTCGCGGTGGTGATCGGCGGCGGATCGGGTCACTACCCGGCGTTCTGCGGGACGGTCGGGCCCGGGCTGGCGCACGGTGCCGTGGTCGGCAACATCTTCACCTCGCCGTCGGCGGCCCAGGCGTACTCCGTCGGCCGGGCCGCCGACCAGGGCCGCGGCGTGATCTTCAGCTTCGGCAACTACGCCGGCGACGTGATCAACTTCGGGATCGCCGCCGAGCGGCTGCGCGCCGACGGGATCGACGCCCGGATCGTGGTCGTCACCGACGACATCGCCTCCGCCGCCGACGAGGAGCGCCGCCGCGGCATCGCCGGCGACTTCACCGTGTTCAAGGTGATGGGCGCCGCCGCCGCGCGCGGCCACGACATCGACGAGGTGGAACGCCTCGGCCGGGCCGCGAACGCCGCGACCCGCACCCTGGGCGTCGCCTTCGCCGGCTGCACCATGCCCGGCGAGGACGAGCCGCTGTTCACCGTGCCGGACGGGCATCTCGGGCTCGGCCTGGGCATCCACGGCGAGCCCGGGATCCGGGACGTCCCGATGCTGCCCGCCCGCGAGCTCGCCGACCTGCTGGTCGACGACGTCCTGAAGGCCGCCCCGGCCGGCGCGGGCAGCCGGGTCGGCGCGATCCTCAACGGACTCGGGACGACCAAGTACGAGGAGCTGTTCCTGCTCTGGGGGCACGTCGCGCGGCGGCTGCGCGACGCCGGGTACGAGATCGTCGGTCCCGAGGTCGGCGAGCTCGTGACCAGCCTGGACATGGGCGGCTGCTCGCTCACCCTGATGTGGCTCGACGACGAGCTGGACCCGCTGTGGCGGGCCGACGCCTACACCCCCGCCTACCGCAAGGCAGGCGCGCCGCTGGCCGGGCTGCGCGCCCCGAGCAGCGACGAGCTGGCCGGCGCGCAGGCCGCCGTCACCGCGCCGGAGGCGGGCGAGGCCGCCCGCCGGCTGGCCGGCACCGTGCGCGACGCGCTCGCCGCCGTCGAGGCGACGGTCCGGGAGCACGAGCACGAGCTCGGCCGGATCGACGCCGTCGCCGGGGACGGCGACCACGGCCGCGGCATGCTCAAGGGGATCACCGCCGCGACCGCGCGGATCGCCGACCTCGGTCCCGAGGTCGGCGGCGGCTGGCTGCTCCAGCAGGCCGGCCAGGCCTGGGCCGAGCGGGCGGGCGGCACCTCCGGCGTGCTCTGGGGGGCCGCGCTGGAGTCGTTCGGCCGGCATCTCGGCGACTCCGCGGACGGCTACCCGGCCGACGTCGTCGCCGCCGGCGTCCGCGAGTTCGCGAGCACCATCGAGCAGCTCGGCGGGGCCCGGCCGGGCGACAAGACGCTGCTCGACGCGCTGCTGCCGTTCGCCGACGACCTGCAGCGACGGGTCGCGGCGGGCGCGGACCTCGCCACCGCCTGGACCGCCGCCGCGGACAGCGCGACGGCGGGCGCGCGGGACACCGCCGAGCTGCGCCCGCGGATCGGGCGCGCCCGGCCGCTGGCCGAGAAGAGCGTGGGGACGCCCGACGCGGGGGCGACCTCGATGGCGCTGATCGTCACCGCGGTCGGACGAGTTCTGGAGGACGGATGAGCGACAAGCTGCGCATCGTGGTCGGTGCCGACGACGCCGGGTTCGACTACAAGGAACGGCTCAAGGCCGATCTGCAGGCCGACGACCGGGTCGCCGAGGTGATCGACGTCGGGGTGGCCGCCGACGGGCACACCGCCTACCCGCACATCGGGGTGGCCGCGGCCCGCAAGGTCGCCGACGGCGAGGCCGATCGCGCGCTGCTGGTCTGCGGCACCGGGCTCGGCGTCGCGATCTCGGCGAACAAGGTGCCCGGCATCCGGGCGGTGACCGCGCACGACCCGTTCTCGGTGGAGCGCTCGGTCAAGTCCAACGACGCCCAGGTGCTCTGCTTCGGGCAGCGCGTGGTCGGCATCGAGCTGGCCCGCAAGCTCGCCTCGGACTGGCTGGACCACCGGTTCGACCCGCAGTCCGCGTCGGCCGAGAAGGTCGCCGCGCTGGACGGCTACGACCGCCGGGACGGCGAGCGCACCGCCGCGGCCGGGACGGTGGGGACGGACTGCTGATGTTCGACCTGACGGGCAGGGTGGCCCTGGTGACCGGCGCCGCCTCCGGGATCGGCGCCGAGGTGGCGGGCGCGCTCGCCGCGCAGGGCGCCGTCGTCGCCGGGGCCGACCTGCGCACCGACGGGCTCGGTGGGTGCACCTCGGCGCACCGGGTGGACGTCGCCGACCCGGACTCGGTGCGCGCCTGCGTGGACGAGGTGCTCGACCGGCACGGCCGGCTCGACGTGCTGGTCAACTCGGCCGGGCTGGCGCTGCTCGCGCCCGCCCTGGAGCTGGGTGTCGACGAGTGGCGCCGGACCCTCGACGTCAACCTGACCGGATCGTGGCTGATGGCGCAGGCCGCCGGGCGGGTGATGGTGGAGCAGGGCCACGGCCGGATCGTGAACCTGGCGTCCCAGGCGGCGAGCAGCGGTCTGGAGAAGCATGCGGCCTACTGCGCGTCGAAGGCCGGGATCAACGGGCTCACCCGCACCCTCGCCGTGGAGTGGGGGCCGCACGGGGTGACCGTGAACGCGGTGTCGCCGACCGTCGTGCTCACCGCGCTGGGCCGCGAGGTCTGGGACAACCCGGCCGGCGACGCGCACCGCGCCGAGATCCCCGCCCGGCGGTTCGCCGAGCCGTCCGAGATCGCCGCGGCCGTGGTGTATCTGGCGTCGGCCGAGGCGGCGATGGTGAACGGCGCCGAGCTGCGCGTCGACGGCGGGTTCACCGCCCGCTGAGCGACCGCCGGTCGTTCGTCGCCGGGCCGACCCGCGCGGCTCACACCGCGTTCATCCCGGTGCGCTGTCATGGCGGGCATGGGAACGCTGCTGGTCTCGCTGTCCGGCCTCACCGACGGCGACGACGCCGACCGCGCCCGCGCCGTCGCCTTCGCCGTCGAGCTGGACCGGCGCGGGGTACCGCTCACCCACCTGGTGCAGCCCCGCGCCGCCGGCGCGCCGCCGTTGCGCCGCGCCGACGACCTGGTCCGCTGGATCGCCGGCCGGGTCGGCGCCGGCGACGACCTGCTGCTGCACGGCTACGACCACACCGCCGACCCGGTCGGGGCCTGGCAGAACGGTTCGGTCCCGCGGATCGGGCGGCGCACCGAGTTCGGCGCGCTGCCCCGGCACGAGGCGCTGCTGCGGCTGACCGCCGCGCGCCGGGTGCTCACCGCGACCGGCCTGTCCACCGACGGCTTCGCGGCGCCCGGCTGGACGGCGTCCGCGGGCACCGTCGCGGCACTCCCCGAGCAGGGGTTCACCCTGTGTGCGGACGAGACCGCGATCCGGTCCACGCTCCCCGGCGGACCCGTCCTGCGGGCCAGGGTGCTGACCTTCCGCAGCTCCGAGCCGTGGCTGCGGGCCGAGCCGGCGGCGGGCGGCAGGCGGGCGCTGCCGGCCCAGGCGCTGCGCTCGGTCAGGCGGGCAGGCGTCGTGCGGATCGGCTTGCGCGCCAAGGACCTCCGGAAGCCGCACCGGGTCGGGGCCGCGCTCGAGGCGATCGACGCCGCCCGCTCCGCCGGTGCCGTCGGGTCGGTGCACCGCGGGCTGTTCCCGGTGTTCGCGGCGGCCGCGTGACAGCACCCGCCCACCGGGTTGTCCACAGTGTGTGTGTCCTGTGGACAACCCCGGTCGCCTGTGGATGGATCAGCTGCGGTGCTCGCCGAGCACGCAGAACTCGTTGCCCTCGGGATCGGCCAGCACGGTCCACGGCTGGTCCCCGTGCTGGCCCACGTTGATCCGGGTCGCGCCCAGCATCAGCAGCCGGGCGACCTCGGAGTCGCGCACGCCGTCCGGCCGCAGGTCGATGTGCATCCGGTTCTTCGTCCGTTTGCCCTCCGGCACCGGCACGAAGGTGATCCCCGGGGCGCCACCGCGGACCGGCCGGATGGAGAACTCGCGCGGCGACACGGCGACGACCTCCCAGTCGAGCGCCTCGGCCCACCAGCGGCCCAGCCGTTCCGGGTCGCGGGCGTCGAGGACCACCTGCTCCCAGGTCATGCCCATCGGAGGTGTCCCGCCGGTCCCCGGCCGGTGACCGGTGCGGGGCAGGGCGGGCCCGCCGGATCGTGCGTGTGGCTGCGGTGCATGCGACCAGCATCCCCGGTCCGTCCGCGCTCGTCCGAGCGGGTGACATGGGTCGTTGCTCACGCGGCACCGATGAGAACGCCGTCCCGGCCCGGTCGGGGATGCATGGACCCGCACACCCTCGACGTCGGCGACGCCGTCATCACCTACGACGTGCACGGCCCCGATCCGGCGCCGGGCGACCGGCCGCTGCTCGCGATCGCCCAGCCGATGGACGCCACCGGGTTCCGCTCGCTCGCCGCGCAGCTGCCGGAGCGCCGGGTCGTCGCCTACGACCCGCGCGGGATCGGCCGGAGCACCCGGCGGGACGGGCGCACCGATCACGACCCGCAGGTGCAGGCCGCGGACGTGCACGCGCTGATCGGCACCATCGGCGGGCCGGTGGACCTGCTGGCGAGCAGCGGGGGTGCGGTCACGGCGCTGGCGCTGGTCGCCGCGTACCCCGCCGACGTCCGGGTCCTGGTCGCGCACGAGCCACCGCTGATCGACGAGCTGCCGGACGCGGCGGCCGCCCGGCGGGCGTGGCGCGGGGTGCGGGAGGTCTACGAGGCGAAGGGCCACGGCGCCGGGATGGCCGCCTTCATCGCGCTGACCTCCTGGTCCGGCGAGTTCACCGACGACTACTTCGCCGCCGGGCCGCCGGATCCGGCCGCGTTCGGCCTGCCCACCGACGACGACGGCTCCCGCGACGATCCGCTGCTGTCCGATCTGTCGGCGTCGGTCCTCACCCACGTCCCGGATGCGGCCGCGCTCGCCGCGGCGCCCACCCGGGTGCTGATCGCCGCCGGGAAGGAGTCCGGGGACACCCTCCCCGCGCGCACCGCGCGGGCGCTCGCCGCGCGGCTCGGCCGGGAGATCGTGCTGTTCCCCAGCCACCACGGCGGATTCGCCGGCGGCGAGTTCGGTTACCCGGGCGATCCGGCCGGGTTCGCCGCCCGGCTGCGCACGGTGCTCGACGGCGGCTGAGCGGCCACCGGATCAGCCGGTGGCGTGCGCCCGCAGCACGGCCCGCTCCTCGTCGGGGGTGAGCCCGGACCGGCGGTGCCGGGCCACGCCCAGCTCCCGCTCGCGGTCCAGCGCGGCGCGCGCCGTCTCGCCGACCGACCGCCCGCCGAGCCCGGCCGCCAGGGTCGCGGTGACGTCCCGGTCGGCGATGCCCCAGTGCGACTCGGGCAGCCACAGCGGCAGCGACCGCGGCCCGGCCCAGATCGCGACGTCCTCGGAGACCAGCGTCTCCGCCGGCACCCGCACCAGGTCCAGATCCGGGGCGCCGACGGCGTCGGCGACCTGTTCCAGCACCCTGGCCAGGGTGGAGCGCGGCCCGGTGCCGTCGAAGACGCCGGTGGCGCCGGCCTCGGCGGACCGCACGATCCACTCCGCCAGGTCACGCACGTCGATGATCTGCATCGGGTGCCCCGGCACGTCCGGCACGACGGCGCGCCCGCCCCGGGCGAACCGGTTCGCCCAGTACCCGAACCGGTCCGACAGGTCCCCGGCCCCGCAGATCAGCCCGCCGCGCACGATCAGCGCCCGGTCCCCGACCCGTTCGCGCACGGCCTGCTCGCTCGCCACCTTCGCGGCGCCGTAGACCTCCGGGTCGTCGGAGTCCGGATCGGGACGGGTGTGCAGCGGACCGAGGGTGGGCTGGCCGACGGTCCCGCCGCGGACCGACGGATCGGCGTAGGCGTTGATCGACGAGACGAACGTCCAGTGCGCGGCCCGGTCGGCGAGCGCGTCCAGGGCGTCGCGCACCCAGGGCGCCGACATCGTCGCGACGTCGATCACGGCGTCGAACCCGCCTCCGGACGGCTCACCGGCCAGCGCCGCCGCCAGCGCGCCGGGCTCGGAGCGGTCCGCCTTCACCGTCGCCGCACCCGGCGGCGGCGCGCCGGAGACGCCGCGGGACACGCAGGTCACGGCATGTCCGGCGGCCAGCGCGGCCTCGGCGATCGCGCGCGAGAGGAAGACCGTCCCACCCAGCAGCAGAATCCGCATACCCGATGGTGGGGCCCGGCCCGGTGGGCTGTCATCCCCGTTCGCCGTGGGACGACCAAGTGCCGCGGAACGAACCTCTACCCTGGTGCCGTGGCCAGAGTGGTGGTGGACGTGATGCCCAAGCCCGAGATCCTCGACGTCCAGGGACAGGCGGTGACCCGGGCGCTCGGCCGGATCGGGATCTCCGGGGTGAGCGGGGTGCGGCAGGGTAAGCACTTCGAGCTCGAGGTCGACGACGCGATCGACGACGAGACCCTGCACCGGCTCGCCGGTTCGCTGCTGGCGAACCCGGTGATCGAGGACTGGACGGTGACCCGGCTGTGAGTCGTGTCGGCGTGATCACCTTCCCGGGCACGCTCGACGACGTCGATGCCGCCCGCGCGGTCCGGCGCGCCGGTGCCGAGGCCGTCCCGCTCTGGCACGGCGACCACGACCTGCGCGGTGTGGACGCCGTCGTCGTCCCGGGTGGCTTCTCCTACGGCGACTACCTGCGGGCCGGCGCGATCGCGTCGCTGGCGCCGATCATGCGCGAGGTCGTCGACGCGGCCGGGCGCGGCCTGCCGGTGCTCGGCATCTGCAACGGCTTCCAGATCCTCTGCGAGGCGCACCTGCTGCCCGGGGCGCTGGTCGCCAACGCCGGGCTGCACTTCCTGTGCCGGGACCTGGTGCTGACCGTGGAGAACGGCCGGACCGCGTGGACCGCCGACTACGCGGCCGGCGACCAGCTGCTGGTCCCGCTGAAGTCGCAGGAGGGCCGGTACGTGGCCGACGCCGCCACCCTCGACGAGCTGGAGGGCGAGGGCCGGGTGGTGTTCCGCTACCGCGACGGCGCCCCGAACGGCTCGGCCCGCAACATCGCCGGCGTCACCAACGCGGCCGGGAACGTGGTCGGGCTGATGCCGCACCCGGAGCACGCGACCAGCACCCTGACCGGTCCGTCCGAGGACGGTCTGGGCCTGTTCACCTCGGTGCTGAAGGCGACGGTGGCCGCCGGTTCCTGAGGCGCTGACCGGGCGGGCTGTGCTTCCGGGCACGGCCCGGCCGGGTGCCGGGACCCCACGATTACCCTGGTGCCGTGACGCAGTCCCAGGTGCAGGTCGATTCCGTCTCCCACGCCGAGGCGACGCCGGAGGCGCCGCAGCCCTACCGCGAGCTGGGCCTCAAGGACGACGAGTACGCCCGCATCCGGGAGATCCTCGGCCGCAGGCCCACCGACGCCGAGCTCGCCATGTACTCGGTGATGTGGAGCGAGCACTGCTCGTACAAGTCGTCGAAGGTGCACCTGAGCTACTTCGGTGAGACGACGACCGAGGAGATGCGCTCGGCGATGCTCGCCGGGATCGGCGAGAACGCCGGCGTGGTGAGCATCGGCGACGACTGGGCCGTCACGTTCAAGGTCGAGTCGCACAACCACCCGTCCTACGTGGAGCCCTACCAGGGCGCGGCGACCGGCGTCGGCGGCATCGTGCGCGACATCATGGCGATGGGTGCCCGCCCGATCGCGGTCGGCGATCCGTTGCGCTTCGGCCCGATCGACGCCGAGGACACCGCCCGGGTGCTGCCCGGGATCGTCGCCGGGGTCGGCGGCTACGGGAACTGCCTGGGCCTGCCGAACGTCGCGGGCGAGGTCGTGTTCGACCCGTCCTACGCGGGCAACCCGCTGGTCAACGCGCTCTGCGTGGGGGCGCTCAAGCGCGAGGACCTGCACCTGGCGTTCGCCTCCGGTACCGGCAACAAGATCATCCTGTTCGGTGCGACGACCGGGCTCGACGGCATCGGCGGCGTGTCGGTGCTGGCGTCGGAGACGTTCGGGGAGAACACCGGCCGCAAGAAGCTCCCCAGCGTGCAGGTCGGCGACCCGTTCACCGAGAAGGTGCTCATCGAGTGCTGCCTGGAGCTGTTCGCGGCCGGGCTGGTCGTCGGCATCCAGGACCTCGGCGGGGCCGGGCTGTCCTGCGCCACCTCCGAGCTGGCCAGCGCCGGTGACGGCGGGATGAGCGTGGACCTCGACGCCGTCCCGCTGCGCGCCACCGGGATGACCGCCGCCGAGATCCTCTCCTCGGAGTCCCAGGAGCGGATGTGCGCGGTGGTGAAGCCCGAGCACGTCGAGGCGTTCCTGGCGGTCTGCGCGAAGTGGGACGTGCTGGCGTCGGTGATCGGTGAGGTCACCGAGGGCGACCGGCTGGTGATCACCTCCGGCGGCGAGACGGTGGTCGACGTGCCGCCGCGCACCGTCGCCCACGAGGGCCCGGTCTACCGGCGCCCGGTCGCCCGCGACGAGGTGCAGCAGGACGCGCTCAACGCCGACCTGCCGGACCGGCTGCCGCGCCCGGAGACCCCGTCCGAGCTGCGCACCGAGGTGCTGCGGATGGCGGGCTCGCCGAACCTGGCCAGCCGCGCCTGGGTCACCGACCAGTACGACCGCTACGTCCGCGGCAACACCGTCGCCGCGCACGGCGCCGACGCCGGTGTCGTGCAGGTCGACGAGGAGACCGGCCGCGGGATCTCGGTCGCCACCGACTGCAACGCCCGGTTCGTCGCGCTCGATCCCTACACCGGCGCGCAGCTCGCGCTGGCCGAGGCGTACCGCAACGTCGCCACCTCCGGCGCGGTGCCGCTGGCCGTCACCGACTGCCTGAACTTCGGCTCGCCGGAGGACCCGCACGTCATGTGGCAGTTCCAGCAGGCCATCCGCGGCATCGCGGACGGCTGCGCGGTGCTCGGCACCCCGGTCACCGGCGGGAACGTCAGCTTCTACAACCAGACCGGTTCGACCGCGATCCTCCCGACGCCGGTGGTCGGCGTGCTCGGCGTGATCGAGGACGTCCGGCGCGCCGTCGGGTCCGGGTTCGCCGGCGCCGACGGCGACGCGGTGATCCTGCTCGGCTCCACCGCCGCCGAGTTCGGCGGCTCGGAGTGGGCGCACGAGGTGCACGGCCACCTGGGCGGGTACCCGCCGGCCGTCGACCTGGAGCACGAGCGCCGGCTCGCCGGTCTGCTCGCGGCCGCCGCCGCGGACGGCGAGCTCACCGGCAGCCACGACCTCTCCGACGGCGGGCTCGCCCAGGGCCTGGTCGAGGCCGCGCTGGCCGGTGGCCGCGGCGCCCGGATCGACCTGGCCGAGGTGCACGCCGACGCGTTCACCGCGCTGTTCTCCGAGTCCGCCGGCCGGGTGCTGGTCACCGTCGCCGCGGACGCCGCCGACGCCCTGCTGGCGCGGGCCGCCGACGCCGGGGTCCCGGCCGTCCGGATCGGCGGGACCGGGGGCACCGCGCTCGACCTCGGCGACGCCGCCGGGACGCTCGCGCTGGACGAGCTCCGGGCCGCCTGGGAGGCCACCCTGCCGGCCCGGTTCGGCCCCGTCTCGGTGTGACCGGCCCGCTGCACGACTGGCTCGACGGCGGCCCGGAACCCGACCGGGCCACCCGCCGGGCCGCCGTCAAGGAGTCGCTGGCCGAGCTGGCGCGGCGGGCGCCGGGGCACAGCGTCGAGGTGCGGGTCCCGCCGTTCGGCGCCGTCCAGTGCATCGACGGGCCGCGGCACACCCGCGGCACCCCGCCCAACGTCGTCGAGACCGATCCGCGGACCTGGCTCGCGCTCGCGCTGGGCCGGACCTCCTGGGGCGACGCCGTCGCCGACGGTTCGCTCCGGGTGTCCGGTTCGCGGGCCGCCGAGGTGGCGGCGCTGCTGCCGGTGCACGGACCGCGGAGTGACCCTGCTCCCCGAACCTGAAGGAACCCGCTGACGCGGCGTACGATCACGATCTGGTCCCGGTACGCCGCCAGCCGAGGAGCGCCGCGTTGAGTTCCGTCCGGAACACCCACGTCAGCACCGCCCCCACCCCGATTCCCGCTCCCGAACCCGACGAGACCGGCCCCCGCGAGGAGTGCGGGGTCTTCGGCGTCTGGGCGCCCGGCGAGGACGTCGCGAAGATGACGTACTACGGCCTGTACGCGCTGCAGCACCGCGGCCAGGAGGCCGCCGGGATCGCCGTGTCCGACGGCCAGCGGATGGTCGTGTTCAAGGATCTCGGCCTGGTCAGCCAGGTGTTCGACGAGCAGACCCTGTCCTCGCTGCGCGGTCACCTCGCGATCGGGCACTGCCGCTACTCCACCACCGGCGCGACCACCTGGGAGAACGCCCAGCCGACCTTCCGCACCACCGCCACCGGATCCGGGCTGGCGCTGGGGCACAACGGGAACCTGGTCAACACCGCCGAGCTGCGCGAGGACGTCGCGAAGCTGGAGAACCGCAACCGGTCCGGGCTGCGCGCCACCACCGACTCCGACCTGGTCGGCGAGCTGCTCGCCGCGGGCGCCGCCGATCTCGGCATCTTCGAGGCCGCGCTGCGGCTGCTGCCGCGGCTGCGCGGGGCGTTCTCGCTGGCCTTCGCCGACGAGACGACCCTGTTCGCCGCCCGCGATCCGCAGGGTGTGCGGCCGCTCGTGCTGGGCCGGCTGGAGCGCGGCTGGGTGGTCGCCTCGGAGACGGCCGCGCTGGACATCGTCGGCGCCTCTTTCGTCCGCGAGGTCGAGCCCGGCGAGCTGATCGCGATCGACGCCGAGGGCATCCGCAGCCAGCGCTTCGCCGCGCCGGAGCCCAAGGGCTGCGTGTTCGAGTACGTCTACCTGGCCCGCCCGGACACCCAGATCGCCGGCCGCTCGGTGTACGACACCCGGGTCGAGATCGGCCGCCGGCTCGCCGAGGAGCACCCGGTCGAGGCCGACCTGGTCATCCCGGTCCCGGAGTCCGGCACGCCGGCCGCGATCGGCTACGCGCAGGGCTCCGGCATCCCCTACGGCCAGGGGCTGGTGAAGAACGCCTACGTCGGGCGCACCTTCATCCAGCCCAGCCAGACCATCCGCCAGCTCGGCATCCGGTTGAAGCTCAACCCGCTGCGCACCGTCATCCGCGGGAAGCGGCTGGTCGTCGTCGACGACTCGATCGTGCGCGGCAACACCCAGCGCGCCCTGGTCCGGATGCTGCGCGAGGCCGGCGCCTTGGAGGTGCACGTGCGGATCGCGTCGCCGCCGGTGCGCTGGCCGTGCTTCTACGGCATCGACTTCGCCAGCCGCGCCGAGCTGATCGCGAACGGCGCCGACACCGAGGGCGTGCGCCGCTCGATCGGCTCGGACTCGCTCGGGTACGTCTCGGTGGAGCAGATGGTCGCCGCCTCCGAGCAGCCGCGTTCCCGGCTGTGCTGCGCCTGCTTCGACGGGGACTACCCGATCCCGCTGCCGGACGAGGCGAAGCTCGGCAAGCACCTGCTGGAGGACATCCCACCGGCCGAGCGGGCCCGCACGGCGCCCGCCCCGGAGCCCGGCCCGCTGTCGGTCGGATACGGTGCCGGTGGGGCGCTGTCCCGGTCGTAGGCTCGGCGACACGCCCCGCGCACGCCCCGTCACGATCCCCGTACTGGAGAACCGACCCATGCCCTCGACCGAGCCCGGCCCCGCCAGCTACGCATCGGCGGGGGTGGACATCGACGCGGGGGAGCGGGCGGTCGAGCAGTTCCGCCCGTTCGCGGAGAAGGCGACCCGGCCCGAGGTGATGGGCGGGATCGGCGGCTTCGCCGGCCTGTTCGCCGCCCGGTTGGGCAAGTACAGCGAGCCGGTGCTCGCCGCGTCCACCGACGGCGTCGGCACCAAGGTCGCGATCGCGCAGGCGATGGACAAGCACGACACCATCGGCCAGGACCTGGTCGCGATGGTCGTCGACGATCTGGTGGTGTGCGGCGCGGAGCCGCTGTTCCTGCAGGACTACATCGCCGTCGGCAAGCTGGTCCCCGAGAAGGTCGCGACCCTGGTCCGCGGCATCGCCGAGGGCTGCGAGCAGGCCGGCTGCGCGCTGCTGGGCGGCGAGACCGCCGAGCACCCCGGCCTGATGGACGCGGGCGGCTACGACCTGTCCGCGACCGGCGTCGGCGTGGTCGACGCCGAGAAGATGCTGCGCCCGGAGCGGGTCCGCCCCGGTGACGTGCTGGTGGCGCTCGGGTCGTCCGGCCTGCACTCCAACGGCTACTCGCTGGCCCGGCACGTGCTGCTCGACATCGCCCGGCTGCCGCTGGAGGGCGAGCTGGAGGAGTTCGACCACTCGCTCGGTGAGGAGCTGCTCGTCCCGACCCGGATCTACGCCAAGGACTGCCTGGCGATCGCCGCCGAGACCGGCGTCCGCACGTTCTCGCACATCACCGGCGGCGGGCTCGCCCGGAACCTGGAGCGGGTGCTGCCGGACGGCCTGGCCGCCACCGTGGAGCGCGGCTCCTGGACCCCGGCCCCGGTCTTCAAGCTGATCCAGAGCCGCGGCCGGGTGGACCGCGCCGAGATGGAGAAGACGTTCAACATGGGTGTCGGCATGGTCGCCGTGCTCCCGCCGGAGGACGTCGACCGGGCGCTCGCCGTGCTCACCGCCCGGCACGTCCCGGCCTGGATCCTCGGCGAGGTCGCCCGGATCGGCGACGTCGACGGTGCCGGTTCCGGCGGGATCGGCGCCCGGGTGCAGCTGCGCGGGGAGCACCCGCGCTTCTGAGCGGGACCGGCCGGCGCGGGATCAGCGCGCCGTCGCGGACCGCTCGTGCGGGCGGTGCGACTCCCGCAGCATCGGCGGGTGCAGCGCGGTGGCCGGGCCCCGCCGGAACAGCCGGGGCGGCCGCCCGCGGCCGCCGGTGACCAGCGTCGTCGTCGGGACCAGGAACCCCTCGGTGGAGGTCACCTTCCGCTGGAAGTTCCGCGGATCGAGCGAGGCGTCCCAGACGGCCTCGTAGACCCGGCGCAGGTCGGACACGGTGAACTCGGGCGGGCAGAACGACGCGGCGAGCGTGGTGTACTCCAGCTTGGACCGGGCCCGCTCGACGCCGTCGCCGAGGATCCGTTCGTGGTCGAAGGCGAGTGGCGGGATCCGGTCGACCGGCCACCACGCCGACTTCGCGGCGCCGCCGCCGGGCGTCGGCTCCGGCATGTCCGGGACGAACGCCAGGTAGCCGACGGACAGCACCCGGCCGCGCGGGTCGCGGTCCGGGGCGGCGTAGCTCGCGAGCTGCTCGAGATGGCCGACGACGGCGTCTCCGGTGGCGGCCCCGGTCTCCTCGCCGAGCCGACGGCTGGCGGTGTGCACCAGGTCCTCCTCGGGGCGCACGAAACCGCCCGGGAGGGCCCACTCGCCGAGGAACGGCGGTTCGCCCCGCTCGATCAGCAGCAGGTGCAGCTGGTCGGACCGGACCGTGAGCACGACGAGATTGACGGCGACCGCGAAGAGGTTGCCGCGCATGTCGTGGACACCTCGGACAGGAACGGGGACCGGTGAGCGCGCCCCTCGCGGAACGCGTTGGTGATCTTGCCCTATCCGGCCGGTCGGGCGAAACCGCCGGGTACGTCCGGCGTAGCGCTCGCAGCGGCGAGCGGGTGAGGAGAGGTCGCGCACGCGACGACGCCCGGTCGGGGAACCGGAGTCCCGACCGGGCGCCGGTGCGCGGGTCAGCGGCGAGGGTGGTCGTCCTCGTCGTTGTACTTGGCGGCGAGGTCGGCGTACTCGCCGTACTCCTCGTCGCCGTTGTCGGTAGTAACCGCCGTCCCGCTCCCGATCTCGCGCTGCAGCGCGTCGAGATCCATCGCGGGGGAGCTGTACTTGAGCTCGCGGGCCACCTTCGTCTGCTTGGCCTTGGCTCGTCCGCGCCCCATGGCTGGTCCCCCTTACAACAGGGAAGGGGCGGCCCGGTCACCTGACACGACCCGGCGGCCCCTCTCGTCTCATCAATGTCGTGGGTCCAACCGTACCCTGCGCACCCCGGGGCGTGCGATGCGGCACCGTCGTCGTCACAGGGGTGGGCGCGCCGGTGCGGTGGCCCGACGGCCGGCGTTCACCCGGTGTACACCACGGACGGGGTACGCCGGACCGCGCAGGTCAGCCGCGGCGCCCCGGCCCGCGCCCGGTGCGCTCCCGGGCGGCCCGTCCGGGTGGCGGCTGGTCCGGGTCGGGCTCGTAGGAGTCCGGGTCGATCGTGACGGGGGACACGCGGTCGTCGGCGCCGGCGGTCAGCTCCGCGTCCACCGGGACCGAGCGCTTCACCAGGGCGAGCGCGATCGGGCCGAGCTCGTGGTGCTGGACGACGGTGCCGATCCGCCCGACGGCGCGGCCGTCGCGCTGGACCGGGTCGCCGGTGCGGGGCAGGTCCTCGTCGCCCGCGTCGAGGTGCAGCAGCACCTGGCGGCGCGGCGGGCGGCCCAGGTTGGCGACCCGGGCGACCGTCTCCTGCCCGCGGTAGCAGCCCTTCGTCAGGTGCACCGCCGGTCCGATCCAGCCGACCTCGTGCGGGATCGTCCGGTCGTCGGTGTCCCGGTGCAGCCGGGGGGCCCGGGACTCGACCCGCAGCGCCTCGAACGCGATCGTGCCGGCGGCCCGCGCGCCGGCCGCGGTGAGCGCGGACCACCGGGTGTCGCGCTCGGCGCGCGGCACGACGACGTCGGCGGCGTCCCTCCCCGGCCACGGGGTGCGCCGGACGAACCCGCCGCCGTCGAGCCCGGCGACGCCGTGCGGTGCCGCGGGAACCGGCAGCCCGGCCCGTTCGAGCACCTCGGGAACGTCCGGCCCGACGACGGTGAGCACGGCCAGCTCCGCGGTCGCGTCGCGCGGCTCCACCTTCGACCAGAACACCATCTTCTGCAGGTAGTCCAGCAGCGGGGCGCCCTCGCCGGGCTCGGTGTCGAGGTACACGGTGTCGCCGGTGGCGGCGACGGCCATGTGGTGCAGCACCCGGCCCTGGATGTCCAGGACGAGCGCCTCGGTGCCGGTGTCCGGCGGGAGCTCGCTCACGTGCTGGGTGAGCAGCAGGTGCAGCCAGGACAGCCGTTCCGCACCGGTCACCGCCAGCACGTCCCGGTGGCTGCGGTCGACGACGGCGGCCGAGCGGGCCATCGCGCGCTGCTCCGCGGGCGGGTCGCCGTGATGGGCGGCGACGGCGGCGTCCGGGTCCGGCGGCTCCGTCGCGCCGTCGTGGGCCTCGTCGTTCTCGGGTGCCGTCTGCGGTCCGGTCGTGCTCACCGGTCTCCCTTCGCGACGCCCGGTGTCGCCGGGGCCGCGTCGCCGTGCTCGGTGCTGCTGTGCTGGGTGCTGCCGTGCTGGGTGCCGTGATGCTCGCCGGTCTCGTCCGCCGCGCAGTCGGCGCAGGTCCCCGACAGTGCCACGTGTGTCGCGTCGAGGTGGAAACCCAGGTCCGTCAGGGTGCGTTCGGCCACACCGGACAGCAACTCGGCCGGTGCCTCGTCGACCCGGCCGCATCGGTGGCAGACCAGGTGCACGTGCCGGTGCCGGTACTCGGAGTAGGTCGGCGCGCCGTGCCCCAGATGGGCGTGCCGGACGACGCCGAGCCCCTCGAGCAGATCCAGCGTCCGGTAGACGGTGGTGATGTTGACGGCGGGCGCCGTCGCCTGGACACGCGTGCACACCTGCTCGGGCGTGGCGTGCCCCAGTTCGCGCACCGCGTCCAGGACGAGTTGGCGTTGGGGGGTCATCCGGAGACCGCGCTTGTGCAGCGTGCCCTTCAGCGAGGAGTCCACACCGTGATGGTATTCGCTCCGGCCCGGTAGGCTGCGGTCGCGAGGACGGTAGCCGCGCATCGTGTCACGGGAGCGTCCTTCGCGGGGGACGCCACGCCGGTGAGTGATCATTGCGGGTCGCGGCGTTCGCCGTGACGGCGCTCCCGTGGCTACCCTGACCGGCGGGGTCGGATCGGTGTCGCCGGTTGCGTGGACCTCGCAGTGGTGTCTCACCGGCACTGCGCCGGACGAACTGTGAGGAGTGAGCGATGACGGCAGACGGGGCGGACCGCCCGGGCGGTTCCCCGCGGTTCGACGTCGTGCTCCGCGGATACGACCGCAGGCAGGTCGACGAGCACATCGTCGGGATGCAGCGGGTGATGGGCCGGATGCGGGCCGACATCGACGCGTTGCGCAGCCGGCCGGTGCCACCGCCGATGCCGGTGCCGCCGCCCGGCGGCTTCGTCGGGCCACCGGGTCCGGCCGGCCCGCCCGGTCCGCCCCGGCAGGGCCCGCCGCGCCCCGCGCCGGCGCCGCCCGGCCCGGGCCACGAGGCGGACCGGCACACCGGGTCCGACCACTTCTCCGACCGGATACAGGCGATCCTGCAGAAGGCGGAGGAGGAGGCCGAGGAGATCCGGGCCAAGGCCAGGGCCGACGCCGAGCGGGTCACTGCCGAGGCGCGCAAGCAGGTCGACCGGGCCCGGGCGGACGCCGACCGGGCCCGCGAGCAGGGTGACAAGCTCCGCGCCGAGGTCGGCGAGTTGACCCGCCGCCGGGACGAGCTGCGTGCGGGCGCCGGGAAGCCGGGATCCGACCGGGCCCGGCCCGCCGCGGCGAAGGCCGAGGGCGCCGACGAGGCGGCCCGGCCCGGTTCGGCGGAGTCCCGCACCGGTGCGCCCGAGTCGCGCAACGGTGCCGCCCAGCCGGCCCGCCCGGGAGCGACGGCCGGGTCCCAGCCCGGCCAGAAGGACCAGCCCTCGGGCGCCGGTCGCGGATCTGGCACGCCGCAGACCCCGTCCGGGGTCAACGGTGCCCGCCCGGCCGCTGTGCAGCAGGGCCCCGGCCAGGGTGAGTCCGGCGCGTCGCCGCGCCCCGGCCCGCGTCCGCAGCCCGGCCCCGGAGCGCCCGGGCAGCCGGGCTCCGGCCGCAACGACTCCGGTTCGCAGGCCCGCCCGCAGGGCAGGCCCGGCTCGTCCGACCAGCAGCCGGACGCCGCGAAGCCGGCCGCCGCGGCCGCCGGCGGTGCCGGATCGCAGGGCGCCGGACCGCAGGGCGCCGGACCGCAGGGCGCCGGGAAGCAGGCCGGCGGGCAGCAGGGTGCCGGGAAGCAGGCCGGCGGACAGGGTGCCGGGCAGCCGGGCGCCGGGCAGCAGCCTGGCGGCCAGCAGGGCGCCGGGCAGCAGGGTTCCGGCCAGCAGCCCCGGCCGGGCCAGGCCGGAGGATGGAGCCAGACGATCCGGCCGGAGCAGGGTCACGCCTCCGGGCAGCAGCCCCGCCCCGGCCAGCCGGCCCCGCGGCCCGGCGCGGGGGCGCGGCCCTCGCCGGCCCCGCGGCCCGGTGCGGCCGCGCCCGGCCAGCAGGGGCCGGAGCAGGGCGCCGAGCGGACCACCGCGGTGCGCCCCGGTGGCGAGGAGCACGAGCCCCAGCCCGCCGAGCTGTTCCGTCCGGCGTCCGACGCCCGTCCGGCGGAGCCCGCGACGTCCGCGGTGCCGCGCCAGGACGGGAAGCAGACCGGATCGGAGAGCGACGCCGAGAAGACCGTCGCGGTCGGGGCCGTCCGCCGTTCCGGTGACACCCCATCGGATGGTTCGGACAAGCCCTCCGCGGACGACGAGAAGGCCAAGCAGACGAGGTCCGGGTCGGCTGCCGAGCCGCCGACCACCGCCAACCCGGCAGCCGGTCGGGGCAGCGGTCACGGCGACCAGGAGCCGCGCCGGAACGGCTCCGGCCAGGCCGGCAACGGTCAGACGGCCGGCGGTGGCGGATCCGAGTCCGCGGACGAGGCCGGCGGACGCCCGGCCAACGGCCAGTCGGCCGGGCCGCACAGCGGCACGAACGGTTCCGCGGACTCCGGTCGGCCGACTGCGGCGCAGCCCTCGTCGGGGACGCGCAGCACCTGAGGTTGCACGCGCACGGGCCCGGGCCCCTTTAGGGTCCGGTCCCATGCAGCTCGGCTCGGTCACGGTTCCGCCCCTCGCGCTCCTCGCGGCGCTGGGGGCGGCAGTGCTCGTGGTCCTGGTCCTCTGGGGTGTGTGGCGGGCCCGCAGCGGCCCGGCGCCGCTGCCCGTCGCGCCGCCGGACATCGCCGGCCCGCAGCCGTGTGCCGAGGACTGGACCGGGGAGTCGGCCGGTGGCCCGGCCGATCCGCTGCCTCCGGCGCGTCCGCGGACCGTCGCGGACATCGTCGCGGAGCGACACGTCGGCGCCGTCGCGGAGCGACACGTCGGCGCCGTCGCGGAGCGGCACGTCGAGCCTGCCGCGGAGCGACACAGCGAGCCTGCCGCGGAGCGGCGCGCCGAGCCCGTCGCCTCACCGGCTGCCGGGGCCATCGCTGCCGGGGCCGCCGGCGTTGCCGGGGCCTCTGGCGAGCGGGGTGCCGGGGCGTACGCGGAGCGGGACCCGGGCGTGGACACGGGCCCGCTGCCGGGCCTGCCGGTCCGCCCCGGTGGGTCGGTCCCCGCCGGTGCCCGGCGGTCCGCGACCGGCGCCCCGGGCCGGCACGCCCGGGAGTCGGACCGTGGCGGCCCGCTCGACGAGCTCCTCGCCCCCGCCGACGAGCGGCCCGGCTCGGCGACCCGGGCCCGCACGCGCGGCCCGGTGCAGCCGGGCGCCGAGGACGCGGATCCGGTGACCGACGACCGGTCCGCCATCGACCGGCCGGACGGCGCCACCGCGACGGACGCCGCGGGTGCTCCGGTGGCGGATGCCTCGGGGCCGGGCGGGACCACCGGCCCGGCCGTCCCGGTCGCGCACCTGCACATCGCCGACGAGCACCCCGACCCGGCCGCCGCCGGCACGTCGGCCCCCGGCCCCGGGAGCAGCGACCCGGCGAGCAGCGGACCGGCAGGCGACCCGGGAGGCAGCGGCCCGGCAAGCGATCCGGCGAGCAGCGGTCAGGCGGGCGCCCCGGAGGTCAGCGACCCGGCGCCCGACAACCCCGAGCCTCGCTCGGACGTCGTCCCCCCGCCCGCCGACCACCCCGCGGCGCCGCTGCCGCCCTGGTCCGCCGAGCGCACCGTGCCCGCGCAGGAGGACCTGCCCAGCGGCGGGTCGCCGGGCACCGCATCCCCCGCACCGACGGGCCGGGACGCGGCCTCGGCGCAGCCGGCCCGGCCCGCACCGCCACCGCTGTCCGAGCCGGTCTCCCGGGCCGTCCAGCAGGCCCTCGTGGCACGCGCGGTCCAGCGGGCGCGGATGCGCCGCGGCGAGACCGAGCCGACCGGCCCGGATCCGGTGCCGGGTGAGCAGCAGGAGCTCCCGCTGGCGGTGGTGCCGTCCCCGCCCGGCGACGACGACGCCCGGGACCGGCTGCTCGCGGTGCTGCTGGCCGACCCGGTGCGCGCGCTCGACGCCACCCGCACCCTCGACGACTCGCAGCACCGCATCGAGGAGCTCGGCGACGTCCTGCGCCGCCGCCGCGACGAGCTGGCCGGCGCCGTCCGGCACCTGAACGAGTGCGGCCTCGATCCGGCGCAGATCGGACGGCTCTCCGGGATGGCGCCGGCCGACGTCCGGACGATCCTGGACGGCGAGGACGCCGGACGCTGATCGGCCGCGCCTCGCGGGGGCTCGCCACGATCCGGGCCGGTCACGCCGCGTTCCGCGGAACGCGGCCGCGCGCTCACCCGCCCCGGCACGGTCTCAGCCGAGCACGGTGAACCGGACCCTGGTCCCGGGCGCCGCCTGGGCCAGCAGCGGCAGGTCGTCCGGCTCGACGACCGCGATCACCGGGTAGCCCCCGGTGGTCGGGTGGTCGGCCAGGAAGACCACCGGCGGCCCGTCCGGCGGGGCCTGGACCGCACCGGTCACCATGCCCTCGCTGCGCAGCTCGCGGTCCCTGGTGTCCGGGTGCCGCGCCGGTGGCGGCCCGTCCAGTCGCACCCCGATCCGGTTGCCGTCCTGCGACACCGTCCACACCGGACGGATCAGCGCGTCCCGCGGGTCGGCGAACCAGTCGTCGCGGGGGCCGAGCCGGGCGCGCAGCCGGATCGCCGGCCGCGGCACCGACACCGGGACCGGCCCTCCGACCGGCAGCCCACCGGTCCGGCCGCCGACCGGCAGCAGGTCACCGTCGGCGAGCGCGGCCGGACCGAGCCCGGACAGCAGGTCGGTGCTCCGGCTGCCCAGCACCGCGGGCACGTCGAGCCCGCCCGCCACCGCGAGGTACAGGCGCAGGCCCCCGACCGGGCCCCCGACGTCGAGCACGGCGCCGTCGCGGAGGTGGACCGCGGTGTGCGACGCCGCGGGCCTGCCGTCCACCCGGACCGGCGCCGGCGCTCCGGTCACCGCGACGACGCGGCCGCCGTGGGCGCGCAGCCGCAGCCGCCCGCCCAGCAGCTCCAGCCCGGCGGCGCCGTCGTCGTTGCCGACCAGGCGGTTCCCGAGCTCGTAGGCGGGTCGGTCGAGCGCGCCGGACGGCGGCACGCCCAGGTGCGCGTTGCCGGGCCGTCCGCGGTCGGTGACCAGCGCCTGCAGTCCGGCGGCGAGGACCTCCAGCCCGCTCATCGGGCCTCGAACCGCACGCGGTCGCCCGGGGTGAACAGCGCGGGCCGGTCCGCCGCCGGATCGAACAGGACGGTGTCGGTGCGGCCGATCAGCCGCCAGCCGCCGGGGGAGCGGCGCGGGTACACGCAGCTGTAGACCTCGGCGATCCCGACCGAGCCGGCCGGCACCGCGGTCCGCGAGCTCTCCAGCCGCGGCTGCTGCAACGGCCCGGGCAGCCCGGACAGGTAGCCGAACCCGGGGGCGAAACCGCAGAAGTCCACCGTGTACTCGGCGCCGCTGTGCAGCGCGACCACCTCGTCCCGGGAGATCCCCGCGGTGTCCGCGACGAGATCGAGATCGGCGCCGTCGTAGGAGACCGGGATCGTGTGCAGCACACCGGTGCCACCGGCCCCGTCGCGCGGGTCGGCGTCGGCGACGGCGGCCCGCACCCGGTCCAGGCCGGCCCCGGCGGAGACCTCCACGAGGACGGTCCGGGCGGCGGGCACGAGCTCGGTCACCTCCGGCAGCCGGGCGGCCCGCACGGCGTCGACGATCGCGGCCACCTCGGCGGCGGTCCGCACCTCGAACAGCAGTGCCCGGCTCCCGCACGGACGGGCGGTCGCGCCCTCCACCTAGCCGACCACGCGGTGCAGCAGCGCCGAGATGTGCGGCTGCATCGGCTGGCCGACCATCGCCCGCTCGTCGACGTAGGCGAGATCGCCCTGGTTCACCAGGCCGTAGAGCCGCTTCGCCCCGGTGACCTCCTTGGCCGACGGGGTGCGGGCGATCGCGTCGGTCTCGATCTCCCAGGACCGCATGTCGCCCTTCGGCCCGTAGTAGAGCTCGACGATCCCGGTGTTGTGGGCGATCAGCACCTCGACCGAGCCGTCCGGCTGCGGGCGCCAGAAGCCGGTCTCGCGGGCGGCCTGCCGGATGATCCCGCCGTCCGGGTCGAGCAGCCAGGACCGCGACTCGTAGGACAGGAACGGGCGGCCGTCGTGCGCGAAGGTGATCTGCTGTCCGAAGTGGAACGGGCCGTCGATCGTCGGGTAGACGACCTCGCCGGTGCCCCGCCAGGTGCCGACCAGCGGCAGCAGGCCCAGGCAGGCCTCGTTCAGGTCGGGGCCCTCGCGCAGGTTCGCGGTGTCATCGTCGACCGGCAGGTCCGGCCACTGCGGCCGGTTGCGCTGCGGCGAGTCCGGGGCGGCGTTGGCGGGGCCGGTGATGGTGGTCTGCAGCTGCTCGTCGTCGGGGTCGGTCACGAGTCGCGCTCCTCGGTGTGGTGGTGGTCGTCATCGGCGTCGTCCGGGACGGGACGGTCCGTGCGCCCGGGCTCGGGGGCGGCGGGCTCGACGACGAACAGGCGCCGGAGCAGCCACCCGGCCCAGGCGGCGGTCCCCGCGGACAGGGCGATCAGCAGCCCGGTGGAGAACCAGTGCACGACGCGCCAGCCTACCGGCCCGCCGGTGCGGGACCCGCCGGGCCGCCGGGGCGGGCGTCCGGCCCTCCCCGCGGGTGCGCGCCGTGTGGTCTATTGGTGGTTCGACGTCGGCGAGCGGGTGGCCCGCGACCGGAGGCCCTGTGCACAGCGAGTACGACCTGATCTGCGTCGGTTCGGGGATCGGCGGTTGCGCCGCGGCCGCGGCGGCGGCCGACGCCGGGGCCCGCACCCTGGTGCTGGAGCGCACCGACGTCGTCGGCGGGGTCACCGCCGTCTCGGGCGGCCAGATCTGGATCCCCGGGAACCGCTGGGCCGCCGCGCTGGGCATCGCCGACACCGCCGAGGACGGCGCCCGCTACATCGACGCGGTGGCCGGCGGGCACAACGACCCGGCCCGGACCAGGGCGCTGCTCGGCGCGGCCGACGAGGCGCTCGACCTGTTCACCGCCCGGGGCCTGGAGCTGCGGGTGCTCCGCGACCTGCCCGACTACTACCACCCGGACGCAGCGCACTCCACGGCCGAGGGGCGCTACCTCGAACCGGTCCCGCTACCGGCGGACGCGCTCGGCGGGTGGGCCGGCCGGCTGCGGCGGACCGCCGTCTGGAGCATGGGTGGCGACGGCGGCGGCACCACGCCGGCGGCCGAGCTGGTGACCGGGCAGGCCCTGGCCGGCTACTTCCTGCGTGCCGCGCTCGGGGCCGGCGCGCAGGTGAGGACCGGGGCGCGGGTCACCGGGCTGCGCAGCCGCGACGGTGCGGTGACCGGGGTCGTCCTCGACGACGGCCGGGAGATCACCGCCCGGCTCGGCGTCGTGCTGGCGACCGGCGCCTACGACCGCAACCGGGAGCTGGTGCACCGGTTCGAGGGCGTGCGCGACGACCACGGGACCGGCTCCCCGCCCGGGATCACCGGGGACCATCTCGGCATGGCCGCCGCGCTCGGGGCGTCGATCCGGGCGCTCCCGGCGGCCCGCAACACCGTGCAGGTGGGCTTCCCGACCGGTGAGCCCGACGAGGACGGCGGGCCCCGCTACCGCACGCACTGGGTGGTGCACCCGCACGAGATCATCGTGAACGCGCAGGGTGCGCGGTTCGCCGACGAGAGCTTCTATCCCGCGATCAACGCCGCGCTGCATCACCTGGACGGGGCGTCGCAGCGGCTGCCGAACTGGCCCGCCTGGCTCGTCTACGACCACGATCTCGCCGAACGCGGTGTCGTGCAGGTCGATCCGGGCCGGGTCGTCAGCGCGCCGTCGGTCGAGGAGCTCGCCCGGCGCGCGGGCATCGACGCCGCCGGGCTCGCCGCCACGGTGGCCGGCTACAACGCGGCCTGCGCCCGCGGCCGGGACGACGCCTTCGGCCGCGGCGAGCGGCCCTGGACGCTGTGGATGAGCCGGCTCGCCGCCTCCGGCACCGGCCCGAACCCCACGCTGGGGCCGATCGTGCGGCCGCCGTTCCACGCCGCCCGGCTGGCCCGGGTCCAGGCCGGGCTCGGCTCGGCCGGGCTCGAGGTGGACACCTGCGCGCGGGTGCTCCGCTGGTCCGGCGGGCCGATCCCCGGGCTCTGGGCGGTGGGCAACGCGACCGCCCGCGACGACATGGGGTTCTCGGCGCAGAGCGGCACGTCCAACCTCCGGGGGATGGTCCAGGGGTACCGTGCCGGGCGCTCCGCCGCCTCCTGACCCGATGATCTTGATGCAGCATGCAGGATGCATTATTCACTCGTTCGGATGTGATGTAACTCGCTGACGCGTTCGTATCTTGTGGTTCCGCCCTTCGGCGCGGCTATCCGATCCGGACCTGTAAGACCCCACATTCACAACGAGGTGAAACCATGGCGCTCGACGACGCGACGGCAGGATTCCTGGCCCAGATGGCGGAGAGCGGGGCCAAGCCGCTGCACGAGATGACCCCGGCCGAGGCCCGCGAGCTCGGCGGCATGCTGCGGGACATGTACGGCCCCGGCCCCGAGGTCGCGCAGCGGATCGACGAGACCGTCCCGGTCGACGGCGGCAGCATCGGCGTCCGGCTGCTGCTGCCCGAGGACCCGCGGGCGGTCATCGTCTACTACCACGGCGGCGGCTGGGTGATCGGCTCGCTCGACGAGTTCGAGACGCTCGGGCGGAACCTCGTGGCGCGCACCGGCGCCGCCGTCGTGCTGGTCGACTACCGGCTGGCGCCCGAACACCGCTACCCGACCGCGGCCGAGGACTCCTGGGCCGCGCTGCGCTGGACCGTCGACCACCTCGCGGCCCGCGGCCTGCAGCTGCCGCTGATCGTCGCCGGGGACAGCGCCGGCGGGAACCTCGCCGCGATCATGGCGCAGCGGGCGAAGGCCGAGGGCGGGCCGGAGATCTCGCTGCAGGTGCTGGTCTACCCGGTGACCGACGCCGACGTCGACAACGCCAGCTACACCGACCCGGCCAACCAGCTGATGCTCAGCCGCGACTCGATGATCTGGTTCTGGGACCACTACGCCCCGGACACCGCCGGCCGGTCCCGGCCCGACGCGTCGCCGCTGCGGGCCGCCGATCTGTCCGGCCTGCCGCCCGCCGTCGTGCTCACCGCCGAGCACGACGTGCTGCGCGACGAGGGCGAGGCCTACGCCGAGAAGCTGCGCGCCGCGGGCGTCCCGGTGCAGAGCCGCCGCTTCGAGGGCCAGATGCACGGCTTCTTCACCTTCGTCAACGTCCTGCCCGGCTCGGCCGCCGGCCTCGACTACGTCGCCGACCAGGTCGAGAAGCACCTCGCCGGCCGCTCGCAGCCGGCCTGAGCCCACCGGGCCGGCAGCACGCGCTCCCCACGCCGCACTGCACTCCGATCACTGCACTCCGATCACTGCACTCCGATCACTGCACTCCGATCTGCAACGACGCACGTCAGGAGCAAGCATGTCCAACGAACGGACCGTGGACGCCGTCATCGTCGGTGCCGGGCTCGCCGGCCTCTACCAGCTGTACCGGTTGCGCGAGCTCGGGCTGACCACCCGGGTGTTCGAGACCGGCGACGGTGTCGGCGGCACCTGGTACTGGAACCGGTACCCGGGCGCCCGCTGCGACGTCGAGAGCCTCTCCTACTCCTACTCGTTCTCACCCGAGCTGGAACAGGAATGGCAGTGGACCGAGCGCTACCCCAGCCAGCCCGAGATCCTCAGCTACATCGAGCACGTCGCCGACCGGTTCGACCTGCGATCCGGGATCACCTTCCGGACCCGGGTCGTCTCGGCGGTCTTCGACGAGGCGACCAGCCGGTGGCGGGTGGACACCGACACCGGTGAGTCCGTCGACGCCCAGTACCTGATCATGGCGACCGGCTGCCTGTCCCGGGCCAAGGACATCGACATCCCGGGGATCGCCGACTTCCAGGGCGCGACCTACCACACCTCGCGCTGGCCACGGGAGGGCGTGGACTTCACCGGCAAGCGGGTCGCGGTGATCGGAACCGGATCGTCCGGCGTCCAGTCGATCCCGGTCATCGCCGAGCAGGCCGCCGAGCTCACCGTCTTCCAGCGCACCCCCGCCTACTCGCTCGCCGCCCGGAACCGGCCGCTGGAACAGTCCGAGATCGACGAGATGAAGGCCGACTACCGCAACTGGCGGGAGGCGCAGCGCACCTCCGGGTTCGGCGTGCCGGTCGAGCTCGCCACCCAGTCCGCCCACGAGGTGTCCGAGGCCGAGCGGAACGCGAAGTACGAGGCGGGCTGGCGGGAGGGCACGCTCGTCTCGATCCTGGCCGGCTACACCGACACCCTCACCGACGCCGCCGCCAACGAGACAGCCGCCGAGTTCGTCCGGCAGAAGATCCGGGAGCGGGTCCAGGACCCGCAGGTCGCCGAGACGCTGTGCCCCAGCACCTACCCGTTCGGCACCAAGCGGCCCTGCCTGGACACCGGCTACTACGAGACGTTCAACCTGCCGCACGTCTCGCTCGTCGATCTGCGGCGGACACCGCTGATCGAGGTCACCCCGGCCGGGGTGCGCACCTCCGAGCACGAGTACGCGTTCGACGTCATCGTGTTCGCCACCGGGTTCGACGCGATGACCGGCGCACTCGACTCGATCGACATCCGCGGCCGGGACGGCGTGCTGCTCCGGGAGAAGTGGGCGCAGGGTCCGCGCACCTACCTCGGACTGGCCGTCGCCGGGTTCCCCAACCTGTTCACCATCACCGGCCCGTCCAGCCCGTCGGTGCTGTCGAACATGATCGTGTCGATCGAGCAGCACGTCGACTGGATCACCGACTGCATCGTCTCGCTGCGCGAACGGTCGATCGCCGCGATCGAGGCGACGACCGAGGCGGAGGACCAGTGGATCGCCCACGTCGAGGAGGTCGGCAACACCACGCTCTACCCGACCGCCGAGTCCTGGTACATGGGATCGAACGTGCCCGGCAAACCGCGGGTGTTCCTGGCCTACATCGGCGGGGTCGGCTTCTACCGCGAGCAGTGCGACGCGATCGCCGCCGACGGGTACCGCGGGTTCCGGTTGCACGAGGCACTCGCGACGACGTGAGCGACCCTCGCACCCCCGGGGCCGGTGCACCGGACACCGGCCCCGGGGGTGACCGGCCGGAGCCGGGAGAGCATGATTTCCCGGTGTCCTTCGCGATCCCGCCGACCCGGCGCGAGGCGATCACCCGTCAGCTCCGCGGCGAGATCGTCCAGGGCACCCTCGCGCCCGGAACCGTGATCAAGGACGCCGAGCTCGCCGCCCGGCTCGGGGTCAGCATCACCCCGGTCCGGGAGGCCATCGCCCAGCTCGTCGCCGAGGGGCTCGTCGACGTCGCACCGAACCGGACCCGGCGCATCGCCGACCTGAACGTGCAGGACACCGTCGACCTGTTCGACGTGATGGGCCTGCTCGCCTGCGCCGGCGTCGAGTGGGGCATCGAGAACATCACCGACGAGCACCTGGGCCGGCTGCGCACCCGGCTCGCCGAGTTCGAGGACGCGCTCGCCCGCCACGACGTGACCGTCGCCAACGCCGCCGGATCGGACTTCAGCACCATCCTGATCCTGGCCAGCGGCAACCGGGAGCTGCAGACCCACGTCGATCTCGTGGTGACCCGGACCCAGCGGATGATGGCGCTGAACTGGGACAGCGCCATGTGGACGCCGTGGACCGAGGGCTACCGCGCCGTCCTCGAACTGCTCGAGCGCGGCGACCGGGCGGGCGCCGTCGAGCGGTACCGGCAGATCTACCGGGAGTGCCGGGCGCTGCTCGGCGCCGCCGAACAGCCCTGACAGCGCGAACGGGCCCCTCCCGGGATCGGATCCCGGGAGAGGCCCGTGCGGCAGGCAGGCTCAGGCGACGGTGCTGTTGCGCGCCTTCGCAGGCTCAGGCGACGGTGTCGTCTCGCGCCTTCGCGAGCTCAGGCGACGGTGATCTCCGCCTGGTGCAGTCCCGGCCCGTCGGCGACGAGCTCGGACTGCCCGTTGCCCGAGCGCGACAGCGCCCGGACGGTCCAGGTGCCCGGGGCGGCGAAGAACCGGAAGTCCCCGGACGCCGACGACACCACCTCGGCGGTGAACTCACCGGTGCCGTCCAGCAGCCGGACGAACGCGCCGCCGACCGGGTCGCCCCCGGCCACCACGCGTCCGGCCAGCACGGTCTCCTTCTCCAGGTCCGTGCCCGCGGGCAGGCTCACGGTCTGGTCGGGTGCACCACACATGTCACTTCGCTCCCAGCTCGATCGGAACGCCGATCAGCGAGCCGTACTCGGTCCAGCTGCCGTCGTAGTTCTTGACGTCCGCGTGACCGAGCAGCTCGTGCAGCACCACCCAGGTGTGGCTCGAGCGCTCGCCGATCCGGCAGTAGGCGATGGTCGACCGGCCCTCGTCGAAGCCGGCCTCCTTGTACAGCGCGGCCAGCTCCTCGTTGGACCGGAAGGTGCCGTCCTCGTTGGCGGCCTTCGACCACGGGATGTTGATGGCCGACGGGATGTGCCCCGGGCGCTGCGACTGCTCCTGCGGCAGGTGGGCCGGGGCCAGGATCTTCCCGGAGAACTCGTCGGGCGACCGGACGTCGACCAGGTTCTTCGTGTCGATGGCCTCGACGACCTCGTCGCGGAACGCGCGGATCGAGGTGTCGGCCTCCTTCGCGGTGTAGGAGGTCGCCGGGCGGTCCTTGACGTCGGTGGTCAGGGTCCGGCCGTCCAGCTCCCACTTCTTGCGGCCGCCGTCGAGCAGCACGACCTTGTCGTGGCCGTAGAGCTTGAACTCCCAGTAGGCGTAGGCGGCGAACCAGTTGTTGTTGCCGCCGTAGAGCACAACCAGGTCGTCGTTCGAGACGCCCTTGGCGCCGAGCAGCTGCTCGAACTGCTCCTTGGTCACGATGTCGCGGCGGACCGGGTCCTGCAGCTCGTCGGTCCAGTTGACCTTCACCGCGCCGGGGATGTGACCCCCGTCGTAGGCGGTGGTGTCCTCGTCGACCTCGAGGAACACCACCCCGTCGGTCTCCAGGTTCTGCTCCGCCCAGTCGGCGGTGACGAGGACGTCCTCGCGGCTCATGTGTGATCTCTCCCGAATCGTGTCGCGTGAAGGTGTGGACGGTCAGGGGCGCGCGGCGGCGGTGCCGCCACCGCGCAGGCGGGCGAGCAGCCCGTACATCTCGCAGCCCAGGCAGTAGCCGAAGGCCGCATTGAGGAACGCCGCGACGAGTGCCGCCGCGGCGGCGACGACGCCGAGCGCGGTCAGGCCGGTCAGGTACCCGGCGGCGGCGACGACGGTGAACACCAGCCCGACGGTCTGCGAGAAGCGGACCGGGGCGGCGTCCTCCCACTCGGTGGGCGGCCCCAGCCGCGGCGCGAGCAGTACCCGGTACAGCGCTCCGTACGGGGCGAACCGCATCCCGGCGACGGCGCCGACGGCGAAGACGACGGCCTGCGCGATGGCGAGCAGGCCGCTGCCGCTGACCAGCACCAGCGCCAGGACGACGGTGGTGAGGGCGGCGGAGAACCGGACACCACGCGGATCGAGCCGGGGCTCGGTGCGCGCGGGCCCGTTGTCCGTGACGGACATGGACACTCCTGGTGAACCGGGTTTCAGCCGGGCGCCCGACGGACGCCGCGGCGGGAGGGCACGCGGGTCAGGAGTCCAGACAGAGGCAGCCGGCGAGGCGGCACAGATCGACTGCGCGGCGTCGGGTCAGCGGCCAGTTCACACCCCGAGCGTAACCGACCCGGAGCGACCCGCACACCCCGTGCGCCCCGCCGATGCGTCACGGAGCGGGAGGGTGTCCGGTCAGGCCGGCAGGGCGCCGGTCAGCTCGTCGGTGCGCGGGACCCCGGAGACGCGCAGGATCTCGCCGCCCGCGGCGTCGAAGACGACGGTGGTCGGGGTGCGCAGCACACCCAGCGCGCGGGCCACGTCGATCCGCTCGGCCACGTCGACCTCGACGTGCGCGAGCCCCGGATCGGCGGCCGCCAGGTCGCCGAGCAACCGCGCGGTCTGCCGGCACGGCGTGCACACCGGCGAGGAGAGCTGCAGCAGCAGGGCGCGTCTGCCGTCCGGCGCGATCCCGGCCAGCTCCCAGCCGCAGGGGCCGGCCGCCCGGGCCGCCGTCGTCGTCCGGACCCGCCCGGAGCGGTTGCGCAGCAGCAGACCGGCCACCGTCGCCAGCGCCAGCACCACGATCAGGACGACCAGTCCACCGGTCTGCACCTGCGCCTCCCCGGGTCAGCTGGTGGAGCGGGTGGCCCCGTCCCCGCCGATGTCCAGATCCCGGACCGCCCCGGAGATCTCCAGGACGTTGTACTCCGGAACCGAGGCCGACGTCGGCGTGACGCCCAGCGGGAGCGTCCCGGGATCGAGCTCGACGGCCAGCGCGCGCAGCAGCGAGTCGCGCACCGCGGCCGGGACGGGCTCGTTCGTGTCCATCTCCCGGACGTCGCGCGGCACGATCCGCAGCACGCCGTCGGTGACGACGAGCGCGCTCAGCACGCCCACCCGGGTGTCCGAGCCGTCCACCGGCAGCTCGGCGACGAACCGGGCGGCGGTGCGCGGGTCGGTGCCGCGCAGGGTCGGGTCGGCGCCGGCCCGGATCGCGGAGTCGATCGCGTTCGCGTCGACCTCCTCGACGGTCAGCCGCTCGACCGCGGCTGCCGGCCCGCCGGCCGCGACGACCATCCGCCGGACGTCGTTCGGGCTGATCCGGACGGCCCCCTCGGCGGCGGCCGCGCGGAACTCGGCGGGGCCGGAGCCGACCAGCGCGGACAGCGGGGCGCGCACGCCGTAGAGCTCCGCGCGCACCTCCGGGGTGCGCAGCGGGCCGATCGGCACCCGATCCATGCTCACCTCGACCTTGCCGTAGCGGCCGGTCACCGCCTGGGCCAGGAAGGAGAGGCCGGTCACCCGCACGGCCGGGTCCTCCGGCAGGTCGAGGGTGTCGCGCATCTGCCGGGCGATGCCGGACTCCGCCGCGGCGCCGGTACCGAGATCGGCCAGCACGAGCACGGCGGCCACGGCCAGCACGGCGGCGAGCGCCCGCTTCACGGTGCCTCCCACGGGCGGTGCCTCCCTGTGGCGGGTTCGGGACCCCAGAACGGTAGAGACCTGACGCTCCGTGCCCGCGCCCGACCCCCGACCTCACCTTCCGGACAGGTCCGGTAGGCCGGTCCGGGTGGATCGATACACCCGGCGGGCGTGAGGCTGATCGCGATCCGGCTGACCAGCGCGTGACGTGGCGGTATCGTCCACGTATCGCGCGAGAGGAGGAGTCCATGGAACTGCTCCTGCTGACCACGGCTCCCGACGCGGCCGCCGTGCTGCCTGCCCTGTCCCTGCTCCCGCACAACGTGCGGACCGCGGCCCCCGAGGTGGCCGCACTGCTCGACGCCGGACCGCACGACGCGGTCCTCGTCGACGCCCGCAGTGACCTGGTGGCGGCCCGGAGCCTGTGCCGGTTGCTCGGCAGTACGGGAACCGACGTCCCTGTCATCGCCGTCCTCAACGAGGGCGGTCTGGTGGCGGTCTCCGGCGAGTGGGTGGTGGACGAGATTCTGCTGCCGGACACCGGGCCCGCCGAGGTGGACGCCCGGCTGCGGCTGCTGCGTTCGCGGCCCGGCGCGGAGTCCGCATCCGGTGGCGGTGCGCTGGTGCTCGGCGAGCTGGTCATCGACGAGGCCACCTACTCGGCCCGGCTCAAGGGCCGCCTGCTCGAGCTCACGTACAAGGAGTTCGAGCTGCTCAAGTACCTCGCGCAGCACGCGGGCCGGGTGTTCACCCGGGCCCAGCTGCTGCAGGAGGTCTGGGGGTACGACTTCTTCGGTGGCACCCGGACGGTCGACGTCCACGTACGGCGGTTGCGGGCCAAGCTCGGCGGTGAGCACGAGCAGATGATCGGCACCGTGCGCAACGTCGGCTACAAGTTCGTCCGGCCGTCCCGCGGCGGTCTCACCGCCCCGCCGGACCCGGAGGACGAGACCGATCCCGAACCCGCCGACCGTCGCCTCCCCGGGGCGGCCCGTCCGACCCCCCCGGGCCGGACCACCCCGGGGGCGCTCTCCTCGCGCTGACCGACGCCGACGCCGTCGATCGGGTGGGCACTAGGGTCCGGCCCGTGGATCCGCAGGTGCTCACCCGACTCGACGCCGACACCGCCGCCGCGGTGCACGAACTGCTCGCCGCCGCATCGCGCGCGGACGGCGCGGAGCCGCTGTCCGAGGCGTTCCTCCGCAACCTGCGCCCCGGCGCGACCGCGGACGGGGTGCTGCACCTGGTCTCCGGCACCGGCGGTGCCGGAGACGTCGCGGTCGGCGGGTACGCCCAGCTCGACGGCGGGTACGCCGAGCTGGCGGTGCACCCGGACCGGCGCCGGCGCGGGATCGGCAGCGCCCTGGTCGCGGCGCTGGAGACGGCGACGCCCGATCCGCACGTGTGGGCGCACGGCGACCTGGACGCCGCGAAGGCGCTCGCCGCGGCCCGCGGCTACCGCCGGGACCGGGTGCTGTGGCAGATGCGCCGCCCGTTGGCCGGGCCGGACGCCCCGGCGCTGCCCGAGGTGGAGCTCCCCGACGGCGTCACCCTCCGCTCGTTCGTCCCCGGCCGGGACGACGCCGAGTTCCTGCGGGTCAACAACGCCGCCTTCGACTGGCATCCCGAGCAGGGCGGGTGGACCGGCGAGGAGCTCGCCGCCCGGCAGGCCGAGGACTGGTTCGACGCCGACGGGTTCCTGCTGGCCACCGACCCGTCCGGCACGCTGCTGGGCTACCACTGGACCAAGGTGCATCCCGCCACGGGCGACGAGCCCGCGATGGGCGAGGTCTACGTGCTCGGCGTCGACCCGGCCGCGCACGGCCGCGGCCTGGGCCGGGTGCTGACCCTGGCCGGGCTGCACCACCTGCGCGATCGCGGGCTCGGCACGGTGCTGCTCTACGTCGAGGCGGACAACGCCCCCGCCGTCCGGGTCTACGAGCGGCTCGCCTTCGGGGTGCACGCCGCCGACGTCAACTACACCCGGTAGTGATCATCGTCCGGTCGCCGCTCGTCGATCGTGTGACACGGATCCCCCGACCGGCGGTCCTGTTCATTCCACGTTCATCTTCCGTGGGTCCTGCGTCCAACGGCGGCTCCTAGCGTCTGCGCTCGGACGGCCACCCCGGGCCGTCATCCCGAACGGCACCAGCCGACCACGGAGGAACCTGCAGTGAAGACGAAGCGGCGCGCGCCCCGGGCGCGCTTGGCGGCCGTCGGCCTCGCCACCACATGTGCGCTGTTCGTCGCCGGCTGTGGCGCGGCGAACGAGGGCGGCGGTGCGGCCGAGGCCGAGGGCCTCTCCGGCACGATCTCGGGCGCCGGTGCGAGCTCCCAGCAGGCCGCGATGCAGGCGTGGATCGCCGGGTTCGGCGACGCCAACCCGGACGCGACCGTGAACTACGACCCGGTCGGCTCCGGCGGCGGCCGCACCCAGTTCATCCAGGGCGGTGTGCAGTTCGCCGGCTCGGACGCCTACCTCCACGATGAGCAGCTGGACGAGGCCCGCCAGCGCTGCGGCGGCTCGGTCATCGAGATCCCGAACTACGTCTCGCCGATCGCGATCGTCTACAAGCTCGACGGCGTGCAGGACCTCAGCCTCTCCCCGGCCACCATCGCCGGGATCTTCCGGGGCGAGATCACCACCTGGGACGACCCGGCGATCGTCGCCGACAATCCCGGCGTCACGCTCCCGGCCACCGCCGTCACCCCGGTGCACCGCTCCGACGAGTCGGGCACCACCGAGAACCTCACGGACTTCCTGAACCAGGCCGCGCCGGACGTCTGGACCGACGAGGCCGACGGCAACTGGCCGATCCAGGGCGGCGAGGCCGCCCAGGGCACCTCCGGTGTGATCGGTGCGGTGAACGCGGGCAACGGCACCATCGGCTACGCCGACGCCTCGCAGGCGGGCGACCTGGGCCAGGCGAACGTCAAGCTGGGTGACCAGGACGTGGCGCCGACCGCCGAGGCCGCCGCGCAGATCTTCGAGGAGTCCCAGCGGGTCGAGGGCCAGGGCGACGGCTCGTTCGCCTACGAGCTCAACCGGACCGCCGCCGGCGGCGCCTACCCGGTGGTGCTCGTGTCCTACCTGATCGCCTGCCCGACCTACCCGGACCAGGCGCAGGCCGACGTGGCGAAGGCGTTCCTGAGCTACGTCGTCAGCGCCGAGGGCCAGGAGGCCGCGGCCCAGGCCGCCGGTTCCGCCCCGCTCTCGGACACCCTGCGCAGCGAGATCACGCCCGTGATCGACAGCATCTCGGCCGGTGGCTGAGCGGGTCCTGCGACCACTGGAGATCGAGTCGTATGTCATCTAGCCAGGAGCCCCGGGCGGTGTTCATCATGGACGCGCGGCCCGGGGCTCCGGGTGCCGTTCCGACCCTGCCCAGCGCACGTCCGCACATCCAGGGATCACTGTGACCACCACTCACGCCCCGCCTGAGCGCCCTGCCGGGAAGCCGGTCTCGCAGCTCGGTGACCGCATCTTCGCCGGTTCCGCGAAGGGCGCCGGGATCCTGATCCTGGTCGTCCTGGCCGGGGTCGCGGCCTTCCTGCTCATCGAGGCCTTCCCGGCGATCACCGCCTCCGAGTCGGAGCTGCCCGGCGGGATCGTCCTCTACGTCGCCCCGCTGATCTTCGGCACGCTGCTCAGCGCGGTGATCGCGCTGGTGGTGGCGACCCCGCTGGCCGTCATGGTGGCCCTGTTCATCAGCCACTACGCCCCGCGCAGGTTGTCCCAGGGGCTCAGCTACATCGTGGACCTGCTCGCCGCGGTCCCCTCGATCGTGTATGGCCTGTGGGGCGCCTGGACGCTGGCGCCGCTCTCGGTCGGCCTGTCCACCTGGCTCGCCGACAACCTCGGCTGGATCCCGCTGTTCGCCGGCCCGCCGTCGACCACCGGCCGCACCATGCTGGTCGTCGGGCTGGTGCTGGCGGTGATGATCCTGCCGATCATCACCGCGGTCGCCCGCGAGGTGTTCCTGCAGGCGCCGAAGCTGCACGAGGAGGCCGCGCTCGCGCTCGGCGCCACCCGCTGGGAGATGATCCGGCTCGCGGTCCTGCCGTTCGGCCGTTCCGGGATCATCTCCGGCGCCATGCTGGGCCTCGGCCGCGCACTGGGCGAGACGATGGCCGTCGCGATGATCCTCTCCGTGTCCGGCGCGATCACCTTCAACCTGATCAGCTCCGAGAACCCGGCGACGATCGCGGCGAACATCGCGCTGCAGTTCCCGGAGGCGTCCGGGCTGCGGGTCAACGTGCTGATCGCGTCCGGTCTGGTGCTCTTCGTGATCACCCTCCTGGTCAACATGCTCGCCCGCTACATCGTCGAGCGCCGCCGCGACTTCTCCGGAGCGAACTGAGATGTCCACCGGAACCGAACCCGACCGCACCGGAGAGGTCCCCGTGACCGGAACCGGGCTGGAGGCCCCCGCCTCCGCCACACCGGCGGTCCTGCGCCGCAAGGGCAGCCTCCCGCGGTGGGCGCCGCTGGGCATCCTCGCCGTCACCGCCGCCGTCATGGCGGGCGTGGTGCTGGCGATCGGCTCCGGCGTCGGGCTGTGGCTGTTCTTCACCGCCGTGGTGTACGCGGGCGCCACCTACACCGCGTCACGCGTCGTCGAGGGTGCCCGCAAGGCCGCCGACCGGCTGGTCACGGTCGTGGTGACCAGCGCGTTCCTGCTCGCGATGATCCCGCTGGTCTCGGTGCTCTACACCGTGGTCAGCCAGGGCTGGGAGCGGTTCGACGCCACCTTCTTCACCAACTCGATGCGGGGCGTGGTCGGCGAGGGCGGCGGTGCGCTGCACGCCATCCAGGGCACCCTGATCATCACCGGGCTGGCTGCGGCCATGTCCATCCCGGTCGGCGTGCTGACCGCCATCTACCTGGTCGAGTACGGCAACAACTCGCGGCTGGCCCGGGCGATCACCTTCTTCGTCGACGTCATGACGGGCATCCCGTCGATCGTCGCCGGCCTGTTCGCCTATGCGCTGTTCGCGCTGCTGCTCGGCCCGGGCGTGCGGTTCGGCTTCGTCGGAGCCGTCGCGCTCACCGTGCTGATGATCCCGATCGTGGTGCGCTCCACCGAGGAGATGCTCAAGATCGTCCCGAACGAGCTGCGCGAGGCGTCGTTCGCGCTGGGCGTGCCGAAGTGGCGGACGATCCTCAAGGTCGTCATCCCGACGACGGCGGGCGGCATCGCCACCGGCATCACCCTGGCGATCGCCCGGGTGATCGGCGAGACGGCGCCGCTGCTGGTCACGGTCGGCCTCGCGACCGGGGTGAACCTCAACCCGTTCGACGGCCGGATGGCGACCCTGCCGGTGTTCTCCTACTACTCCTACGCGGTGCCCGGCGTGCCCCGTGAGCCGTTCCTCGACCGGGCGTGGACCGCGGCCCTGGTGCTGATGCTCATCGTGATGGTGCTGAACGTCGTCGCCCGGCTGATCTCGAAGTTTTTCGCCCCGAAGACCCGATAGGACATCCCGCCATGGGTAAGAGCGT
Organism: Pseudonocardia sp. DxW; assembly: GCF_058448985.1. NCBI lineage: Bacteria > Bacillati > Actinomycetota > Actinomycetes > Pseudonocardiales > Pseudonocardiaceae > Pseudonocardia > Pseudonocardia sp. DxW. Next base: position 9,508 of record NZ_JBZFLK010000008.1, on the reverse strand, counting down.
CGAAGCCAAGAACCTGAACATCTACTACGGCTCGTTCCTCGCGGTCGAGGGCGTCAACATGACGATCAACCCGAAGACGGTGACCGCGCTGATCGGGCCGTCCGGCTGCGGCAAGTCGACCTTCCTGCGCTCGATCAACCGGATGCACGAGAACATCCCGGGCGCCCGCGTCGAGGGCAGGCTCGAGCTGGACGGCCAGGACCTCTACGGGGCGAACGTCGATCCGGTCGGCGTGCGCCGGCAGATCGGCATGGTGTTCCAGCGGCCGAACCCGTTCCCCACGATGTCGATCTACGACAACGTGATCGCGGGGATGAAGCTGAACAACCGCCGGGCGTCGCGGGCCGAGTTCGACGACACCGTCGAGCGCTCGCTGCGCGGCGCGAACCTGTGGAACGAGGTCAAGGACCGCCTCGAGAAGCCCGGTTCCGGCCTGTCCGGCGGCCAGCAGCAGCGGCTGTGCATCGCCCGCGCGATCGCGGTGCGCCCGGACGTGCTGCTGATGGACGAGCCGTGCTCGGCGCTGGACCCGATCTCCACGCTCGCGATCGAGGACCTGATCAACGAGCTGAAGAACGACTACACGATCGTCATCGTGACCCACAACATGCAGCAGGCCGCCCGGGTCAGCGACTTCACCGGCTTCTTCAACATCGAGGGCACCGGCAAGCCCGGCAAGCTGGTCGAGATCGACGAGACCAAGACGATCTTCTCCCAGCCGTCGCAGAAGGCCACCGAGGACTACGTCTCCGGCCGCTTCGGCTGAGCCGGCCCCGGCCCGTCCGCCCCCGGTGCCCCGCGTGGGGCGCCGGGGCCGACCCGTGTGCCGGCGGTCAGAGGGTGACCTCGTCCGGGGTGGCCCCGGTGACCGCGTAGACGACGTGATTCGCCAGGTGCACGCAGTGGTCGGCGTAGCGCTCGTGGAACCGGGCCAGCAGCGCGGCGTCCACCGCGGCGGGCACGCCGGCCGCCCAGGTGGGCCCGAACATCAGCTCGAACACCGAGCGGTGCACCTCGTCGATCGCGTCGTCGTCGGACTCCAGCTCGCAGGCGAGGATGACGTTGCGGGTGCGGAGCACGGTGACGGCCTTGTGCCCCAGCGCGGTGACCAGCGTGCCGTACTCGGTGAACAGCTCGACGGCCTGCTCGGGCAGCGCCGGCCGGTCACCGGCCCGGACGACCACCTCGGCGACGTGCCGGGCCAGGTCACCCATCCGCTCCAGCTGCTGCGAGCAGCGCAGCGCGGTGATCACCGACCGCAGCGGGCTCACCATCGGCTGGTGCAGCGCCATCGTCTCGACGGCCAGCAGCTCGATCGCGGCCCGGTGCCCGTCGATGATGTGGTCGCGGGCGACGACCTGCTCGGCCAGCCGGCGACGGTTGTGCAGGAGGGCCTCGGAGGCGTTGCGGAACGCCGTCACGACCAGCGGGCCCATCTCGTCGAGCATGGCCTGCAGCTGCGTCAGGTTGTCGTCGAGTGTCTCCCTGCGCATGCCCACGACCTTAGATCGGCTCGGACGGCGGCCTCGCCGGGACTGCGATGAACGGTCGGTGAACGGGCGGCGCGTGCCGGCCGCTCAGGCGGCCATCCGGACGCCGACCCGCAGGTCGACCTGGAAACGCTCGGTCGAGGCGAGCACGGTGGAGCGCACACCGGCGACTTCGAACCACTCGAGGGACTGCCCGACCCGGCCGACGCCGTTCCGGATCGCCTCCTCGACGCTCTCGTCCGACGTGCCGGTCACCTCGGTGACGACACACCCCGCGTGTTCCATGGCTCAGGTGTGCCCCGGCCGTCTCACCGCCAAACGCGATCCGGCGGGCGCCGGGGTTCCCGCGCGCCGTGCGGCGACCCTCAGACGGCCAGCGGGCCCGGCATCTGGCCGGTGACGACGTAGACGATCCGCCGGGCGACGGCCACCGCGTGATCTGCGTAACGCTCGTAGAACCGGGCGAGCAGCGCGACGTCGACGGCGGCGGACACCCCGTGCGTCCAGTTGCGGTCCATCAGCACGGTGAACATGTGCTGGTGGAGGTCGTCCATCTCGTCGTCGTCGACCTCCAGCTCGGTCGCCGCCTCCAGGTCCCGGCTCCGGATCACCCGGCCCGCCTTCTCGGCCAGCGCCACCCCGACCCGGCCCATCTCGGTGAAGTACGGCTTGACCTCGTCGGGCAGCACCGACTGCGGGTGCCGCCGCCGGGCCGCCTGCGCCACGTGCAGGGCGAGATCGCCCATCCGCTCGATGTCACCCGCACCGTGGATCGCGGCGACGACGACCCGCAGGTCGGTCGCCACCGGGGCCTGCAGCGCGAGCAGCCCGAACGCCCGGTGCTCGGCGGTCGCACGGACCCCGTCGATCCGGACGTCCTCGGAGATGACCTGTTCGGCGAGCTGCAGATCGGCCTCGAGCAGCGAGCGGGTCGCGCGGTCCATGGCGGCGGCGACGTCGTCGCACATCCCCGCCAGGCCGGACGCCAGCTCGTCCAGCTGCTCCTGGTACGTGTCGCGCATGCCCCGAGCCTAGAGCCGGTGTCGACCCCGGTCAGCCTCGGCGGATGAACCAACGATGAACGGTGTCCGACGTCCGGAGGCTCCGGGCCCCGCCGCGGCGCTCAGGAACAGTCGGCGTCGTCGGCCGGGACGGCCTGCACCGGGGCGGTGCCGGTCGCCCCGACGACGATCTCCAGCCGTCCGCTGCCGGTCGGGTCCGGCGCGGGCCACGCCCCGGGGAGCACGCCGACGAGCGTGCCCGCCGCGTCGGTCCGGTCGGGGGAGTAGCGGACCGTCGCGCCCTCGGCGGGATCGCCGGTGCGGACGGCGCCGATCTCGTAGCCGCGCTCCCGCAGGTTCTCGGCGATCCGGTCGACCGAGCCGGGGGAGCCGGTGGCGTCGACCACGTCGACGACCGTCCCGGCGGTCGCCGGGGCGGCGGCGGACCGGGCGGCCGGCGCGGTCGCCGACTCGGGCAGCGGCTCGTGCTTGCGCAGCGCGGCGAACAGCGCCTGCGCGTCGCTGCGCTGCAGCTCCAGGTGCCCGCGGGTGTTCGGCGTCTCGGAGACCGGCAGGCCCAGGAAGAGCGGAGTGCTCCCGTCGCCTGCGGTGCCGGCCCGGCCGAGGCCGCGGGCCAGGGTCAGGATCTCCCCGGCGTCGACGCCGTCGGCGACGATCGCCGCCGACACACCCTCGGCGGCCCGGCCGGCGGCCCCCGGGGTGAGCAGCGAGGTCGTGGAGAGCGCGTCGCCCAGCGCGGCGCCGAGCACCCGCTGCTGGCGCTGCACCCGGTTCGCGGGGGAGCTGTCGGCGGTCGCGGCGGCGGCGGCGAACCGGAGGGCGAGCGGGCCGTCCAGCGGGACCGATCCCGAACCCTCGACGACCGGCCCGAGCACCGGATCGACCACCGGGCGCTCGGTGCAGACCCGGATTCCGCCGACGGCGTCGACCAGCTCCGGGGTGCCCGCCAGGTCGAGTGCGACGACACCGGTCACCGGGATGCCGGTGAGCTGCTGCACGACGCCGACGGTGCAGGCCGGGCCGCCGATGTCGTAGGCGGTCGCGAACGCCGTCCGCGACTCGGCCGGGACGGTGTCGCCGTAGCTGCCGGTCGCCGGGTCCCAGCGGCCGCACGGCGGCCGGGCCACCTCGAGCGTCGCGGGCACCGACAGGGTCACCGGCTGGCCGCCGCCCGCCGGCTGGTGGACCAGGACCGCGGTGTCGGTGCGGGCCGACTCCGGTGTGTCCGCGCGGTCGGGCTGCAAGCCCAGGACCAGGATGTTCCGGTCGCCGGTCTGGGTGTCGGCGTCCAGGATCGCGTCGGAGTCAGGGGCGAGCGCCGCGGCCGGCCGGATCCCGTCGTACACCTGGCCGCGGGCGCTGAACCCGAACGCGGTGGTGACCAGGACCAGCGCGGCCGCCGTGGCCGCGCCGATCCGGGCCCAGCGCCGGCGGTCGGGACGGGTGGGGGCGGCCCCGGTCGCTTCCGTCGCGCCGCCTGCTGTTGCGCTGCCTGCTGTTGCGCTGCCTGCTGTTGCGCTGCCTGCTGTCGCGCCGGCTGCTGTCGCGCTGCCTGCTGTTGCGCCGGCTGCTGTTGGTCCGGCCGCGGCCGGACCGGTCGCCGGTGCGCCGGTCACGGTGGCTCCGGCCGGGTTGCCTGCGTCCGCTGCGTTGCCCGGCTCGCCCACCGCACCCGTCCCGCCCGGCGTACCGGCGGGTGGCTCGTCGGCGACCTCGTCGGCGTAGCGGCGGCGCAGCCGGCGGGGCACCGCCGAGATCTGGGTCTCCCGGGAGTCGGTGGCGCTCCGGGCGGGCGCCTTCCCGGCCGGCTTCCGGCCCTCCGCCGCACGTTCGCCTGCGCCGCGTTCGCCTGCGCCGCGTTCCGGAGTGGCGCGTTCCGGTCCGGGGCCGCGTCCCGGCGCGGCGGGCGGCTCCGGCGCGGCGCGGCGGTCACCGTTCGGCGCGTCGTCGGGCCCGGTGCGGGCCGGTCCCGTCGGTGCTGCCGCCGGCCGGTCGGTGGCGGGCACACCGCCGGTGCTGCCGGCCGGACCGGGGCGGCCGGCAGCACCGGTCGCGGGGACTGCCGGACCGGCATGGCCGGCGGCGCCGGTCGTGGGGACGGCCGGGCCGGGGCCCGCAGGACCGTGGCCGCCGGTGCCGACCGGCCGGGGGAGGCCGGGTGCGGGTGTGGCCGGATTGCGGTTGTCCGGTGGGGGAGGGATGGGGCCGCCCGCCGGGTTGCGGTTGTCCGGTGGAGGCGGTGTGGGGCCGCCCGCCGGGTGGTGGTCGCCGGTGCCGGTCGCCCGGGGGAGGCCGGGTGGCAGCGTGGCCGGGCCGGACCGCGCCGGGCCACGGCCGGGCACCACCGGCCCGGGCATGCCGGGGGCCGGCGTCGTGGGGGCGGGTCCGGCCGGGCCGGACCCGGTGGGTACCGGGCCACCCGGACGGGAACCGCCCGGTGCGGGGCCACCGGGGTGCCGGGGCACCCGGCCACCGCGCACCCGTCGCACCCCGGCCGGCGGGACGGGGCCGGGCGGCACCTGCCGGCCGGAGCCGGTGGGGGGAGGCGACCCGGGCCGGTCGTCCGCGGGCTGGTCCGGCGGATCGGCGGCGTCGGCCCTGCGGCGGGTACGCCGGGGCCGGTGGCCGTCGTCGTCGCCGTCCTGCACCGGGCCTCCTCCTCGCGCGGCCGTTCCCGGCGCGCTCGCCGTCCGTGTCGGGGGACGCGGACGACCGGATCCTGCGCGGTGAGTCTATTCAGCCGTCAGCGGGGACGGTGGCCCGGGGCGGCCGCCGTGTGCGTCCGGTTGGGGGATCGACCTGCGTCCGGATGCCGCACCGGCGAGCACCACGCGGCCGCCCGGGCCACGGTGCGCGACGGCGTTGCGGCCCGCCTGCTTGGCCGTGTAGAGCAGCAGGTCGGCCTCGGCGACCAGCGGGTCCACCGCCGCGTCCCCGGGGCCGGTGTGCGCGATGCCGATGCTGATCGTCATCCGCAGCTCGGGGTGGAGCTCGGACCAGTCGTGCGCGGCCACCCGCTCGCGGGCCGCCTCGCAGGCCGCGACGCCCTCGTCCGGGCCGAGACCGGGCAGCACCAGGGCGAACTCCTCGCCGCCGTACCGGGCGCAGAACGCGCCCCGGGGCAGCGCCCGGCCGAGCTCGAGCACGATCCGCTGCAGGACCCGGTCGCCGAAGGGGTGCCCGTGGGTGTCGTTGACCAGCTTGAAGTGGTCGATGTCGGCGAGCGCCAGGCAGACCTGCCGGTCGGCGCCGAGCAGGTCGGCGAGCGTCTCGTCCAGGTAGCGCCGGTTGTAGGAGGCGGTCAGGCTGTCCCGGCGGCTCTGCTCGTGCGCCTCGGCGTGCTCGCGACGCAGCCGGTCCAGCTCGTCCTCGACCACCGCGGCGCCGTTCAGCAGCCGGACCGCCTCGCGCAGGTGCAGATACGCCTGCTCGAACCGGTCGTGGGCGGCGAGCCGCTCCGCGGCGGCGGTGTGCAGCGCGGCCCGGGCGGTGGGCGTCGTCGGCGGGACGTCACCGATCCCGGGACCGGGGGCGACGTCGGTGGGCGGCAGCGCCGCGCGCCGTGCGGAGCGCACCAGGTTGCGCACCGTCCAGGCCGTGTCGGTCACCGTCCACCTCCCGTCTCGTCGATCATCACCGGTGTTATCGGTGCGACGATTGTGGTGCTTGAGGCGCATGATGATTCAGTACCCGTTCGGCGTGTCCGGTTCCCCCGGCCCGGGGACGGACCCGTCGCCCCGGGGTGGCCCGGACACTCGATGATCAGCCGCCGGAGTGCTCCACGTCCGCACCGAAGGGGACGGACGGGTCGTCCGGGTCGTCGAGCCAGTGCTCCGGGAGCACCACCCGGCCGGGGGAGCCCTGACGGCCACGCGGGCCGTCGGCGTCCGCTGGGAAGGGCTCGTGCGGGTCCAGCTCGGCCAGCAGGTCGTCGAGATGCCCGATCGAGGTGACCATGCCCAGGCTGCGGCGCAGGTCCGAGCCGACCGGGAAGCCCTTGAGGTACCAGGCGACGTGCTTGCGGACGTCGCGGATGCCCTTGTGGTCGCCCATGTGCTCGCAGAGCAGCACGGCGTGCCGGCGCAGCGTCGCCGCGACCTGGCCGAGGTTCGGCGGGGCGGGCAGCTCGCGCCCGGCGAACGCCGCTTCCAGGTCGCCGAACAGCCACGGCCGACCCAGGCAGCCCCGGCCGACCACGACGCCGTCGCACCCGGTGCGCGCGACCATGTCCAGCGCGTCCTGCGCGGAGAAGATGTCGCCGTTGCCGAGCACCGGGACGTGCGCCGGCACGGCCTCGCGCAGCCGGGCGATCGCGCTCCAGTCGGCGGCGCCGGAGTACCGCTGGGACGCGGTGCGGGCGTGCAGTGCGACGGCGACCGCGCCCGAGTCGACCGCGATCCGGGCGGCCTCGAGGTGGGTGTGGTGCTCGTCGTCGATGCCGATCCGCATCTTGACGGTGACCGGCCGGTCGCCCGCCCCCTCGACCGCGGCCCGCACGATCCGCTCGAACAGCTTCCGCTTGAACGGCAGCGCGGCGCCGCCGCCGCGACGGGTGACCTTCGGGACCGGGCAGCCGAAGTTCATGTCGATGTGGTCGGCGAGATCGCGCTCGACGATCATCTCGGCGGCCCGGCGCATCGACGCCGGATCGACGCCGTAGAGCTGCATCGAACGGGGGTGCTCGTCGCCGTCGAAGGCGATCATGCGGAAGGTGAGCGGGTTCTTCTCCACCAGCCCGCGGGCGGTGATCATCTCGCAGACGTAGTAGCCGGCGCCCTGCTCCCGGCACAGACGGCGGAAGCCGGCGTTCGTGATACCGGCCATCGGTGCGAGCACCACCGGCGTGTCGACCGCGTAGGGGCCGATCCGCAACGGTGGCAGCACGCGTCCGCGACGGGCGGGGGCGTACTGCACGGTCACACCGACGATTGTCCCAGGTGCGTCCCGCGCGTCGCGCCCCGCCCGCCGACGGGGGACGGATCAGAAGTCGACGGTCACGCAGCCCGGGCGGCCACCGGCGGTGCCGGCGTGCCCGGCGTGGGTCGCGGTGGGCTCCTCGTGCAGGATCACCGACTCCGCGCGGCGGTCGTCCGGGAAGGTCCACGGGACGGTGCTCGTCGACTCGCCGGCACCGGTCCCGTCGGTGGTGACATCGAGCCAGATCTCGTTCTGCGGGTTCGCGTACGCCGGGTCGACGCTCGGCGTGACCGGGTCCTCGGAGAACTGGTAGTGCGGGCCGGCGTCGGCGCCGTCCTCGGGCGTGCACGCCTGGGTGTGCGCGTGCGAGCCGTACGTGCGGTTCGGCTGGAGGCCGGTCACCCGCAGCGTGGTCGTCGTCGAGCCCTCGCTCTCCTCGCTCGTCACCTCGACGGTCGCGCCCACCGGGACGAGCTCGGTGTCGTAGGTGTAGGCGGGACCCTCGCCGCCCTCGGCGAACGTGGCGGAGACCTGGACGGTCTGCCCGGCCGTGACCTCGGCCTGCTGGTCGTCGCCGTTCCCGTTGCCGCCGCAGGCGGTGACGAGGAGCGCGGCCGCGCCGAGCATCGCGAGCCGGGTGGTCGTACGTCGGAACCTCATGCCCCGATGGTGCGCCGAACCGGACTTTCGGGCCGGATCCGCCACGCCGTCGTGGCCCGGATCCACCGGGTCGGGTGTCCGCTACCGTTGCCGAGTGACTACCGACGTGGTCGAGCGCACCGAGGATCTCCCCGACCCGCTGGACGCGGTCGCCGAGCCGGTCAGCTGTGTCCGTTGCTCCACCGGGGCGCTTCTGACGATCGTCGGGCGCTGCGCGGACTGCATCTCCGACATGGGCCGCAATCACCCGGACGAGCGCGAGGCGTGGAAGCGGGAGCTCACCGAGGCGATCGAGAGCCGCGGCGAGTAGCCGGCGCCTCCCCGTCCGGAGGTGTCGCATTGACGAGATCGGTGCCGCCCGGCTGTACGATGTGACCCGGGATCGCCGAGACCGTCCGGGGGGACAGATCATCCGGCGGCGGTTCCGCCCCGGCGTCGGTCGGGGTGGTTTCTGGGGCCTCTAGCTCAATCGGCAGAGCAGCGGACTTTTAATCCGCGGGTTCGGGGTTCGATCCCCCGGGGGCCCACACAATCACCAGGTCACAGCGTCGCACTGATCATCTGACCAAGATCGCAGTACCACTTTGGGACCACTTACCCGTCCCCGTCGCTGTCGAACATGCCCTCCAGGACCTCGGCCGTCTCACGGTCGGTGAGCCTGCGCCCGAGGTAGCGGTCCTGCGTCATGCTGATCTTGGAGTGGCCCAGCTGGTCACTGATCTTCCGGACGGTCACGTTCGCGTCGTCCAGGAAGCTCGCCACGGTCTTACGCAGCGTGTGACTCACGAGCCCGTCAAGCTCGGCGTCGTCGCGCACCTGGCGCCAGACCCGTCGGACGTTCGCCGGGTCCCGCCAGCCGCCCAGGGAGTCCGGGAACACCGCCTCCACACCCGGGCCGATCGCCAGGCGCCGGCGCTTCAACATCGTCAGCCCCCACGAGGGGATGGGGACCACGCGCTCGCCCTTGCGGCCCGACTTGGTCGAGGGCAGCCGGAGCAGGCCGACCCCGGTGCGGCGGACCAGACGCCAACGGACGTCCACCACACCCTCGTCGAGGTCGACCTCCGACCAGCCGACCGCCAGGGCCTCACCGATCCGGACCCCGGTCGCCAGCATCATCCGGGTCAGGTCGGGCAGGTCCCAGTCCCGCGCCTTCGTGCTCTGCTCCACCGCATCCAGCCAGGCCGTGCGTTCGGCCGCGGTCAGCGAGCGCGGAGGCCGGCGGGGCTCGGAGTCGATCCGGGCGACCTCCCGGACCGGGTTGTAGGCGATCGCGCCGTGCCGGGCGGCGAGCTTCATGACGCCCGAGATCACGATCTTTGCCGGCTCTTCCCAGATGACGGTGTAGGTCGGCCGGGCGCGTCGGTCCGCAGATAGACGTCGAGGTCTCCCGACGATGGAGGTTCCTACGCCATCCAT